>JBEPYG010000019.1:0-26636 GCA_041641515.1 Roseiflexus sp.
CAGCTTCGTACACGGGTTTCTGCACAAGCACGAACACCGCCGTACTCCCCACCGTCAGCGCTGTCGCCAGCACGATCAGCCACCAGTTGCGCAGCAGAACACGAACGAATGTAGACAGACTCATTGACCTGCTTCCTTTCCTACCGATGTAACCTGTTCAACATATATTTCCCCCTCACGCCGCTGTACACGATTCCAGAGCGATGTGTGGCGTCCGGTGAGAAAACGATAGAACCCATCGAGTGCCGCACGATTCCCGTAGACCAGGAATGTCGGGATGTACAGGATTTTGCCTAGCGTCCCTCGGCGCTCACTGTGCGCCCCCGCCCAGGACAAGCCATAGAAGACCGCCTGCAGCAGCAACATGATCCAGTTGAACGGATGCGCCAGACGCACGACGCCGCCTCGTGATGCTGGTCGAACCACTGCTGCCAGATTGGCGAGCAGTGCGCCAATCATCGCCAGTGGAACCAGAGGACGCAGATATTTGTGCGATACAATCTGCCAGACCAACAGCGGGTTCGACAGCGGCAGCATCTTGTGCGAGTAGCGCATCAACACGAACCGTTGCGCAACAATCCGTGCGCGGCGCTCCTGCTCATCGCGCACCGAAGCCGAGACTCGTTCGATCGAACGCGCCTCAGGAGCGTAGACAACGCGATACCCCTGCTTCAGAATGTGCATAGCAAGCGCCAGGTCATCTGCCATCAATCGCGCTTCCGACGGCAATGGTTGATCGAGCAGCGAACGTCGTACCGCCATAATCTCGCCTACAGCGCCGGTGCAACTCCCCAGGCGGGTCTCCTGGCGCTTGATGTACGATTCGTATTTCCAGTACAACCCTTCCGACTCGCCAAGAGCTCCATCGCCCTTCGCAATCACCTTAGCGCCGGTGACTGCACCTACCGCCGGATCGGCAAACGGAGCAACCAGTGCGCGCAGTGCGTCGGCATCATATAGGTTGTTGGCGTCAGACAGCACGACGATCTCGCCGCGCGCCTGTGACAGCGCGCGCAAGATAGCTGCCAGTTTCCCGGCGCGCTCCGGAGCATAACTTAGATCCACGCCTCGAGCAGCGAAACCGGCGACGATTGCAGGTGTCGCATCATCAGAACCATCAGCAGCGACCAGAATCTGGAGTTTATCATGCGGATAATCGAGCGCCAGGCTGTTTTCCAGCTTGGCTGCAATCACACTCTGCTCGTTGTACGCCGCAATCAGCAAAGTGACGACCGGCAGATCAGCCAATGGCACATACGACGGTTGCCGGCGCAATCGCGCCAGCAGGGTCAGCAGCGCCGGATAACCGGCATACACGTACCCGACTGTCGCCACACACAACCAGAACAAACGACCGATCATCTCACAACCTCTCGACACCGCTGCAACGCTGTGCGATACACTTCCTCGGTGCGCTCGAAAAAGCGCTGCCGGGTATACTGCTGCTCGACGGCGCACAGGCCGCTCTCACCCAGCTGCCGTATCAGGTCAGGATTGTCGAGCAAAAAGGTGATCCGCTCCGCCAATGCGTAGCTGTCGCCTGCCGGTACGAGCAGACCATTCTCCATCGGACGCACATGTTCGGGAATACCGCCGACATTGGTCGCAACGACCGGTTTACCACAGGCGAATGACTCCGTAATCACGATCCCGAACTCTTCTTCCAGCGATGGCAGTGCGGTAAAGGTCGCCAGTGACATGATCGCAACGGCATCGCTTCGAGCGCCGGCAAACGTAACGTGATCCGCTATACCGAGCGCCTTTACCTCTCTTTCGAGCGCTGATCGCTCCTCGCCATCGCCTACCAGCACCACTTGCACGTCGGGATGCCGCCGAACCACCTCCGGCAATGCGCGTAGCAGATACACGTGCCCTTTGCGCGACACCAGCCGCCCGACGCTTACGATGATCGGTGCATTGCCGTCCAGGTGCAACTCTTCCAGCAGGCGCCGACGCTGCGCATCGGACAGCTGCGGCGGGAGATCGATGCCGATCGGAATGACCGTGACCCGATCCGGCGCAATGCCGCACGTCTCGACCACAAACCGCTTCATCATCGCACTCATCGTGATTGCCTGAGCGCCCAGGGCGAACCGTGTCAGGCTACGGTTCCGCCATGGCACTTCGTGGAGCGTGGTGACAACCGGAACACCGGTCAGACGCGATGCCAGCCTGGCCGCCAGTGCAGCGAAGCGATGGTGGGTGTTGATGAGATCAATCGACTCAGCGCGAACAATACGCGCCAGCCAGAAACCGGACGCCAGCAATCCCGGAATATTAGGCGCCCGTTTGCCTGCTCCAAGATATGGAGCGAGCGGCAGCCGGTCATACAATCGTGCAACATGAGATATTCGTCGCATCCATTCACCACCGCCTGATGCAACGACGACGTGATACCCTGCTGTCGCCTGGCTCTCTGCCAACCGGATGAGATACTCGGTCGCACCGCCGATCCCCAGGCGAGGACGGACGTGCAGGACGCGCAGCGGATGATATGGCAGGTCTATCAGCATCACGACGCCTCAACAGGTTGCACAGTCAGACTCTGCCGCGACGATTGCCGGTTACATTCGAACAACCGGCGCAACTGAGCGACGTTGGGTTCGAGGTTGAACTCGCGCACCACCAGTTCCCTGCCGGCTGCCGCCAGACGTCGCCCCAGATCGGGATCGGCGTACAGGCGCATCAGTGCGTCTGCCAGAGCTGCTGCGTTGCGTTCCGGCACGAGCAGACCGGTTTCACCATCACGCACCAGTTCAGGAATGCCGGAAATATCTGTTGCAACTACCGGTATTTCAGCCGCCAGCGCTTCCATCAGCGCCACCGGAATGCCTTCCATTTTGCCGTTCGGCATCATAATGCTCGGTAGCGCCATGACATCAACCTGCTGCAACACCTCACTGACCCGATGCCGCGGCAGCGCGCCCATCAGCACCACATGCCCTTCGAGGTTCAGATCGCGGATCTGCGCCTCCAGGCGCGGTCGGTCTTCACCTTCGCCGATCAGCAGACAGCGGAATGGCACGTTTCGGTCACGCAATCTGGCACATGCATCGATCAGGTAGCGTTGCCCTTTATAGCCAGCTAGACTCGCCACACACACAACCGTGAAGATGTCCGAGCGAGACGATCGTTCACGTGGACGAAAGAGCGCCGGATCGACGCCACAGTGCACCACCACAACCCGTTCTTCGGCGATTGATCCATACAGATCGATCATCATCCGACGATTGAATTCGGAAATAGCGACTACAAAACGGGCAGCAGCGATCTTTTCGCGCAGCATCGGGCGCTCGACATAGAGATCGTGGGCATGTACCGTGAAACTGTACGGAATCCCGGTCAACATATTGACCACATACGCAAACAGTGCTGGATGGGTCGCATAGTGCGCATGAAGGTGATCGACATCGAGCTCGACCATCCGTCGTGCAGCATAGGCAGCTTTGGGAACCACAACCAGAGCGCGAGAGAGAAACTTTGGCGACGATAGATTGCCGCGTATCGCACGCCACCAGGCCCGCACATACCCTGCCGGACGGCGCATGAGCCAGTAGATCTGGGCATCGAGGGTTGGGCGCGAAAACAACGCACAGTAATGCGCACGCTCGACCATCGCCTGTGCATCGGCATGCTGCACAGGCGCCCGTTCGCGAATGAGCGGAAAGATCTCGACTTGCAGACCCTGGCGCTCAAGTTCGAGCATTTCGATCAGGATAAACGTCTCAGTCAACTTGGGAAAGCGTGACATTGTGTATGCAACCGTGCGCGGACGCTGTGCAACCGGATTCATACCACCTCTCCCATGCCCTGGTGATGCACCCAACATCAGTGCGCTCCTCGACCCTGAAACACTGCCAGAACGGTTCGCGCCAGAATCTCCAGATCCAATCCCAGGCAGCGGTGCTCGATGTACAGAATGTCAAGACGCAGTCGCTCGTCGAACTCTGTACTGGCACGCCCATACACCTGCCATAAACCGGTTAATCCCGGCTTCACATCGAGGCGCGCCGTCTGCCACAGCTGATACGTGCTGGCATCGAACGACGTCGGACGCGGACCGACCAGGCTCATCTCCCCACGCAACACATTAATGATCTGCGGCAATTCATCGAGACTGGTCTTGCGCAAGAACTTCCCAACCCGTGTTACGCGCGGATCATTTGTGATCTTGAAGTCAGGCCATTGCAATTCGTTTAGGTGCGCAAGTTGCTGTTTCAGTTCCTCAGCATTCGGCACCATAGTGCGAAACTTGTACATTTTGAAACGTCGTCCGCCCTTGCCGGTGCGATTCTGCTTGAAGATCACCGGACCTCCCGGCGACTCGATTTTGATCGCCAGCGCGATGAGCGCGAACAACGGCAGAATCACGGGCAGCGCAAGCAACGATAGGGTCAGATCCATCACGCGCTTGGCGCGCCGGTATGTCCGCCCGCGCAACCACTGACGTTCAGGACGGTAACGTTCAATCCAGTCGAGCTGATACGCCGGACGACTTCGCCTGTCAACGATGGTAGCCATACCGTTCCTCACACCTCACAAACTCGACAATTTCGCATTACTCTCCAGAGATCGCTCACACTTGCACTTCGGGAACGTGCAATGCCTCTTGCACAGGAGCATCGGAACCGCTTTGCTGAGACCGACGGAGATTCTGTTGAGCGGTCTCGAGCAAATCCTCGAACGTCAATGAGCGCTCAGGAAACGCAGCTACCCCATATCTGGCCGTAATGCCCAATCGATCCTGCACAAGGTGCACCAGGCGATCCCCTAGCAGTTCAGCTTTCTCTTGAGACGTCTCAGGCGCGACTACAATCAGTCGACCCGGTTTGCCATCTTCGATAATCAGATCGGTGCGGCGCAGGTGGCGGGCAAGCACGCGCGCCGTGACTGCCAGGACATACCGCTGCATCATGGAGCGCTGCAATTCCTGTACAAAACGATGGATCATCATATTGAGCGAACGTGCGTCGGCTTCGAGCACAATCACGCTCAACGGACGATGCATGCGGCGGCTAGCGCTCATTTGCGTATGGATGGTTTCTTGGGCATCGTTGAGAGAACTCAAACGGTCATTCTTATCACGCAGCGTCATGATTTCCACTGCTCTACGAAACTCTTCGAGCGCCGCAGCCGCGCGATGCGCCAGGACAGCCGCACCGGCCACCAGCATGAACTCCACCATGGTCAGATACGTATGAACGCCGCCAAATTTGGGTGAAGAGTCGAACGCAAGGGCAGTCCCAAGCGCAACCCATCCCAACGCGACAACGAAAAGCGGCGAACGCTTCTGAAAAACGCTGAACCATGGCAGCAGCACAACTGCCGCAATGACAACATAGGTGACCGACTCAAGATCGATGGTATCAACACTTCCCAGATCGAGCCGCTCAATGTTGAAACCGACAATCAGCCACAAAAGGAGAACAATGACGCGACGACGTAATGTGCTCATAACGGCTGTTTCTCTTTCCTGGACTGATCCTGAAGGTCAGAACCGGTTACGCGATAGACGCGGTAGGGGCGATCTGTGTTTGCCTGATGATCATCAGGATTTGTCATCCCGACACGCACGCGCAGCATGTTGACGTTGTAACGCAGCCGATAAATCAGATACCGCACCAGTTCCCGCCAGCCGCGCTCGAAGTATCGCCCTGATGTCAACACGGCCAGACGAGGTGAATTGTTGTAAGCAACCGGCGCACCGCGAGCACGCAGCACCGGGCCGATGCTAAAGTCGGCCGGCAGATACCTGGCATCGAACAATTCGATAAAGAGATCTCGATCGATTGCAAAATTGCTGCCCCGGATCGTCGGCACCCCCAGCACGCATCGCTTGAACCAGCGTGTGAGATGGTGAATGGCAACCCGCGCCCGTGTTGCAGAGTCATCGCTCAGATCGCAAAAATTGACCGGCGTGTACGCAGCGCAAGCTCCGGCGGCGAACTGCTCTACATACCAGTCGAGCAGCGCCGTTGGGTCAGGCACGCGACAATCGGCATCGATGTGAATGGTGAGCGACGATGCGGCAACGCGCGCTCCATGAACCCGCGCCGTTACTGCCACCCGAATCCCTGGAATGCGCACATCCGGACAGCTGACGACTCGCACGCCTGCCTGGTGGAACGGATCGAGTAGTGGCGGATCATCCGGTCGGTAGTTGTTTACTACCACAATGATCTCGAATGCATATCGCCCTTTGTAGAACAGCAGATCATTGATAACCGTCCAGACCCGCTCGAGATCCGTCTGCGCATTAACCGGAATGACGATCGAGCCATCTGGCGCATGCGATACATCTCTACGCAGGGCGCAGACACGGTCTGCGAAAGTGACGGCGTTCAACGTCTCTCCCCTCTCCATATCACAGAAATACTGGAGTGTACACGCCTGCTGAGGACGGTAATACGCCTCGTGTCGCGTGATATCTGGAGGCGCTATCTTTCTGACATCACCATAGTACAGTGTGCACTAAAGCAACCGATGAATAGAAATGGCAGGATCATTAACGTTCATTCATTCAGGAGATGCGCCATCCTCACCATGTTCTGCACGCGCCACTTGACGCTTTTTGCCGGTTGATGCACCATTACTACGCACTGTATGCAAACAAAGGATACTCGCATGAACAGATCACTCCTCCTCGACGAGATTCAGGAACAACCTGCAGCACTGCGTCGACTTGTTGATACAGAGATTAAACAAGTCGTCAGACTGGCGCATACCTTGAGTAACCGAAGATACCAGTACGTTGTCATCGCTGCACGTGGCTCATCGGATAATGCGGCGCGCTATGCCCAATATCTCATGGGGGCGATGCTGGGGTTGCCGGTTGCACTGGCGACACCTTCGTTACACACGCGATATGGCGCTCATTTGCGCTTCGAGGGGGCGCTGGTCATCGGCATCTCACAGTCAGGTGCGTCTCCCGATATTTGCACGGTCATCGAGGATGCCCGCAGCGCTGGCGCACCAACGATTGCGATCACAAACCACCCGGAATCGGCGCTGGCGCGCGCGGCTGAGTTCATTATTCCGTTACACGCCGGCGTCGAGCGCAGTATCGCTGCAACCAAGACCTATACAACACAACTGGCCGCGCTGGCGCTGCTAACCCTCAGCATGGCAAACGATAGCGCCGGGCTGGCAACGCTGGCAACGATCCCCGACGCAATGGAAGCGATCCTCTCACTCGATGCCCATATGCATGACATTGCTGGAGATATGGCAGGGGCAACCGCTGCCGTTACTATCGGGCGCGGCTACCATTACGCAACGGCTTGGGAGATTGCGCTCAAATTGAAGGAACTGACCCGTGTAGTGACGGAACCGTATTCAGCTGCGGATTTTCAGCACGGACCCATCGCTCTTATGCGCGATGATTTTCCGGTCATCCTCGTTGCAACCCAGGGCGCAGTCGCTGAGGATCTCACAACACTCACAAGCCGTCTGCGCAACCTTGGCGCCCATATCACAGCAATAAGCGATGTGCCAGCCATTCTGGACATTGCCGATCGACCTGCTCCATTGCCTGTCAGTGTTGAGGAGCGTTTTGCGCCGATGACGGCGATCATCGCCGGGCAACTGCTTGCCTTGCATCTTGCCCGCGCTCGCGGGTTCGATCCCGATGATCCGCGTGGACTGACTAAGGTGACAGAAACCCGGTGAGCGGAAGACAGCAGGCACGCAAATGTCGCTGGGAGGGTATGATGCCGTTTGCCCGGGGCACTGCGCGCTGGCGGGACCAGAAAGTGCGCAGACGTCGCTGGCGGAGGGACTATGAAATGGTAGAAAACGAAGCAATCCCTGGAGGACAAGAAGATCGCTTCGTTTTCGCTTACTCTGAACTATCTGGCGGTTGAACAGACTCCGGTGCGAGGAATACGTTTGATATTTCGTCCCTTCGTTACGGCGCGACGGTCATTACGCCCTTCATGCCGCCAGCATAGTGGGCCGGGTAAGTGCAGAGAAAGACGTAGGTGCCAGGCTCAGGAGCTGTGAAGGTGATGGTCTCGCTTGCACCAGGACCAAGCATCTTCGTGGCCGCAATGATGTCCGCCCGATCCGCAGGCAGGAAATCGGGGGGGCCTGCATTAACCCCTTCTTCGTCGACCCGGGCAGCCACATCCTCACCCCCTTTGACAATGACGATGTTGTGCTGCTGCGCTGTTGATACGTTCTTGAACGTCAGGGTGATCGTCTGCCCTGCCGGAACTGTAAACGCTGTTTTATCGTAGGCAAGGTTTTCGCCATCAGACGCGATCTCAATCGTTGTGCTTGCAGCGCCGCCACCACCGCCACCGCCACCGCCGCCGCACGCAGCGAGCGCGAACGCAGTAACAACCGCGACCATGAGCATCCATAGGGGCTTGTACATCTTCATACGACTCCTCTTTACTTTTTCAGATGAACGTGTGTATTTTATCACGATCTATAAGGTTGTCAATTGGTAGTACGCGCTTCCGGCATACAGGGATGGATGGTTCTGCAATTTGCAGAAGAAACGGCGACTGCTGTCCTGGCGCAGACGTTGTCTTCCCATTGTCCGATGCGCTCTTGAGCAGCGCCTCGCGCAACGTCTCCACAAACTCACGCGGACGCGCCGGACTGACGATGAGGGATGGCGCATCATACCGCGCCACCGCTACGAACCGTTCCCGGTGCGTCGCAGCGAAAAATGCGCGACCGTATGGATCGAGGTGAAACAGACCGTGATACCCGAACACACCGGCATTAAACGAACGACGCAGACCAAACCGCGGTACATCCGCCAGCGCGCCTGCCAGTGAGACGCCAGCGATCTGTTTGAAAGGAATACGCAATGCGCGTATCCAACGCCGCCGAATGATTAATGCATCGTTTGCCACCACATACGCGACTGGCTGTATGGCATAGTTGAGCGTCAGCCACACTGCCAGCGCAAGCGCGACGGCAACCGTGACAACAGCGCCGGTCAGTGCGATGCCCGCGACCAGCAAACCACTCAGATAGAGAAACAACGTGGGCAGCATAAGCATGCCACCCAGCATCGCAACGCCGCTGGTAATGCGCTCGGCATACGAGTCGAGCGCTGCGGCGGTATATGATGTCTCCATGTGTACAAAAACCCTGACTATGGTACTTCTTGCACGTTACCCACAGGTATGGTATATCATCAGTATACGGCATGTTCCTTGAATTCAGATCGACGCTGCCTGTTCTGTTGGCGTTTGTCGAACACATTGCACTTCGCCTCCAGCATTCTCGACTGCCACCACGTTTCGCCTGGAAAAGCGCGCAAAGTGGAGCGCCAGCATATTCACCGACCAGCGTTCATCTTCGACACTCCAGGGCATCGTACAGTATGTCACCCGAGCGCATTGCGAGCTCACCCGACCGACCGGCCATTCACCTGCCAGCGCTGGAACGCTGGTCAGTCCATCCGACCGCTCTTGCAGTCGGCGTCACGCTTGGGCTCAACAGCATCGCTCTTGCGACAACATGGTCGCACTGGTCCCTTACGACGCTTGCTCTCAGCGCTGGTCTGATCATCTTGATCATCCTGAGCGACCGCTTTGCAGTGAACGATCCGGAGGGATGGCGACTCACGCCGGCGCCCGTGGCGCTCGTGGCAGGAGCAATGATGACTGCCTGGTCTCCCGCGTTGATTGCAGCACTCACCGGCAGCTTCCTGGCAACACCGCGACCATGGCGGCGCGCAGTTCGCGTGATTGCCGTTCGCTCGGTGGTCGTCAGCAGCAGCATCCTGACAGTATCAGTCGTTCAAACACCACCGTTCATCCTATCGCTGATTATGGCAATGCTGATCATCGCCGGTTACGTTCTGGAGGCGCTCTGCGAAACATATGACGATCAGCGGCGATGGTCAATGCCCTGGCCTGTCAGTACAGGGGCGCTCCGGTGGTATGTGCCGGTGATGGCGCTGCATGGCGCTCTGGTCGGCGCTCTCTGGCCCGCTGCACCAGCAGCGCTGCCATTTGCGCTGGGGCTGCTCGGGTGCGTCCAGTTTCTGGCGCGCAGCCAGACGCAACAGCGCCACATCAACGCCGAATTGACCGATCTGCGCGCGCAACTCAGTCTGCGCACCGAACGTCTCGAGCGCCTCCAGGCGCTGGCAACCGCAATGCTCTCCACGCTCGACGACCGTCGCCAGCTTCACCTGCTCTGCGAACGTCTCGCGGCGCTGCTCGACGCTGAAGCGGGTTGGGTCGCTCTGTATGAGCACGATACCCTTCACGTGCTGGCGGTTCACAGTCTGACGCTCCATCAGCCCGACTCGCCGCTGGTTGAGCAGGCGCGCTACAACGAGATCATTCAGCGCGGGCAGATTGTATTGATCGCCGATGAACGCATACAACACCTGGCGCCAGCGATCGACTCCGATGACCCGACTCGGTGGTCCACATTACTCGTGCTTCCCATGAAAACCGATCATCGCGCCGTTGGAGTCATTTGCCTGGCATTCGACCATGTGCGCGGTCTCAACAGCGATGATCAACGCATTCTGACATCGTTCACACGGCAGGCGGCTGTGGCGATTGAGAATACCCGCCTGTTCACCGAGCTGCGCCAGAAGCAGGCAGAACTGATCCAGTCGTCGAAACTGGCAGCAGTGGGGACGTTCGCAGCAGGCATCGGGCATGAATTCAACAATCTGCTCGGCGGCATGCTCGGCTATGCGGAACTGGGGCGCAGCACTGACGATCGCAACGAGAAAGATCACGCGCTCGACGTCATCCGGCAGGCATGCCAGCGCGGACGGGTCATCACCCGCGGATTGCTGACCTTCGCACGGCGCAGTGAGCATCGCCGC
Source organism: Roseiflexus sp. (assembly GCA_041641515.1). GTDB lineage: Bacteria > Chloroflexota > Chloroflexia > Chloroflexales > Roseiflexaceae > Roseiflexus. The sequence goes on from JBEPYG010000019.1 coordinate 10,814, forward strand.
GAGGTGCATCACCTTGCCGACATCATCGCTGAGACTCTGACTCTCGTCGAAGTAGACCTGCGTAAACTCAATATTACGCTGGTGCGCGACATAGAACCCACGCCTGCTATTCTCTGCGATGGCGGACAGATTGCCCAGGTTTTGCTCAACCTCATCACCAATGCACGTGATGCAATCGGGCAGAATGGCGGAACGATCACCGTGTCACTCCGGCAGTGCGACGCTTTCATCGAACTCAGCGTCCGCGACACCGGCGCCGGCATTCCCGAGCACGTCCGTGACCGAATCTTCGAGCCGTTCGTTACCACGAAAGGCGCGCTCGGCGCCAGCAGCGTTCCCGGCACCGGATTGGGGCTATCGGTATCGTATGGGATCATCAAGGATCACGGTGGAGATATCCGGTTTGAAACAGAAACCGGCGTTGGCACCCGCATGATTGTGCGCCTGCCGATCGAAGTGCCATCACTGCAATGACTGCGCTATCAATCCTGACAGGAACACTGTGCTACTTCAGTTCCGGGAGTTCGATCGGATCCTCGCGCGGCTCGCAGACGCCACAGTAGAGCGCGCGCGCTGTGACAATCGCACGATGGATGTCGCGTTCGTCGCGATAGAGCGCCACAATGTGGGGCATCTCGCGTGCGCAATCCTTGCAGAGCGCTCGCCCACAAAACATGCATACTCCGTGAGCCGGTCGTTCGCAGTGCCAGCAGTTCACGGCAATCCTCCTGAGAAAGCGGTATGCGCGTATTTCACAGGCGTGATTGTACCCCAGAATCTTCAGCCAGCGTTGCGCTGCCTGTGGCGCTATGGTAAGATGCCAGAAAATATCGTGCGTTTGAGGAGAGAGTTTGGATCCCGCCGATCAGCCACCCGATAAACCACCGGCGCCGATGCTGCCGTTTCATGTCTCGCGCGATACGGTCATCCTGCTGGCGGCGCTTCTCTTTCTGGCGTTCGCTATTCTGCTGGCGGTGCTGTTCCCACCATCAGGAAGCGAACTGGCGCGCGCACGGACACCTGCACCGACACTGATACAGATGACGGTCGCAGTGGTTGAACCGGTGCAGGTTTCACCCTCTGCCCCAACAACGGCGCCGACAGTCGCAGCGCTGCCGCCTGACACGCCGCCCTATCCGCCGCCGCAGGATGTCGCACCGGTGTTCGAGGCGCCATCGCCAACGCTCGATCTCCCGTTGCCGACCGCAGCTCCCGATAGCGCCGGATTAGCGCCAGATCCAGCGCTGGGACAGGCGCCAACCCTTGAACCAACCCTGAGCCCTCCTCCTATGGTGCAACCAACGCCGGAACCACCGCCGGTCGCACTGCCAACGCCAGAACCGCCGCCGGTTGTTATCCAACCGACACCGGCGCCCGTTCAGCCAACCCAACCGCCAGCGCCCCGCCCCACTCGCCCTCCGCCAACGGCCACGCCGATCCCGGTCGATGTCATCCGCAGCACGACCAACTGGACTCTTGCGCAAAGTCCAATCACCCTGCGTCGCGACACCGTGGTGGCAGCAGGCGCCGGGCTGATCATTGAAGCAGGAGTCGAGGTGCGTATTCCGCCTGGAGTCACCCTCTACGTCGATGGACGCCTGTACGCACTGGGACAGCCCGATCGTCCGGTGCGCTTCATCGGCGCCAGTCTGCCGCGCTGGGCAGGGATCGTCGGACGACCCGGCAGCGACATCGTGCTGGATCATGTTGACGTGCGCGGCGGCGGCGCAGGCGGGACGGTCATTGCATCAGAGCGGGGGGCGTTGACGATCCGTGCGAGCCGTATCACCGACAACGGCGGTCATGTGCGCGTCTCTGGCGGTCGCATCGAACTGCGCAACAGCGAAATTGCGGGGAATGACATGCCATACGGCGCAGCGGTTGAGATTATCTACGAAAGCGGCGGGACGGTCACACTGACAGGGAACCGCATCGGCGGCAACCGGATGGCATTCGGCTCACCCAACGTCCGGATCAGCAGTCGTAGCCCCAACGATATCGTAACGCTCGATATTCAGGAGAACCTCCTGGTTGGTCAGGACGGTCCAAACCTGGCGTTGGAGACGAACGGGCAAGTGCAGGGCGCGGTACTGTGCAACGGGTTCATTGGCGGCTCGAACGGTGTGAGCATTCTCAGCACCCTGCCACAGGCGCCCGGTCTGCCATTGCTGACGATCCGGAACAATGCAATCGAGAAACACACGCCGCCGATCATCCCGATCTACCTGCAGCGCGGCATCGGGCGCGGCGCTACCAGCGATGTGCTGATTGATATGCGGAATAACTGGTGGGGCGCCGTCGAAGGACCGTATGAGCCGGATCGCCACGCCGACGGTCGTGGTGATGCGCCGGGCGATCTGGTGGAGTTCGATCCCTGGCTTATCGAACGACCCGCGTGTGCTCCCACACAATAAACAGTGCCTGCCGTGCCCATTCCAGCGATTGACACCATCGTCGCCGATGCCATCGAGCAATGCATCTTCCCCGGCGCCGTCGTGCTCGTTGCACACGATGCAACGCTCCTGCACCACGCTGCTTACGGGAGAACGACCTACGATCCTGTCGAGGGCGCGCCAGTTCATCCGGCAACCATCTACGATATTGCGTCGCTGACCAAAATGTTCACTGCTACTGCAGCTTTACGCCTGTATGATGCAGGGCAGCTCGACCTCGAAGCGCCGGTCTCCGTCTATCTGCCCTCCTTCCGCGCTCGCACCATCACCGTTCGCCATCTGCTCACCCATACATCCGGTCTCGACCTGCGTCTGTCGGCACTCTGTCGCAACGGACGAGACGCGCTGCTGGCAGAGGTATACCGCACCCTGCCAACCCATCCTCCTGGCAGCAGAGTCGCCTATACCAACATCAATTCACTGGTATTAGGCGAGATCGTTGCTGCGGTATACGGTCAGCCGCTTGACTACGCCATCGACCATCTGATCTGCCGGCCACTGGGTCTGCGTCATACTGCTTTCCGCCCCGATCCGGCGCTGCTCACGCAGATTGCACCGACTGAATTCGATGAAGCGTGGCGCGGATGCCTAGTGCACGGCGCTGTTCACGACGAAAGCGCGTATGCGCTTGGCGGCGTCGCCGGACATGCCGGACTCTTCAGCACTGCCGGCGATCTCTGGACATTGTGCCGCGCCTGGCTTCCGCCGTTGCCCAACGGCGCGGATACCCTTTTTTTACAACCAGCAACGATAGCGCTGGCAACGACCAATCACACGCCAGGATTGACACACGCATGCGGACTGGGATGGATGATCGACCGGCCGAACTTCATGGGCGCTGCGCCTGCGGGAAGTTATGGGCATACCGGCTTTACCGGACCGGCGCTGGTGATCATCCCACACCATCGCCTGATCATTGTCGTCATGAGTAATCGCGTCTACCCCCGGCGCAGTACGCCGCGTCATCACGCCATAACTGCCGCTATCGTCGCAGCAGCGATCGAGCATCATGCCCAAAAGATGGGTTTACAATGAAACCAGGTGTGCTATGATAGAGCGAATGATACCGTTTCCACACATCAGGTGGAAAGGGCGAAACCTATGGCAGTTACGCGCGTTCTTATCGCAGAAGATAACGATCTGGTGGCACTCACGCTCGAAGAGCAACTGAAAGGGCTCGGTTACGACGTGATAGGGATTGCCCGCACCGGCGCCGAAGCTATTGATCTGGCGGCGCGTCTCGGACCAGATCTGATCATCATGGACATCCGCATGCCCGAAATGGACGGCACAGAAGCGGCAGCGCGGATCAACCAGCAGCGCCCGACGCCTATTCTTATGCTGACCGCATACACCGACCGTGAAACCATTCGCAAGGCAGAACAGGCAGGAGCGCTCGGCTATCTCGTCAAACCGGTCAACGAAGCGGAACTGTCGCCCGCAATCAATATCGCGCTGGCGCGCTTCCGCGACCTGCAGACGCTGCGCACGCAGGTGCACGAACTGGCAGAGTCGCTCGAAGCGCGCAAACTGATCGAGCGCGCCAAAGGAATACTGATGCAACGTCTGGGGCTGACCGAACGCGACGCCTACGAACGGTTGCGACAGCGCGCGCGCGACAAACGCGCCAAAATGAAGGATATTGCACAGGCGATTATCGAAGCGGAAGAACTGCTCGGCTCCGGATCGTGACGATTGACAGCACTGACCAGGTATGGTATATTCACAGCACACTAATCGTTAGGACAGAATGTGACAGCTTCTATGCAACCGCGAAGCGCCTATTTCTTCTGGTTCTGGTATTTTACCGGCTCACCAAGAGACTGGTTGCTTCGCGTTGAATGAAGTTGAGAGTACCGGAACTCGGAAGGCGTGGAGCAACAGGCTCCACGCCTTCTTGATTTTCAGGAGCAGGATATGACGATCTTCTGTCGTGGCATTCGTGGCGCAACTACCTGTGACGAAAACTCGCGCGAAGCGATTCTCGAAGCGACACGCGACCTGTTACAGCGGATCATTGCCGCCAACGATGTGCGCCCCGAAGACATCGCAAGCGCCATCTTCAGCACTACACCCGACCTGACCGCCGAATTCCCGGCAGTCGCTGCACGCGAACTCGGCTGGCTCGACACTGCGCTGCTCTGCACCCACGAAATGGCGGTTCCAGACAGTTTGCCGCGCTGTATTCGCGTGCTGATCCACTGGAACACGACTCGTCGGGCAGACGAAATCGTGCATGTGTACATGCGTGGCGCACATACCCTGCGCCCTGATCGGAGCAAGACTCATGCGCTGGCAGGGTTATCGGAACGGATTGAGTAGCGGAGGGGTCTTCCTCCGCTTTTTTGATTTTTAGTGTTCTGATTGCTTGATTGGCGGTTTCTTGATTTTTGGTTTTCAGTTCCTGGTTCCTGGTTTCCGACTCTCTGTTCTACGGAGGATGCCATGACCGCTCTCGAACTCGATATCACCGTGCGGCCCCGCCTGCGTCTGGCGCTGCCGCAGAAGGGTCATCCGTCGTTTATCGAACAATTGTTACCGCTGGCAAAGGAGAATGTGTCCATGATCGTCGTCATGCGCAGCAACGCAACGGAAGAGGAATTGAACGCCGTCCTGGCGCGCATTCAGGAACACGGGCTCAAAGGGCGCATTACTTATGGCGAAGAGCGCAACATCATCGGTGTGATCGGCGCCGCCATCCCACCAACACTGCGGGAAGAGATCGAGCGTTTCCCTGGCGTGCAGGAAGCTGTGCGCATCACCCGCCCCTACAAACTCGCCGCACGCGAGTTCCATCCCCAGGATACGATCGTGCAGGTCGGCGACCTCGCGATCGGCGGCGGATCGTTCGTTGTGATCGCTGGACCGTGCGCCGTCGAGAGCGAAGAGCAGATTATGACCACCGCATTCGCAGTGCGCGAAGCTGGCGCACACATGCTGCGCGGCGGTGCGTTCAAGCCACGTTCGTCACCGTACACCTTCCGCGGGTTGGGGGAAGAAGGGTTGCGTCTGCTGGCGCAGGCGCGCGCCGCCACCGGTCTGCCGGTCGTCACCGAAGTGATGACGCCGACCGATGTCGACCTCGTGGCGCGCTATGCTGATGTATTGCAGATCGGCGCGCGCAATATGCAGAACTTTCAGTTGCTGGAGGAAGCCGGGCGCAGCGGGAAGCCGGTCCTACTCAAACGCGGCATGTCGGCGACAATCGAGGAATGGCTGCTTTCAGCAGAGTACATTATTGCCCAGGGCAACCCAAATGTCATCCTGTGCGAGCGCGGTATTCGCACCTTCGAGACGGCCACCCGCAACACGATGGACCTGAATGCAGTAGCGCTCGCAAAGCGCCGGAGCCACCTGCCGGTGATCGCCGATCCCTCGCATGGCACGGGCAAATGGTACCTGGCGCCGCCGCTGGCGCTGGCATCGCTGGCAGCCGGCGCCGACGGCGTGATCATCGAGGTGCACCCTGATCCGGATCGAGCGACGTCGGACGGCGGACAATCACTGACCTGCGAAAACTTCGCTGCGCTGATGCCGCAAATGACGGCGCTGGCAAACGTCCTGGGGCGGCGCGACGCACGAATGTTGAGCGCGAGGATCTGACCTTCGGGCGAAGGCGTGGCATCGATGACTGTTCCCTGGACGATTGCTGGAGCGACTGGCGAGGGCGGCAAGCAGACCGGCATTGGGCGTGCAGCGTGTCTGTCCACCCCGATGACGGTCACCTTGCTGATACTCAACCATCGCATGCCACACACCATGGTATAATGGCGCAGGTTTCGGCTGTCGCGGCTGGAGAGTCGTCTTCGTGAGCTATCAGTACACGACCCGACGCAAAGCGGTCATTACGTTCATCCTCCTGGGAGTGCTTACTGCTCTTGTCGTGGGCGTTCCTCTGTCCATCGTTCAGGCACAGCAGGTCGTTCAGGTCGTGCAGGTCGGTGCACCGCCGCAGGGCGACCCCGGAACGATCATCACTCTGACGTTCCAGTTGACGAACAACATCAATGACGCCACAGCCGCCAGCCCGACGACGACATTCAACATTACCGCATCGAATGTGCCGGCTGGCGTCACCGTCAGCTCGCCGGGCCCGGTGCAGGTGGCCAATAACGTCGCCGGCGGAACGACCGTGAATTTTACAGTGCAACTGAGCCTTGGCGGCAACGTCGTTCCAGGCACGTACAACAATCTGCTGGTCACGGTCAGCGGCTCGTACAACTCAACATCGGGCGTCCGCACCGTGTCTGCCAGCACTTTTGGCGTCTTCGTCGTGACCGTTGGCGGGCAGACCGCCACGCCGACGCTATCACCGACAATCACGCCAACACCGACGCCGACACTGGGTCCGACGCCGACGCCGGGTCCGACGTGTCCTGAAGGCGCACTGGATCCGGGGAATAATCCCGGCAGCGCGAAACTGGTGCTGGTCGACTCGCCGGTTACACACGGCATTTGCGAGATCGGCGATGAGGATTGGTTCCGCTTCGGCGCCGTCGGCGGCAAAGTCTACACCATCGATATCGAACGTATGGACACCGGGCTCGACCTGTCGCTCGAGCTGTACGACGCAAATGGTCAGCGTCTGGCGTTCAACGACGACTTCTTCAACCGCGATCCGGCGCGACCCGATCCGAAGGATATCAAGCCACGCATTCAATCGTGGCGCGCGCCACGCGACGGTCTGTACTTCGTTCGCGTCCGCGATACGCTCAGTATCGGCGGCGGCAATCGCACCTATGTCTTCGTCGTGCGCTCCGAAAGCTATGGACCAACGCCTGCACTGGTCGCTGAGATTTGCCGCGATCTTTACGAAGACGATGGTCTGCCAGAACAGGCAAAGTTGATCCTGCCGAACGAGATTCAACCTGGACGGCGGCTCTGCCCGGTAGGTGACGCCGATTGGGTGAGGTTCTTCGGTAAAGCCGGCAAAATCTATTACATCTACACCGACACCCGTCCATACCGCAACACGCCAGATTTCAACAACCAGACACAGGCCGGCGCCGACACGGTTATGTACCTGTTCGACCGCGATGGCATTCGTCTTCTTGATTTCAATGATGACATTCCGGGATCGCTCGACTCGCAGATTCGTTTTGTGCCATCGGTGGACGGGTTCTACTATGTGCAGATCAAAAACAACGGCGATCTTGGCAACCAGTTCATCCGGTACGATCTGGTCCTGCAGTTGTGCGTTCCAGATGAAGAGTGCGGGCGCGCGCCACAACCGGCCGTCCTGCCGACTCCGGCCGCACCGACACCAACCGTCGCACCATTTGACGATCGCACTCCGACCCCGACATCTGGCGGTACACCTCCGCCAGGCGGCGCGGTTGGCGACGAATTCGGCAGCGCTCAGGAAGGTGCAGCACGCGCATTCGTCAACGGTCCGCTGGTCGGGTTTGCCGATGCAGCATTCGATCAACTCTGGCAGCGCACCGATCGGGTTGTTGCCAGCGGCCGCGTGCAACGGAGCTGGATGTGGGGACCGCGTGGGCTGATGGCGCGCACCGAAAGTTATCAACAGGCGATCAGCGGTATACGGCAGGTGCAGTACTTCGATAAGGGACGGATGGAATTGAACAACCCCTTCGGCGACCGTTCGAGTCCCTGGTTCGTCACTTCTGGACTGCTGGTGATGGAACTGGTCACCGGTCGCATGCAGGTCGGCGACAATGAATTCGTTCAGCGCGAAGCGGCAGCTATCCCCATCGCAGGAGATGCTGATGATCCCAACGCGCCCTCATACGCCAGTTTTGCCGTCGTTATCACACGCGCGGAACCGGATCAGACCGGACAGTTGCCACGGATGACCATTGATCGTCAGGGGCGCGTCGGCACATATGACGGACCGGTGCGCGCCGAGACGCGCATTGCGCACTACGTACCCGAAAGCGGGCATAATATTCCGGCGGTTTTTTGGGACTATCTCACTGCGCGTGGTCTGATCTACGATCAGGGACGGGTACGCACCGATCGTCTGTTCGACTGGCTGTTTACGCTTGGCTATCCGATCAGCGAACCGTTCTGGGTGCGCGTGCGTCTCGGCGGGGTCGAGCGTGATGTGCTGATTCAGTTGTTCGAGCGCCGCACGCTCACCTATGTGCCCGATAACCCACCCGGATGGCGCGTCGAGATGGGGAACGTTGGACGACATTATTACCGCTGGCGTTACGGCGAAGACCTTCCATAAAAAAAGACCTGTGAGGCGCTGACGCCTCACAGATCAGTCCGCTTCAGTCTTTGTAAAAGAAACTGCGCAGCACTGGGTGCACCTCCTGAGTAAATCGAATACAGCGTTGGAGAGGTTCACTCACTTCGCGCATGATCATGCCACAAACTGTGCGCCGCTTCAATCGGCCAATAGTCCCGCATACGACAGGTACTGTTTGTTCATCATCCATGGTCTATGAGACGGGCACAGCCGGTGATGGTATCTGACAGGAGCAGCGCATCAGAGATCCCGTTGTCGGAGCGTCTCAAGGAGACGCCGTTTGACCTTGCTGCGCACATTGTTCACACGATTGGTCCACGTCCCCCCGGATCGCTCAACGAGGCGAAAGTGGCGGCGCTCCTCGACGCGCGTCTCCGTCAGGCAGGGTTCCGCCTTTCTGTCGAGTCCTTCCGCGCGTTTCGCCTGCCCGGCTACGATGGCATCGTCTGGGGGACGCTGGCTGTCCTCGGAGTGATCATCTTTTACTGGATGCCCCTGCTCGCCACGCTGATCTTTGCGGCAGGTTTTGGGACAACATTCCTGACCGCATGGTACAGCACCCCTCTTCTGGCGCGGCGCATTCTGAGCCAGAATGTTATCGCCACACGCGCTGCCGCCGAGGCAATGCGCTGGCGCCTGGTGGTGCTAGCGCCGCTCAGCTCCCCGCCAGCCACCAAACGAAGACTTGTTGCATTTGGTGTTGGTCAGACCGGTCTCATCGTGCGCACTGTTGCGGCGGCATTGCTTGTCGCGCTGAGCATTGCAGCACATACGCCGCTGCCATTCGATCTTCGCCTGTGGTGCTGGTACGCCCAGGCGGCGCCGGCGACCATCCTGTTTGCCCAGGGAATCGCAGCGCTATTTGTGCAGTATGCTCCGGCAACCCCCGGAGCAATCAGTTACGCTGGCGCCCTGGCGACGTTGATCGAGAGCGCTGCACGAATATCGCCTCTCAAGTACACCGAGATGTGGATTGTGGGGATCGGCGCCGGGACTGCTGGCATCGACGATCTGCTGCGACGTTATCCTTTCGAGGTGCAGCACACGCTCTTCGTCGGTCTTGATGGCATTGGGCAGGGAACATTGTGCTATCTGGCTGCCGAGGGCGCGCTGCGCCAGCGACTGGCGGATGCATTGCTGTTGCGCCTGGCGGCCCGCGTTGTGGATAGCGGCCAGGCAACGGCAAAGCTTTGCGTCTACCGCGGCATCACATGCGCCGGTGTACTGCGCCGTCGTGGATGGCGCGCCCTGGGGATCGCCGCACTCGATGCCCAACAGCGTATTCCGTATCAGTACGAACGTGGAGACGACTTCTCAAAGCTCGACGCAGCGCACCTTGAGAACGCCGTGCGTCTGGTGGTCGGGCTGGCGCGCACACTCGACGCCGCGCCATAACAGATCTGACCCTCATTTCAGACCGGAGCTTTCGGATTGCAGATGGTCGCGCACGGCGTCCAGACGCGCTTTGACGCAATGCTGTGCGCCGTGTGTTCAGACAAAACCGGCGTTACGGATGCGGCACGCGGAGCAGGCGGTTCACCTCCGGCGCGGTGATGGTCGTCGTCGCGCCATCAGGCCAGTACACCTCGACAGACTCAACGGCGTCCACCGGTCCCAGACCAAAATGAGCAACTGCTTCCATCTGACACAAATAGCCGCTGCCAGCATCAACGGCGCGCAGTTGCCGCCTCCCGCCTGCCACAACTGCGACGACGGCGCCGCGCGCCGGTGCGCCAGCGCGCGTCAGCGGCAGGATACGCAGCCAGGCGTACTGATTGGGAACAGGACGATACAGGCTGAGCGGTTGCAGGTCAGCTTCGCCATGGCTGATCAGCAACTCCAGCCGTCCATCATTGTCAAAGTCGCCGACTGCAGCGCCAGTGCCTAGCCCGCCAGGTTCGAGCGCCTCGCCTGGATCGATCTTTGTCCACGTATCGCCACGACGTGCGAACAGGCGGTTTGGTTCGCCAATATTGTTGAAAAAGATCTCCAGCTCGCCATCGTTGTCGAAATCAGCGGCGATCACGGTACGGACCCGCGATGGCTCCGCCATCTCAGACGGCGCAGCATCGACGAATAGGCCGTCCCACTTCTGCAAGAACAGGCGATGTGGACCTTCCCAGTTGCCGTAGACCAGATCGAAGCGACCGTCGCCATCGAAATCGCCGGCGGCAACCCCGCGACCATGCTCGTGCGGATCGGGCAAACCGGCGCGACGGGCGATTTCCTCGAATGTACCGTCGCCGCGATTGGCAAAGAGGAGATTGGGACCGTTCTCATTCACGGTAAAGAGATCCATGCGTGGCGTTACCAGCGGCAGCGCAATCACGCCACGTCCGCCAGTCGTAAAACTGATGCCTGCGGCGCTCGCCATATCCTGCACTTCACCAAAGCGGTCAAGTTCGTACAGGCGAAACGGTCCGCCATAATTGGCCACAAAGAAACCGTAGCGCCCAATGCCAAGTCGATCGACGACCGCAACCGAACGACCAGCAGTCAGGTTGAGCGCCTCACGGTTCTGTGGCAGCTCGAACAGGTCGACCCAGCCATCCTCCTGGAAGTCGAACAACCGATCGCCAAAGCGCTTGCGACCGGTAAAGGTATCGGTGTTGAGGACGTAGATCTCCTCCTGGCCATCACCATCGAGATCGCCAGCAGCTACGCCAATCGCCTGGCGTCGGGCATCGGCGAGAGTCTCGTCCAGGATATCGACGAAACCGGCGCCATCCCAACGCAGCACGCGATTGGCGCCATCGAAGCCGGCAATAAACATCTCCCAGACGCCATCACCATTGATATCAACAACTGCCACGCCATAGTGCAGGCGCGGCGGATTGGAACGGATCAGATGGCTGCAATCGATAAACATGGGCATATCCCCATTGTGCGATATGGCGCGCTATACATGCCCCTGGAGCCAGGCGACGATTGTGTGAGCGACACGTTCACCACCCTCGCCAAGAAGCAACTGATGTCCATAACCTTCCATCCAGACCAACCGGCAGTCGGTGGCGCCGATCCGCCGCACGACCTGCTCGGCGGACCGTGGATCGACCGTTGCATCATCACGCCCCTGCACCACCAGCGTCGGCACAGTGACGCGCGGTAACACATGGCGAGCTTGCCGTTGCAAAAGCGTCAGCTGATGGATCGCAGCCAACGGCACCCGCACCGTGCGGCGCAACTGCTCACAGACGGCCGGATCATCGAGGTTGGCATCCGGGGCGCGGCGATGCACCAGCGCGCGCAGCGTTGGGTCATTGAAATCAGCGCCTGCGAAGGGATAGTACCACGAAACGGCGTATCGTGCGATACCACTCAGATTCACCAGGAGTTGACCGCGCAAAGTCAGCGCTGGCGCCAGCGCAACCAGGCGCGCAACCGGCAGATGCGCCGCCAGAAGCAGCGAGAGCAAAGCTCCCATCGAAAAACCGACGACCACAACCTCAGAGCAATGGTGACGCAGCGTCGCAAACCCTTGCGCCACTGTTTCCGCCCACTGTTGCCACCGAACGCCAGCAAGTTCATCGGGAAGCGCGCCATGGCCGGGGAGCAGCGGTGCGTGCACGCTGTACCCTTCACGAATGAATGCAGCAGCTAGCGGACGGACTTCCGCCGGATCGCCGCCAAAGCCGTGGATCAACAGAACGCCTGGCGAGCCGGCCCAGACCGTCAGCGACTCCGCCACGCCTTTCCCGGAAGACGATGGTGCGGTTCCGGTGGTAGAATATCGAATGGATTCAGTCGACATGCTGATATTCCTGTTTCTTGTATTGTAGACCTGCGCCTGTTGTATGGCAAGGCGCCAGATGACAAAAATGACATCCCGGTTACAGATGCCACTTATCAGTCATGATCCGGTCAATTCATAATTGACAATCATGACGCAACCTTCTACGATCATGGTACGTGATTCGATGCACCATATGAAGCGACTATGGCGCTGCGATTTCAGCAGAAGCTCATTGTCCCAACATCAGCGCGGCCGCTGATCGAACGTCCCCACGTGCTCGCGCTGCTCGACCGTGCAATTCGCAGCAAGCGCGTCGTTGCGCTTGCTGCCCCTGCCGGCTGGGGAAAGACGACCATCCTGGCACAGTGGGTTGCACAGCGTACCATGCCTGCTGCATGGTATACGCTCGACAGCACTGATCGCGATCCACAGGTTTTCCTCGATTATCTATTGCACAGTGTTGCCGACCTGGCGCCAGGATCAGCGCACATTGCAGCGCGTCTTGCCGACGCCACGCCTCAGGAATTGGCGGAGATCTCACAGCAGGTCGCGCTGGCGCTCGCCGATGCACCAGATCATTTCGCACTTATCCTCGATGATGTGCACGTGCTGGACGACGATCAATCGCGTCCTATTCCCGGCGTCTCGCTGGTACTGGCATTGCTGGCATCAATCGCAGAGTACGCAACGAAATGTCACCTGGTGCTTGCATCGCGCACCCTGCCTGCACTGCACGGCATGGTCCGCATGGTCGCTCAGCAACGCGCTGCGGTGTTCGATTACAACGTGTTACAGTTCCAGCGCACCGATACGCAGCGGCTTGCCGGCGTAGCCGCGGGGTTGACTCTCTCCGATGAAGCGGCTGATCAACTGACTGCTGCCGTTGGCGGCTGGGTCACCGGTATTGTGCTCTCGCTCGATCAACCGCTTGTAAATAAAGACTGGACGGCCGATCAGCACCAGCGCCTGACCGCGATTGCGACCCAGCGCGACGCAATTATCGAAGCCAATACGAGCCAGGTATACGCCTATTTCGCCGAGCAGATCCTGGCGCCGCTGCCGACCGACCTGCAACGTTTTCTTGAAGAGACCAGCGTCCTGCATGATCTGTCACCCCACCGCTGCGACATCCTGCGTTCGGCAACCAACTCGGCAACCTATCTCGATGAGATCAAACGTCGTGGGTTGTTCATCTCGAGTCGCGCCGGATGGATATCGTATCACAGTCTCTTTCGCGATTATCTCCTATCACGCCTGGCGCGCGATCCTCAGCGTCATCGGACGCTTCTGCGCGCCGCCGGTGATCTGTATGCCGCTGAAGAAGATATCGAACGTGCGCTCGATTGCTATCTGGCAGCTGGCGATGACCAGAAAGCGCTCGATCTGCTTTGGCTGGCAGTACCGCGCCTGCGCCAGCGTTCGCGCCAGACCACGCTGCTGGCGTGCTTTGAGCGTCTGCATCGCACCCAGTTGACCGGCGATCGCCAGCACAGTGACAACCTGCCGATACGGTCGGCGCGTGTTCCGCAGGTATCGTTTCCGCCCAATCTGCTCCTTGCAGAGGCGCGCGTGTATAGTGACCTGGCACTCTGGGAACGTGCGTATCTGGCACTGCAGATCGCCGAGGCGACCGGCGATGACCTCGTTCGTGCAGAGGCGCAGATTCTGCTGGCAGAAGTTCAGACGCTACAAGGAGAGCACTTTCGCGCCCAACAAACCCTGAGAGCCGTCGATGTTGCGGCTCTCGATGATCGATTGCGGCTGGAATACGCCCTGGCTGCTGGACGGGCGCATATCATGGCAGGTGAAATCGCTGCCGCCATCACTGAATTCGAACACGCCCGCGCCGTTGCGACAACGAGCGGCGACGCCAGAGACCGACCTGCGCTCCTCGCCGATATTTACGATAATCTCGGCTGGGCATACGCCAGTCAGAATAACCGTCCCGCCGCCATCCGATGCCTCAAACGCGCCGATGCGTGCTGGCAAGCTTCCGGCAATCAGGGCAGGCGCGCTTTGACCCTGAACAATATGGGGGTCATTGCGATGGAGGAGGGACGATATGCTGAGGCGCGCAACGCTTTTGAGAGCGGACTGGCGATCGCGCGCCAGATCAGGCTGCGACGCGAAGAAACAGTGCTGCTCTGCAGTCTGGCGGAACTCAATATGCGCGAGGGCGACCTTGAGCAATCGATCAACGGTTACACCGAGGCACACGCACTGGCAGTGAACTTCGACATGACCAACAATGCCGAAGCAGCAGCAGCAGGCGCATTTTGGGCAGCGCTTCTTGCCGGCAATCTGGCGGTTGCCCGTGCGTGGCACGATGTGACAGCAACGATCGATGTCCCGTCACAACCCGAAGTGCGTGGACGGCTGGCGCTGGCGCGAGCGATGCTGACTCTGCAGCAGCGCCAGTCAGACACAGCACGCCTTAGCCGCCTTGCAGCCGAAGCAACCGCCTGTGAACTATCGCTCAGCGAAGAGGATCGGGCGTATGCGGCATTATTACAGGCCGAGATCTTCTTTGCTCAATCTGGCTGGCGTCGCGCTGTAGAGGCATGGGAACGTTTCGAGCTCTATGCCGGCGGACTTTCCACACCGATCCTGCACCGATTTGCCATGGTTCACCGCCGCCTCTTCGAAGCGGCGGCGCCTCACTCTTCACTGGCCGCTCATACAATAGCCGCCTTTGAGCGATCCGCACCGGCACGCTGGAAGATTACCGCGCTTGGGGGGTTCGAATGCGTGGTCGATGGCAAACCGGTCGAACTCTCACAATTGCACCGTGCGCTTCTGATTCGCCTGCTCGACGCCGGCCCGCACGGGCTGTCCGTCGAGCGCTTATGGGAAGCAGTATGGGGCAACAGTGATCTGTCGATGCCAGCACTGCACCAGGCGCTCCGCCGGCTCCGCATGCAGACCGGGCTGACCGCCTCTGCCCGCGAGGGATCGGTTGCAATCCGCAGCGGATGGGAATCGATAGAATACGATGTACGCGAACTCGAACGCGCCCTTGAAACCCCCACGCACCACGACGCCATCCAGCGCGCAACGACCCTGTATCGCGGCGAGTTTCTTCCCAGCGCGCCGATCAGCGCCGGGTTGTGGGTCGAAGCACGCCGGGCACACCTGCAACAGCGTTATCTGGACGCGATCGAGCAGTATGCCCGATCGCTCGAACACGACTCGCCACAACAGGCCATGTTCTATTATCAGCACATCCTCCAGATCGATGGATGCCGCGAACACACGGCGGCCCAGCTCATGCGCCTGGCAGCGCGGTATGGGAATCGCTCCCTCGTCAATGCCACATTCGAGCATCTTAAGGGATCGCTGCGCGCTCTTGGCACGACCCCGGAACCGGCCATCGCCGCCCTCTATCAACAGCTGACTTGAGTGCAGGGTTGTGCGCAGGCA
>JBEPYG010000020.1:0-26137 GCA_041641515.1 Roseiflexus sp.
CGGCAGGAACGTGCGCACACCGCCGGCATACGCAATCAGGCGATGAGTCTGCGTCGTCAACGCCAGGTATGGCTCGACGCTGCACCTTCCCACACATCGGCGACGCACTGCGTGACATGCGCGAGCCCATCGTCAACGCCAGGTATGGCTCGACGCTGCACCTTCCCTGACGTGCAGCGAGGTCGATATTGGTAATCTCGTGCACCAACCCGATGCGCATCGGATGGACGGCTGTCGTTGCGGTCATAGTTATCCCTGGTGACTCGTCGAACTGACGATAGGAGCATGGGATCGTCTCTTCAGCACCTTGCTCCTCTGCTCTCGTCTCTGCTCGATCAACGTGGCGGATGGATTGAAGATATGCAAGGGAGGGGGTTCAACATGGCACACTGATGAGGGTGGGACACCCATATTCTGGGTTTGCGTGGTTACCCCAACTCTGAGTATGTACGGTTGATCGAAACCGGCGCAGCACTGTTGTCCATCTACTGGTGATGAAAGGAAGTGAGGCGGAGATCGGCAGGATGTTAGCTTATGGCATCGGAAGTGCCACCCGATACTCGATACGCTCCGGAGATGTGACACGACGCGAGGCGTCAAGGATTTCGATCGACACCAGATTACCGTCCCCATCGTAATCGAGGATCACCCCAGGCTTCTCCTCGTCGCTCTCGGCAACCGGCGTTTCAGCAAAGATCACTGTTAGCGTATCGGTCTCGCGGTCGTAGATAACCTTCATTCCGTCCTCCAATATTTTGAAACCTTACTTGTACGATAGACTGTGACGACGACCGGCGGGATACTATCAATGTCTACAACAACACGAAACAGGTATGTTTTGGGTGGATCGCCGATCTGAAATCGTGACTGATAGACCGCACGACCTTCGTTCACCATTTCAACCTGTTCTGGAGATGACAGAACACTAGCGACCTCGCTCTCGCTAATCTGGCGACGCACCATTTCATTTCGCGCGTGCTCAGTGATGTGATAGTGCGAGACAGGATGCACAGGTCCCATCGTGCATTTGCCTGTAAGTATTGCCTCTATGCGTTGAACACCTTATCGACACACACGGCAAAGCTGTCGAGCAGGTGCGAACGCGCCACAGGCTGCGACGGAAGATGCCATACACTGTGTATGCCCCCGACCGGGGTTTGCATCGCGATCCTCGTATCGTCGCGCGGGTTGATGATCCAAGTATTCAGGAATGCCTACTGCAGCACGGTCGCGCGGTCTATCCGCGCGATCACGCGCCGGGGCGTCAGGACTCACGATTGCGGTCGCCAGGTCTGCACCGCGCCGGTAGTCGTTCTGCCGGCGTGGATCATTCGCATCCTGCACGAGCAAGAGGTCTGGCGCGCGAAACTTTCTTTCGCGTATGAGCAAGCGCAGCGGGGCGAAGCGCACGTCTCCACCGTAGCGCTCCACGTCTCCCCGACGGGCAAGGAACAGGACTTCGAGCATCGCCTGGCGGGTGTCGGTTGGCATCGGCAGGAACGCGCGCACACCGCCGGCATACGCAATCAGGCGATGAGTCTGCGTCGTCAACGCCAGGTACGGCTCGACGCTGCACGTTCCCTGACGTGCAGCGAGGTCGATATTGGTAATCTCGTGCACCAACCCGATGCGCATCGGATGGACGGCTGTCGTTGCGGTCACAGAATACCTTCACTCCTAATGTCGTTCATAGTGTAGCACAGGATCATCCGCTGTGCGCCCATTGCTCTATCTCCGCCAGCGCTTGTGCCACGTACTCCAGTACACCACGATCGTCATGCGTCACTCCAAGGTCAGCTAGTGCCCCAGCGACAGTTCGCGTCAGTGGCGATGACGGTGGTACAGAGGTCTGGCGCACTGTAATCTGACCGGTCTGCCGCGCATCTGAAAGCGCGTTCACGTTATGGAGATGTGTATCATCATCTCGCCATTCTTCCACATTCCACAGCGGCGTCTCGCGCATCGGTCGAACATCGCCCCATCCGCAAACACGCGCCAGGAACTCCATGTACTTCTGCGCTGCGCCTTCGAGCGTGTGACAGCGCGCCACATACGCCCGCGCCGCTGCACCCATCGCTGCAGCTACGTCAGGCCGCTCTGCCAGCAGGCAACAGTACGCCAGGATCAGGTCACTCTCCGAGCCGTCGGGGTCAACCTGCGCCGCCACTCCTGGCGGCAGTTCGGTAAACGATCCGGTGGCGGTCACCAGCGTGGGGCGACCGGCGCCAAGCAGTCGCAGCAAGCTCGCCGATGTCTCGCCGGCCGTCGGGTGGCGCAGGTTCAGGCAGATATCGGCGGCAGCGACATAATCCTCGAAAGCGGAACGCGGCACATACCCGGTGATCGTGACAGACTCGGTCAACCCCAGACGTTCAACGACACTCTGCGCATCATAGTTCGGCGAGATGCTGCCAACGAGCAGGTAGTGCACATTGGGGCGAATAGCGCGCAGATCACGTAATGCGCGTAGCGCAGGTTCCAGGCGCTTATATGGATTGACGTGCCCGAACGACGCAAGAATAAGCGCATCCTGCGGCAGTCCAAGGCGCTCGCGCGCTTCGTTGCGCGGAATGAGCGGCGGCAGCGGCACACCCATCGGCACAAGCGCTGTCGCCAGTCCTGGCTTGAGCGCCGTCACTCGATCCAGCACATAGCGGCTGTGCGCCAGGATGCCAGTAGCGCGTTCCAGCACGTCCTCGCAGAAGGGAACATTGAAGGCGGCGTCGGGAAAGCGCCCACGCAGCATCAGTTCCGCGATGTGTGCGCCTTCATCGCCGTACCGTCGGCGCATCTCGGCGCGGTAGAGGTCGATCTGCCCGCGCACCGCCACCATCTCCTGGAGCATGAAGTGATGCAGCACAAAGTCGTGCAGCACCACGATGCCCGGAATGCGCTGCAGGACACGCCAGATCCCCAGGTGCGCCGGACTGTTGCCCATATGGTAGATGATTGCATCGAACGGACGACGGCGATGATCACGCTCCAACCGGCTGATCGGACGAATCTCGAAATGCTGTGAGAGGTGCGGATTCGTCGGGCGCAACCCGTCCTCGACATACAGTGTGATACTGGCATACACGCCGAGATACGGCAGCAGTTCCTCACTGTAGTCCGAAATACCCGAAGGTGCGGGGTTGACGGGCGAGGCATAGGCGAGACGTTTCATTGCTAATCGAAAGCTGCTTCGGTGCGCCCGGCGAACGCATCGCGCAGCATGCGCACATACCGCGGCATCAGCGGCGGCAGGCGGTCGGGCGGATAGTAGGCGAGCGACACAAACTCAGCATGGTCGGGCTGAAGATTACCGCCAGTAATGCGGCAGGCGAAGAAAGCGCTGACGATCTGCGCCTGATCGCCGTTCGGGTAGGTCCACTCGAATTCGCGCCCGGTGTACAGCCCGATCAGGCGCTCAACCACGACATGCAGACCTGTTTCTTCGAGTACTTCACGCACCAGGGTGCGCGCTGGCGTTTCTCCGAGCTGCACAACGCCGGATGGCGGCGCCCACAGCATCACATCCGAACGTTGTCCAAGCAGGACATGCCCTTGATCGTTGCAAATGAACGCACTCGCAGCGAGTTGCAAAAGGCGTTGATGGCCGACATAACTGCGCAGCCAGGCCGTGTAATTGATCGTCATGGGCACACCCTCTTCGCTTCTGAATAACTCACACGCAACCCCGGCGCCTACGCGCGGGATGAGCGCCTGCAGGCGCAACCTTGCAACACCATACCGTAGCGGGCGTTTCATCATTGATGGCGCCTGGAGGAGCAATCTTTCTCGCCTCACATGCGCACGCCTACTCGATAGTTAGAACACAATAACGCAAAACGATCAAGCCGCAATTATACCACCGGCACAAACAACCGATTTTATGCTACAATCGGAAGGGATCATTTGAGACGAACAAGCAGGAGGCGCCTGTGGAAACCTTCGTCTACCTCGTAAAATACACCTTCATTGCAGCGCTGGCGGTCGAAGTGGTGTTGATTGCGCGCGCCATCATCAGCGTGGCGCTGCAAAAGGCGCGCGCCGCACAATCCACCTCCACTGCGGAGTAGCTGTCGGTGCGTGCCGTCATCATGCATATTTCCGATCTGCACGCCGGGCGCACGTTTCATCCGCACGTCGCCGAGCAACTCGCCCGCGAAGCGCACGATCTACGCCCTGATCTGCTGGTCATCTCCGGCGACCTTGTACAGCGCGCCGATTTTCTGTCGCAGTGGGAAGCGATTATCGAGTATCTCCGGCGCCTGCCCGAACCGCAGCTGATCGTCCCGGGCAATCACGATGTTCCGCTGTTTCACCTGGTGGAACGGTTCTTTCGCCCGCTTGATCGCTATCAGCGGTATATTTCGACCAACCTCAACCCGCTGTTTGAGCGTCCTGGACTGGTCGTGATCGGTGGCAACAGCGCCCACGGTCTGACAATTGACGGCGGGTATGTGTCGCGTGAGCAGCAGCGCACCATG
The DNA here is from genome assembly GCA_041641515.1 of Roseiflexus sp. Lineage (GTDB taxonomy): Bacteria > Chloroflexota > Chloroflexia > Chloroflexales > Roseiflexaceae > Roseiflexus. The sequence goes on from JBEPYG010000020.1 coordinate 4,473, forward strand.
GCGAACCTCTTCGCCCGCTACCCCGACAATGTCTGCAAGATTGCCGTGCTGCACCACGGCGTTGTGCGCCCGCCAGGATGCGAGAAGCGCAGCATCGTTCGCAATGCCGCCGAAGTAACGCAGATGCTCGAGCGGAGCGGCGTGGATGTGTTGCTCTGCGGGCATCATCATGTGTCGTATGTTGGCATCGCGGGTAATACGAAACAATTCATCATCTGCCAGAGCGGCACCAGTACATCGCGGCGCGTTCGGGAAGGAGAACGCGGCAGAAATGCCTACAACCTTCTGACGATCGAGAACGCGACCATTCATATCAGCCAGCGCCGGTATGTCGAAACGAGCGGACGTTTCGATCTGCTTGGCGAGTATGAGTTTCAACGACACAGCGCCTGTGCGCCTGTCCACTGACGCAACGAACCACAAGCGTTATGACACAGGAACAAACCTCAGAGCAGAAAAAAGTCGATACCGGTCCACTGCCGCCGCTGCCAGCGCCGCCGCCAGCGCCGCGCAGGGTGTCGCGCTGGACGATCGTCGGCGCCGGCGCTGCAGTGCTCGTGCTTGCGGGAGTCGCGCTCTGGTGGTTCACCCGCGCTCCCGATCCGATGACCGACCCGCGACCGGTGCAGGTGGTGCAAAACTTCGTTGCCGCCACCGAAGCACGCGACGTGTCACGGATGCTCTCCTATGTCGAACCGACCGATTTGAAGCGGCAGATCAGCCCGGAACTGCGGTCGTATATGGAATACATCACTGACCTGCAGTTCAACGACGAGACCTATACGCTGATCGATAACAACGGCTCGATCGCGCACGTCCGATTGACCGGCACGGTGCGCTACACGTTCGATTACGGAACGGTCGTCTCGGGAGAACGACCGTTCGATACACTCTTCGAACTGGTGCTGCTGGAAGGTGCGTGGTATCTCCGCAGCATGCAATTACCGGAGTTGACACAGCAATAAAAAGTCATGGTGTTGCGCGTTCTGCTAATCCTGGCGATCCTGCTCGCTGCTCCCCTCTCGTCGCCGAACGATCCCCAATTTGGGGAACAATGGGCATTGCGACAGGTTGGCGCGACGTGCGCCTGGGAACGCACAATTGGCAGCCCAGAGGTTATCGTCGCCGTGGTAGATAGCGGTGTTGACCCCACCCACCCCGATCTGGCAGCGCGCCTGCGCAGTGATGGGTATGATTTTGTCGATAACGATGCTGACCCGCGCGATGAACACGGTCACGGGACGCATGTCGCGGGCATTATCGCCGCCATTCTCGACAACAACGAAGGGATTACCGGGCTTGCGCCCAATGTGACGATCCTACCGGTGCGGGTCATGAATGAGCGCGGCAGAGGTTTGGATCGCGCAATTGCCCGTGGTATTCGCTTCGCCGCCGATCAGGGGGCGAAGGTGATCAACTTGAGCCTTGGCGCAACGCTGACCCTCAATGCCGATGAACCATCGGTGCTTGTGAACGATGCAATTATCTATGCCCAGCAACAGGGGGCGCTGGTTGTCGTCGCTGCCGGTAATGACGCAGTGCCGCTGCCGAACGCGATTGCCGTGGACAATCCTGATGTTCTGGTGGTGGCCGCGACCGATCAGCGTGATCGCAAAGCGCCCTTCTCGAACTCCGGTCCCTGGATCGCTGTCAGCGCACCGGGGGTCAACATCCTCTCCACGATGCCGACCTATGAAGTGTTTCTGACCAGCGATCGGTTGCCGCGTGATGAACGGTTTCGCAATAATTACGACTATATGAGCGGCACGTCGCAGGCGACGCCGTATGTCTCGGCGCTGGCAGCGCTGCTCTTTTCGGCAAATCCCGATTGGAGCGCGGCGCAGGTCGCTGAGACCATTCGCGCCAACGCGCGGGACATTCGCGATCTGAATCCGCGCTTTGAGATGGGAACAGGACGAATCGATGCCTGCAAGTCGTTCGGCGGTCCTCCTGCAGAGCAGGCGCCGCCACCAGCGCTAAGGGACGCGGCGCCGAACAGTGAGTCGTTGCTCGGTCTGCTCGCATTGTGTGTTTGTGGCATCGTCCTGGCGCTCACACTGACGGTCATCACGATTATCGGTGCGGGCCGCCGGCGAGCGCCCCGACCCGCACCGGCGCCGGTCCCTGTGCCGGTCTATGTGCCGCCGCCGCCACCCGCACCGCCGCAGCCGTATCAACCCACGCCAACAGCGTCCACGCCGCAACCCGCGCCATCCGGCGCATGGGGGACGCTCTCGGTCATCGCAGGCGCGGCGCAACCGCGCACCTATCCGCTCAACACTGCCGAACTCGTGATTGGACGCAGCGAAGAGTGTCAGATCGTGTTGATCGGCGATGGCAGCGTCTCCCGTCGCCATGCGATTATTCGCAATAATGGTCGTCAGGTGACGGTGGAAGATGCAGGCAGCAGTCACGGCACCTATCTCAACGGTATCCGCATCGTTCAACCGACACCTGTACGTCGCGGCGATGTGCTGCAGGTCGGGCAGACGCAGTTGCGGTTCGGATGACCAGCGTCAGTCATCCGACCCATGTTTCAGGTCACCCCCAAATGTCGCCAGCAGACCGTTGATCAACTGTTGCCGCTCGACGGGTGAGAGATTGGCTTCGGGATGGAGCGGCAGGTAGAACCAGGGCGGCATTTCTCCGTTCTGCACGAGCTTCGCCGCATCATCCCCGTCGTTGTCTGGACGTCCCCATTCGGAGACATTGAACTCCTCACGTCCCTGCGTGACATCGCGGGTAATCAGCCACGACGCGGGCGCGATATTGCTGTACCAGGGCCATTTTGTCTCGTTGCTATGGCAATCGGCGCAGGCGCGGAAGAAGAGCGCGCGCGTCTGCGGACTGTCCCACGCCGGTTCGGCAATAACCGGTGGGTTGGTATGTTCACGTCCATACGGGATGAGTTGAATCAGCAGCACGAGGAGCATGAGTCCTACCAGAACGATTGCTCCTATCTGCCGTGCGCTGTGTTGACGTACCGTTTGTTGCAACTGGATCTGCATGTGCGTGCTCCCGTTTGATATTTGAGGAATTGCACCGGTTCGGTTTGGTGCAGGCATGTGGTAGGCGAGATATTGCGTCTCTACGATGCCTGAACTCTACCTTCCTGCTTAGGTCTTGCCAGTGATACCAGTACGCGATAGACGGTCAGAAACAGCACGCTACCACCACTCCCCCAGTAGATCACACGCGCCAGGTCGCTCTGGCTGTCGCTGCCGCTCCAGATGCCGTGCAGCAGTGCCAGCGCGAACACCGCAAAACTGAGGAAGTGAAGCAGGCGCCAGGCGCGACGACCGATGCGATCTTTGACGTAGAAACTCAAGCTCACGATTGCTAGCCCGTAGAACCCTAGCTGTCCCAGCCCGACCCAGAACGGTTCGTAACCGCTATACTGAAACGGTACGAGCACGTGGGCGAGCGTTGCCTGAATGTAGCGATCACCCAACAGAATCAAAGCATGGAAGAGCGCGAATGCGAGTCCAAGTAGACTAGTATGTTGGTGGAGATCAAAGGCCGTTGGTCCGCCGGGCCAGACGCGTGCCAGTTTGTTCGTCATCAGCAGTCCGAAGACCATTGAGAGCCAAAGCAAGATGTATGCAACAAACGCACTACTCCGCGACAGGTGCCAGTACGCTTTCGGTTCCGCGCCCAGTAGCGATGCGCTCAAGCCGGGCAACCAGGCGGGTAGCACGACAATTGCTGCAAATGCGCCCAGAATTGCTGCTAGCACGATGCCGATAAAGGTCTGAAACGCCATGGCAGGCGGCATATCGGCGAAGGAGTCGGGTTCAGACGCGCGCTGTGGTTGTTGTGATGGCGCGCGTCTGACCGCAGAAAGCGCCTCCGCCGCAGGCGTCTCACGTCTGGCAGATGCCGTTTGGACGAGACCCTCGGACGGTTCAGAGACACGTTCCGCCATCGCTGACGGTTGCGCCGCGCTCCCACGTTTTGCGGCATTTGCAGCGCGAATGGCAGCTAGCCTGGCGGCTTTTTCATCACTCATAGACAACCTCCCTCTCTGCTGGCGCGTGCGAGCGGAACTGTTCGAGCGTCGTTGTGCGCCAGACTTCCTGTGTTTCAGTGACGATCAGACCGGCAAGCCATGGACGAACAGTCAGCCAGGCCATGCCTGCCTGACTTCCCAGAATGATGACCACTTTCGCGGCAACTTCCGCTTCCAGCAGGGAAGGGGCAATGACCGTCGCCGCGAGCACGTCGGTCGTTGCCGGTGCTCCGGTGCGCGGATCGATGATGTGATGCCGTTCGACCCCTCCCTGCCGCCAGCGCCGCACATCCCGTCCCGACGTGGCGATGCCGCCGCCGGTCAGGAACACGATATCGAGCAATTCTTCCGGCTGAAAGGGACTGGCGATACCGGCGACCCATGGTTCCTCACCGGTCCGCAACCCGCTCACGGCAATGTCGCCGCCAGCATCGACGAGTGCCGGTCCATGCACTGCCAGTCGCTGCACTGCTCTGGAAGCAGCCCATCCCTTGGCAATACCCCCGAGATCGAGTTGCATCCCTGACGGCAGCGCTATCGCATAGCGCCGCGGGTCGAGTCGGATGGCGCGCCAGTCGCCGGAAGGCGGAAGAGTCGCTTGAGACCGCGTCGAGACGCCATCCGCGATCTGTGCGAAATCTCGGTCATAACCAGCAGATTCCAGCGCCATCAACACGCCTGGCGTCACCAGACCATCGCTCAGGCGCGCTGCCACAATCGCATCGTTTACCACATCCCACAGCGTGCGACTGACTCGCACCCATCCCTCACCGGCGCGCCGGTTGAGCAGCGAGAGTTCGCTGTCGTCGCGAAAGCGGCTCAATGTATGCTCCCATTCAGCGAACCAGTGCGGAACTGAATGGAGCGCTTGTGCTGCAGCGTCGGTCTCGCTGTCGAGAAACGCCTGTATTTGGCATCCCATTGCACGAAACGTGATAGACCGCATGGCGTTTCTCCTTTTTACCGCGATGAGCGTGTGACAACGACCGGCGCCGGTCGCTGCGCCTGGACTGGCGGATTGATGGTCACCGGCGCGTTCACTTCGCGTAATGCCGGAGGCGCCGGAGGATTGGAACTCACCGCTGGCGCTGTCACAGGACTGGCGATCTGAGCCTGGTCTGGTTCTGCAGGCTGCGCGCCTTCCGCCGGGATGTGCGCCAGTTCAACCAGCGGCGGCAGGGTGGGTATCGCCGGAGGTTCGCTCAGCCACGCGGGGGGTGGCGCTGTCACCACTGCGGGTGTTCCTGAAACGTCCGGCAACGGTTCGAACTGCTGAGACTCGGCAACCGGCTGTATGGCTAACAGCGCCCACCCTGCAAGCGTTGCGGCAACCGATGCAGCACTGATCGTCAGTTTGAGCGTTTGTGTCGATAAACGACGAGGTGGAGTGCGTGATGCCATTGATTCCCTCAATAGATATACAGACAATCATCGAATAATATAATCAAACGGATGTGTGCGGTTGTCCACATCAACGCCGGCGACTGTCAGAGTGGCGCTCAATCGTCATCATCGTGCTTCTCGCGATCGTCCGCCTTATCCAGTCGAGCGTAGACGACCGCGCCATCCGAAGCGGCGACATACACTTCGGCGCCATCGATGAACTTCACTTCGTACACCTCCATACCGTGCTCGTTCTCACGCTCGACTTTGCGCACCTGACCGCCGCCGCGATAGGTGATGGCGATCTGAGCCGCCTGCTCGGCGCTGATGTCCTGCACCTGAGCAACGGGTTGAGCGGGTTGCGCAAGCGTGCTGGCGAGCACCGCGCCATTCTGTGCATCGACGTAGACGGCGCCGGTCGCGAAAATCACCTCGTATGCCGGAACACCCTGATACAACACCAGTTCTGCAGGTCTGACCAGAGTTGCGCCCTGCGCCAGGTTCAGCGCGATTGCTTGCGCCTGGTCGGCTGATACCGCCGGAGCGGACGCTGCGGTCGCCGGAGCGCTTCCCTGCGAGGTGGACGCCTGAACCGGCTGTTGCACCGCTTGCTGCTGTGCTATCTGGCGATTGGCTTCCTCAAGCTGTCGGTTTGCCTCTGCCAGCCGTTGCTGCGCTTCCGCCAGCGCCCGCTGGTACGCTGCCTCACGTTCACGGATCAGCGCTTCCACAGTGGGATCGAGAACCACCGTTGCGTCAGTGGGAGCCGCTGTCGCTTCGACGACTGCTGGCGTCACAGACGCGCCTGGCTGTGTCAGTTGCCCCGCCAGTGCCCCGACCAGCACGAGAACAAACGCGGTCATCGCCGCTGCAATTCCCAGAAGGGTTGACTGTTTCATGGTTCATGCTCCTTATGCGATACTCTTCTTGCTTTTCTGACGTTGTCGTCCGACGAGTGCCGTCGTCTGTCTGAGTTATAGCGCCGCTCGATGGGAACTGTCTTGGAATCACCCGCGGCTCTTCCAATCTTTTTCCAATCTTCTTGCGCTATGCTGATCGCGGCTGAGGAGATGCTATGAAAATCTTGCTTGTAGAAGATGATCAACGACTGGCGCGACTGATTGCACGGGTGTTGCGCGAAGAACATCATCAGGTCGATGTGGTGCACGACGGCGATACCGGGCTTGAGTACGCCCTGCGCGGCGTCTATGAGGTAGCAATCATCGACTGGATGCTGCCGGAGCGCGACGGTCCGTCGATCTGTCGCGCCGTGCGCGCGGCGCGTCTGCCCACAGCGCTTCTGCTGTTGACTGCGCGCGGTCAGATCGAAGACAAGATGGCGGGGTTCGACAGCGGCGCCGACGATTACCTGGTCAAACCCTTTGCTTTCGAGGAACTGCTTGCGCGGGTACGGGCGCTGGGACGGCGCTTCACCTTGCAACCGGGAGACAGTAACGAATTGCGGGTTGGAGACCTGGTGCTCGATCTGCGGCATCACACGGCGCGGCGCGGTGTGCGCGCGCTTGATCTCACGCCGACGGAATGGAATCTGCTCGAATACCTGATGCGGAACGCCGGGCAGGCGTTGTCACGCCAGCAGATTCTCGATTATGTTTGGTCTTATGAACACGACGTTCAACCCCAGATGGTCGATGTCTACATTTCGTATCTGCGGCGCAAACTGAACGCACCTGGTGAACGCGACCCGATCACGACGGTGCGCGGCGTGGGGTACCGGTTGGAGGTGAGCCGTGTTTAGCGGGTTGCGTGTGCAGCTTTCGCTGTTGTATGCCCTGGCGGCGTTCGTTCTCGTAACGTTGATCGGCGGTGGCGCGTATCTCGTGGTCGCGCGCTACTTCTCGAACGTGACTGACCTGGCGCTGCGTCACAAAATGGCGCACGAATTCCATGCGCTTGGGGCGCCCCTCCCTCCCGATCTGGCGGACGCTGACCGTGACTGGTCGGTTCTTCGAGGCGAGATCGCGCCAATCCCTTTTGGGCAGACGAATCCCTCCAGCGATCACCAGAGGACTCGGGAACTGCATGAGCAGGACGAGCGAGAAGAAGACGAGATGGGGTCAGATCGTCCTCGTTCCCTGACCACCAGCGTTGATGCGGCAGAACTCGCAGCTATCGTCGTGCTGCCGCTCGATGCCTCAGGAAAGCTGCTCTTCAATCCAAACAACATCGATCTCGCGCTGGCGCCAGACCACGATGCGCTCCAGGCAGCGCTGGCGCAGGGCAGCGACCTTCGCACGGTTACAATGAGTGATGGGCGACGGGCGCGCCTGTTGACCTACCGCCTGACCCGTCCAGGTGGACCGGCGGCGCTCCAGCTGGCGCGTGAATTGAGTGATCAGGAACAGGTTCTGAATCAGTTAACCCTGGGATTGATCGGCTTAGGCGCACTCGGCATGGTGCTGGTCGGCGTGGCGAGCTGGTGGCTGGCAGGACGTGCGCTTCGCCCGTCACAGGAAGCCTGGGAACGGCAGCAGCGATTCATCGCCAGCGCTAGCCATGAACTGCGCGCACCGCTCACGCTCATTCGCGCCAGTGCCGAGGTGGCGCTCCGCGACACGCCACCCGATGCGACCGATCAGCGTGAACTGCTGAGCGACATTCTGACCGAAAGTGACCAGATGCGGCGCCTGGTCGATGATCTGCTGACCCTGACGCGACTAGACAGCGGGCAGCTGACGATGACGACCACAGCGGTCGATCTGGGCGACCTGCTGCACACTGTGCAGCGCCAGACGGCGCGCCTGGGTGAGCAACGCGGCATTACGGTCGAACTCGAGACCGCCAACGGTATCGTGCAGGCAGACGCCGAACGGCTCCAGCAGATTGTACTGATCATCCTGGACAATGCGCTGCGCTACACCCCGGCTGGCGGACGGATCACCATCTCAACAGCGCCGATAGGACGGATGATCCAGATCACCATAACAGACACTGGAATCGGCATTGCACCGGAGCATCTTCCGCATATCTTCGAACGATTCTACCGCGCCGATCCAGCGCGCGAGCGGCAGAACGGCAATGTGGGATTGGGGCTTTCCATCGCCAAAGGACTGGTCGAGGCAATGAACGGGCGCATCACCGTCGAGAGTACGGTTGGCGTCGGCACAACAGTCTCAGTTGCACTGCCAGGAGCGCCCAACCCTCAACCGGTCGAATCGCTCACTCAGCAATCAGGATGAATCCTGATCCAGCGCGCGCCCGCAGTGTGGACACACATCCGCACTGTTCCCGGTCCTCATCCGTTCGCGCTCTTCGGAAAATCCAGACGCGAGAATGCCCGCAGGGAGCGCAAAAATGCCGATCCCCAGGATGGCAATGAACGACCCCAGGATCCTGCCCAGGGGCGTGATGGGATATACATCCCCATAGCCAACTGTTGTGAACGTCGCAACACCCCACCACATCGCCGCAGGAATCGACCCAAACGCCTCGGGTTGGGCATCGTGCTCTGCGTAGTACATCAGGCTCGCCGCGATGACCAGCATCACGAACAAGAGGAGCGCAGTCGCCGTCAGATCGGAACGTTTGCGGCGAACAACGTGCGCCATCAGCGCTACAGACTGGGAATAACGCCCGATCTTGAGCACCCTGAGGAGTCGAAACAACCGCAGCGCGCGCAGAATCCGCAGATCGACGGGAAGAAACCAGAGATAGAAAGGTAAAAACGTCAGCAGGTCAACAATGACCATTGGTGTCAGTGCATATCGCACCCGACCCAGCACAGGATGGGTGTAGCGCGCATCGACCGTGCATGCCCAGAGCTTGACGATATATTCGATCGTGAAGACTGCTACCGAAAAGACCTCAAATGCGTAGAAATACGCAGCGAAGCGCTGGCCTATTTCTTCAACGCTCTCGATAACGACCGCGAGGACATTCAGCAAAATAAGCGCCATCATGCTCGCGTCATACCAGTCGAGAACCGGAGCGTAGTCCTGGTCGTAGGACACCTCGACCAGACTCCAGATGCGCGATTTCAGCAGGGTCATGCCAGACTCAGGACGGAATGAATGACGTATCGGAATCCAGACTGCGCACGAATGCAGCGATCAGACGAACAGCGTGTTCGACGTCGCTCAGGGCGATCATTTCATTGGGAGAATGCATGTACCGGTTCGGGATCGAGATGACGCCAGTGGCGACACCGGCGCGCGAGACATGAATGGCATCGGCATCGGTGCCAGTGTAGCGCGGATTGATCTGCACGCTGTATGGAATGCCTTCGCGTTCTGCAATCGCCACGAGCATGTCGTACACCACCGGGCTGTTCGCCGAACCACGCGACAGCACCGGTCCGCCACCCAGGCGCACATCACCATACTGCTTCCGGCTCGCATTCGGATGATCGGTCGCAAAGGTGACATCAACCGCAATGGCCACCTGCGGCTCGAAACTGAACGCAGCTGTATGCGCCCCTGCAAACGTGATCTCTTCCTGCGAAGTCGCCACTGCCGCCACCGTTGCGCGCGGACGGTCGTGCGCCAGCAGGCGCAGCGCTTCGAGCACGGTAAACGCGCCAATCCGGTTATCGATACTGCGCGAAATAATCTTCTCACCCGGCAGATCATAGACCGGCGCATCGATCACGCCGGCGGCGCCGACGCGCACCAGCGCTTCAGCTTCCGCCCGGTTCGCGGCGCCAATGTCGATCCAGAGGTCTTCGATCTTGCTGACTTTCTCCCGCTCATCGAGCTTCATCTGGTGGATGGGCTTCTTCCCGATCACGCCGATCACATCGCCTGCGCGCCCCAGCAGCCGCACCCGCTGCCCCACGAGCACCTGCGTATCCCACCCGCCGATCGGCGAAAACCAGAGGAAGCCGTCGTCGTCGATGTAACTCACCATCACCCCGATTTCATCGATATGCCCGGCAAGCAGGACGCGCGGAGCGCCGCCTTCAAGCACGGCATATGAACTGCCGCGCACATCGGCATACACCCGGTCGGCAAAGGTTTCGGCTTCGCGCCGCCAGACGCGCCCCGCAGCGACTTCCTCGCCGGAAGGGCCGGGGGTGGAGAGCAGTTGCTTCAGAAAAGCACGCGAGTGGTCATTCATTATGTTTCCTCGACATTCTTTCTGCGGTGTACACGCCAGCGTCTTGTATAGACGCCTGGAACGCGACACCGGTGGAGTGCCTTCTTTGAACCACCAGACAGCTGAGCAGGAACAATTCAGCGGTACGAATGGGGCAGCGGTCCCTCTACCGACAGCTCCGCCCGTTGTTGATCGAACATCCGGCGCGCCTGATCAAGGCGGCGCGCAGACTCCGCCATCGTCAGCGCTGCGCGGTTGGCATCCTCGGCGCGAAAGCCGCTGTAGAACGCCAGCATGTGGTCGAGCGCCGTCAGTTCCAGTTCCAGCCCTTGCAGGTAGAGCGCATGCGCTTCCGCAAGCGTCTCCGGCGGTTCGATCGCAGCGATCACAGCATATGTCTGCTCGATCTCGTCTCGCAGCCGCTGCGCCGATGTCGCGTGGATAATCGACGATCCACCGGGACGACTCGTCGCGTTGCGGTACGACTCGATCGCACCGCGCAACCGGGCGCGCGGCTCTTCGAGGCGGCTGAGGTACGCCAGCGCCGCCGCCTCGCGCTCTGCGGATGGTTCCGCTTCGAGGATCGCCGGCACGTCGAATGACGGAACGTCCGTAGTGTTCACCGGCTGCGTTTGCGCTTCAGCAGCGCTCGCGCGCTGCGCCAGTTCCGCCGCGACAAGCGCCTCATTCCGTTCCACCGCAACCCGAAGCGCATAGTTGAGCGCCAGTGTAAGCGTAAGAAGCAGCACCGGCATACTCCAGAGCAACGCGCGCGCCTGCCCCATCTCGCGGCGCGAATGGCGCCAGCTCACCCACCACGAGTCGGTGTGGTCAGACGACGGATGGGGGCCAGGAAGCAACCGATGGAAGACGCGCGCCACACGCTCCCGCCAAGAAACCGACGCTTCCTGCACCGCATCATCGACTGGAGAGTTAGCCGGATCGGCTGGCGCTGCCGAGGGCGCCACACGGGCAAACGAGGTTGTGATGGAAGTGTCGCCCTCAGGCAGCAACTGGCGGCTTTTCAGCCATGCCAGTCCACGCTGTGCGCGCTCGTTGTGCGGATTGATCGCCAGAACTGAGCGTAGACAGAACGCGATCTCCTTCGGATCATCGAGAACGCCGGACAGCCACAACCAACCCATTTCGTGCTGCGGGTCGAGTTGCACAACCCGTGACAGCAGCACCGCCGCCAGACGTCGCTGCCCGCCGCGCGCCGCCGCCACCCCGCGCACAAAAAGGTGCGCCGCCTCACGCTCGTTCGCTTTGATCTCCGACTTGATCATCAATGCTCCGGCAACAGACGGCTCAACACCCGTTGCGACTCATACGGGTCTTGCAGGAGACGAGCACGAATAACCTCCCAGTTGCGCGGATCTTCACCGCCAAGCCTCCAGATCGCAATCCCCGCCAGATCGAGTTCCTGCACCAGTCGCAGTTTTGCGTCGAGTCCGCTGCTTGTGGCGAACCAGACCTCGCGCCGTCCTTCAGTGCGTGAACTGTAGGTAATCCAGTTCTCCTGCACCAGACCGTTCTGATTACTCTCCATCAGATTGACCGACAGGCGATACGTCTGAATGATCTCATTGATCATCGCCCACGTCTGCCCGCGTGCATTGCCGCCGCCGTCGCGCGGCCAGTTGTAGCCGTAGAACGGCACGCCAATCACAACCTTTGCCGGATCGACGACCGTCACCGCATAGCGCGCCACCCGTTCCACCCAGTAAACCGGCGCCACCGGACCGGGACCGCCGCCGCGCCAGTGATAGTCGTAGGTCATGATGCGCAACCGGTCGACCACCTGACCGATGACTGCCCAATCCTGGAACCCTCCCAACCCGCAATAATCGCAGTCCTTCGCATGCACGGCGATCGTCAGCAGTTTGCCGTGCGCATGGAGTGCATCTGCCAGCTCGAGAATGAAGGCGCTGTACTCATCGCGCAGACTGCTGCTGAGAAACTCATAATCGATATCAATCCCGTCATAGTTATAGGTTAGAACCTCATCGACGATCTGCTGCACATGGTACGACCGGAGACGTGGATTGCGCAGAATGCCCGGCACCGGATCGTCGCCGGTGACAACGTTGTGGACAGTTGGAATGACCAGGACATTTTTACTATGCGCCAGTTCGACCAGCGTGCGATCGCGCGCCTCGCGCCCGAAACGCAGCCCGCCGCCAGGTGATGGCGAGTACCAGAACGGGCTGATCTCATCAAGAATATCGGCATTCGCCTCGAACGACTCACGATTTTCGGAACCGAACGAATTGGGGAGCCAGGCAGCGATGTAGCGTCCAGTCTTTGGATGGAACCAGCCATCCCCAGGCGCCAGGTCAGACTCAACCACCGCTGAATCATCCGTCTGAGCGGAGGGGATGAGCGTTGGCGCCGGCACCGGCGTTGCATCAGCAGGCACAACCGTTGCTGTGAGCGCCGGTGTAGGGGTGGGAAACACGGGCGGTTCGGCGGCGCGCCGGGCAAGACTCGCCGTATCGACCACCAGCAACGCCCAGACGATCAACGCCAAAGCGTAGATCGATGCAGACAGCGGTGATGCAAAAAAGTGTCGCATGATCGAACAATAGCGAAAGGTATTCGCTCAATAGGCATCCAATTCATGGAGTCGTTCATCGCTGATGCCAAAAAAGTGGGCAATTTCGTGCAGCACGGTGCGCCGCACCTCATCGCGGAGCGCTTCACGAGAGGGAAAATCGCGCACCAGCGGCGCCTGAAAAATCGTAATCACGTCTGGAAGGAGCGGTTCACCCCCAGTGCGCTCGGTAAGCGGCACCCCCTCGTACAGACCATAGATCGTCTGCCAGGGACGCAGTCCGAGGGCGCGCCGTTGCTCGCGCGAAGGACGCGCTTCGATGCGCACCTCGACATTGTTCAGATAGCGGGCGAACTCCGGCGGCAGCGAGTCAAGCGCCTCAACGACGATTGCTTCGAAGGTTTCGCGATCCATACGCCCCCATCGCCCCAAACAAACATTCCCAGGGCATTATACGCGGGCGATGGAACAGGCGTCAAGGGTTTTTATCACATACAAGGCGATTCGATGGCAAAAAGGCAGAGGTTGACAGCGACAAACGTCAGGAGGCGGCGATCGGTTGGTGCGCCGGATAATCGGCGAGCGCCTTGGCGAGGCGCGTCAATCCCCGGTGCTGCAACGCCTTCACCGAACCCACCGTGCGCCCAAGCGACTTGGCAATTTCGTCGAGGGTGCGATCCTCATCGAAGCGCAGCCGCAACACCAGACGCTGATCGCGGGTCAGCACGCGCATCTCGCTCTGAAGTTCGCGATACGCAATGCGGGAAATGACCGCCTCATCGGGCGGTTCGAGCGCCTGGGGGGCGCTTTCGTCGAGCGGAACCGATGGACGTCGCCGGGCCTGACGCAGCATGTCCATTGTTCGCGCATAGGCAATACGGTAGAGCCAGGCAGAGAAGGGCCAGCCGCGATCCTCGTAACGATCCAGTCCTTCCAGCATTTTGACGAAGACGTCGCTGCACACATCTTCCGCCAGAACTGGATCGCCCAGACGCGACGCAATGTACCGACGCACCTGCGGTGCGTATCGCTCGTACAACAGGCTGATCGCATCGGCGTCGCCAGCCTTGGCGCGTGCAATGATCTGCGCCTCACTCTCGTTGTGCCTGTCGGATGGTGCGAATTCGTACGCCATTGTTTGCCTCTTTACACTGCATTGGCACGCTATTGCCTGGTAGGGTGATGCGTCTGCAACGGGATTGTGAACACACTGCCAGTGTATGCCGTGAAGATGAACGAGGCGTGTCTCATCTGTGCAATGGGCGACTCAATGAGACGCAGCGCCAGCCAGCGATTGTCCGCTCCAACGAGGTTTATATGTGCTTCTATGTCTCATTCCAATGCACAATCCCCCGGAGCGAACAGATATTTCGATACTGTCGACTCGATTATTCCACAAATATGACCGTGCGAGGAAGTGTCATAGATAACGCTACGACATGGAGTCATAATGAATGTTCTTTCACAATGTCCTCTCGTGCGCGTGAGCATACAGAATCTTACTGATCTTTAACACATTTTTAGCATTGGAGAGGTAAAATGTCGGTTACCATAGACGGAACCGGCAGCTAGACCAATTGGCGTATTTTGCTGGCATCTTTCACGGGCGCCCGGAACCCGGCGAAGGGTGGAGTGTCTAGAACATCTTTTTCAGAAAGTGAGTGGGTCATGCGGGATCATTACATCAAACAGCTCCAATCAGTGCACGATGACCTCCTTCGCATCGGAAGCCGCGTAGAACATCAACTGGCTGACGCTATCAAAGCGCTCGAGCGTCTGGACGTTGTGCTGGCGCGTGAGGTGATTGCGCGTGACCGTGAGATCGATGCCGCCCGCACATCTGTTGATGAGCGTGTCTTTGAACTGATCGCCACACAACAACCGGTCGCCACCGATCTGCGCAGCCTGCTGGCAGCCGTCGCCATCGCGAGTGAACTGGAGCGCGCCGCCGATTACGCCAAAGGGATCGCCAAGAAAGTCGAGCGCAGCCTGCAGACGCCGATGATCATCGAGGTGCCGATTGAACTCCACCGTCTCGGAACGCTCGTGCAGAACATGTTGCACATCTGTCTGGACGCCTTCGTGCAACTCGACGTGACGCTGGCGCGCTCGCTCGGCGAGCGGGATCAGGAGGTCGATGCACTGGAAGACCGGGTGGTCGCGACGCTGAAAGACATCGCACGCCAGGATCCACGCACGCTCGATTGCGCGCTGCTCTTGATCGATACCGCTCACGTGCTCGAACGTCTCGCCGATCGAACAACCAATATCGCGGAACGGGTCATTTTCATCGCTACTGCAAAGGCAGAGGAAATCAACCAATGATTGACATGGCTCGCGCACATGTCTTCATCTCAGGTCGCGTACAGGGAGTCAACTTTCGCGCCAGCGCCCGCACCTACGCCCGTGAAGTCGGCGTCTCCGGCTGGGTGCGAAACCTCGACGACGGACGGGTCGAGGCGGTCTTCGAGGGCGCCCGCCCGGCGGTGCAGCGTATGGTCAGCTGGTGCTACAGCGGCCCGGCGCATGCCCGCGTCGACTCGGTTGATGTTCACTGGGAGAAGCCGACCGGCGAAGAACGCGGGTTTTCGATCATCTGGTAAGATGCAGCATCTGTGCCAGACGCTGGAAGTCATTATCAGGAAAGGGCGCAGCTACATAGATGATAGCGCGCGTGAAACCCAGCGCCTGCCACCGATCCAGAGCGGCGACAGGGTCGGGATGGAGGTCGCGCCAGTCGGCGTGTACCGACAGGTCGAACCCGTGACGGGTGCGACCTACGTCTGCCAATCCTTCGTCGAGCGCGGCGATCTGCTCGTCCAGTCGTGAGCGATCGCGCCATTGCACGTTCAAACCATCGGCAAAACGCCCCGCAATACGGCAGAGGCGCGTTCCGCGCGCCCCGACGATCAGCGGTGGCAGCGGATGCGGCGGCGGGGAAACAATCGCTCCTGTCAGACGGTAATATCGTCCGTGGAAGGTGACCGGCTCGCCGCTCCAGAGCAACCGGACAACCTGCAACGCCTCTTCAACGCGCTCCGTTCGCTCATCCAGCGTCCCCTGATCGATGCCAAACGCTTCCTGCTCCGGTTTCCACCCGCCACCGCCGATCCCCATCTCGAACCGCCCCTGCGCAATCTCCTGCAGGGTTGCAGCAATCTTTGCCAGCCGACCGGGATGGCGATTGAGATTGTTGGCTACCAGCGGACCCAGACGGATCTGCTGCGTTGCTTCTGCAAGCGCAGCTATCGCCGTCAGCCCCTCGATCACCGGCTCGCGCGGGTCGTTCCATGAAACATAGTGATCCCATAACCAGACCGAGTCGAACCCAAGCGCATCAAGCAGGCGAGCTGCATCGCGCAACTCGACATAGGAAACGCCAAATGTTCCCAGACAAAAGCCCAGTGGCAGCGTCATAGCGTTCCTGTCACAGAATCGTCACGCCGGTGTTTCCTCTATCCTACCATGCGATCAGACCATAGGCGCACGTAACGAGGACGGTTGGGCGATTTTCTTGTGGGCGATCTCCTGCTATCGTACCTGGCAGAAATGAATGTCGCCCAGATCAGAGGGAAGACTGCTATGAGCGAACCATCTTCGACAGACGCCCCCATCTACCGTGCCATCGCGACAGGTACACTCGATATATCGCCTGCGAGTCGTCAGGCTCTGCCGCGCCGTCTGCAGTTGCGAATGACCGGACCGCTTGGCGGCGATTTCCGCCTGCCGCTGCGCGTAACACGCGCGATCCCCGGTCACGAACTGCTCGACTCAGCCAGCCATGGGATACGCCTGCTGGTCGAAGGATGGATGGAATGGAAAACATCACTCGATGAGACCGTTCCATCGCCAACACTGATTGTCGAGGCGGTGCGTCCTGTCACTCCCGACGATGAAGATGGATGCGACATTCACATGTGCGGTCAGGTGACCGGACCTGCCCGCATCGGACGCCATCCGTTACGATCCGGTCTTGCCCTGGCGCACGTGACGCTGCGCGTCCAGATACCACGCACCCGCGCCGGCAGTCGCGCGACAATCACCGAGACTGTCCGTGTTCCAGTCGTTATTCCGCTCAACCATCAAGGCACGCCTGCCCTGCTGCGTCCTGGCAATCACGTTGCAGTCGAAGGCTTGCTGGAACAGGCGCTGCTCCCACGCCGCGGACCGGACGTCGAACAGGCGATTGCCGCCCTGGAGGAGAAGGCGAAGCAACGCGCAACGTGGGTCATGACACCGGAAGAAGTGCGCGCCGCCGAGCGCGACCATGCCCGACGACGTCGGGAAGCGTCTCATACTGTCATCTACCGAGTTGTCGCAGGATACGTTGAACTTTTGAGCGGCACGCCTGCAACCGTCCGCGAGGCGCGCCAGATGCGCCGCACCGAGCTCCAGCGGCGCGCCAAGCGGCAACAGTCTTCATAAATGGTGGTAACCGGCGGTCGGTCATCCGGGCCGCCGAGACCAGACCAGCCCACCGACTCCCCTTTCTCAACGGCGACGACGTCGGCTGGTTTCGTATCACCGGCCCGGCGGGACCGGCAGCGGAGTTCCGCTGCACTGCACCCTGACAACGCCCATACCACACTTCGCTTTCCGACGCGCATGCCCGCGTGTCAACGCTCATGCCTTCGGAAAGAATATCCTTCGGCGCCGTGTGCGCCGGATACCGTTCGTTCCGTTCCACCGCCAGCCAGCGCAGCCAGCGCGCATCACGCGCACCCTGGTTTACTCATCGCTCCGCTGACCGGCGATCCTATCACCAAAGGAGGGAAATCGCTCACACACTGACCACGTGGCTTTGCGCCACAGCCGTCATTGGCAACACGACGCTTCATTCATCGTTTGTATCTATTCCCGCGCAGGGACACACCAGCATTCTGGACGTGTCCCGCGCGGGACAGTACGGAACACCGGTGTGTCTTGCGCTCCTGAGTCTGAACAGGAGAACAGCAATGACCCAGTTTCACGGTGTTCCGATCTTCGATACGAGGTATACCTCTCGCATCGTCTTAGGGTATCCAGACAATATCATCAGAACGGCATTGGATCACCGTCCATACCCATCGTTCTTCGAACTGATCTGTCACGGTTCGTGGCCCGATGCAAAAGGGAGGACCTTTGCAGTTCCCTATCTGGATGAAAACCTTGTTCGAACCGTATATCTTAATGCGGAAAAGCTCCACGATATCATCGTAACCCGTCCTGCATATTGCTGGCAACCCGTACGTCTGCTTATGTGTTGGTTGGGGTACGGTTCCAACCCGCTAGCGCAGCAACTCGCAGACCTTCTCAGAGTGCCAGTGTTGGCAGCAAACGAAAGAATCTGTGCATACACACTTCTACCAATTAATAACGGTCGCTGGATCACGTTCACGCCGCGTTAGCAATGATCGCATCACGACGGCGCAGGAGCGAGATTTCGCTCCTGCACCCGTTTTTTCGCTGTGGGCTACATCCGAGGTACTGCTAGACACATAGCTTGACGCACTGGAGAGGCATCGAGATACGTGAGCATATCGGATACACACGTACACCTCCAGTCGTTAGCAGATTGAAAGGAATAGGCTATGTATTACGCCGATATGAGCGAATATCGACTTACAATCAACGGCGAAGGACCATCCTTCCTGGCTATTGGATGGCTTGACGAAGCATACCCGTTCACAACCGGACCAACACCGGTCGAGTTTCAGGAGCGCTTGCTTGAACATTGTATACGAGGCGTCCATATGCCCATGTTGGGCTTTCACACGTGCCAGTTCTGCGAACCACAGGGCTTCACATCAGACGGCCATCGCATAATCACGAAAACTTGGGCAAACTACAAAGGCAAGAGGTTCTACATCGACAACGGTGAAATCTGGATTCCTGATGGGAATAGCACCTACAGTGCACCGGTGATGATTTACCATTATGTCACCGTCCATCACTACCGTCCGCCAGAAGTGTTTATCAATGCAGTGCTCCGCTGCCCACTTCCTTACGAAGAAGAATATCTGGCATTTGTGCGTTCTTTCAAAGAACCATTTAATAGAGAGCCACTTGATCACTATATAGATAGCGAGACAAATAACTACTCGGAACTGTACCGATCAGACACAATCGTCTTTTTTCCTTTGAACAGCAACATTCGCGGCATGCACAGGCGCCGACGAGATGAGGCGTAGCACTGCGCCGATCCGCCTGATAATCAGCATCAGTAGTTCGCGACGCAGTGCCTGCCAATCCTTGACCGGCAACGAGGCAGGCGCCGCGTGAGCGGGGTGGTACCGTTCGGTGACAAAGTTGCTGACGATGTGGTTGATGACGTGTTTCTGGCGAGGAAGACGTTCGTGGAGCAGCGCCGCGTACTCATACGGTGTCGCGTCGAGCGGCGCCGAGACGCCTGCCCATCCCGCCAGGCGCGTCAGGCGCGCATAGGCGGCGGCAGCGGGCGAAAGACGGCGTACATCCCAGTGCAGCCACAGGAACAGCGCACCAACCAGCGCCCCCAGAAACGCTACCGCCCCGCCGACAACTGTCGCCTGGCGGATGCGCTCCTGTGCGCGCCGCGCTTCGATTTCGCGTTGCAGCGCGCTATCGTCGCCAATCGCAGGACCCGTGTTGCGCTCGATCATCTCGCGCAGCATGGCTTCCGGGTCGCTCAGCGCGCCCCCTAACCCTCCGGTGATCTCCGGCCGTTCCACGTCATCAGCCGGAGGGAACGCCGGACGCACCGGTACACTGGCGTATGGCGCCGGCGTCGGCTCGAAGCGCTGCCAGCCATAGCCCGGAAAGTAGACTTCGGGCCAGCTATGGGCGACATTCTCGCGCACCAGATACACTCGCCGATCCGGGTCGAGTTCACCGCCGGCGTACCCATGCACCCAGCGCGCCGGAACGCCCTCAGCGCGGAGAAGCACGACCATCGCCGACGTAAAATCGTCGCAGTAGCCGCCTGGCGCATCGAACAGGAACCAGTCGACCCAATCGCGGTCGTCCGGCGGAACCGGTCGCTGATCGTTGTACGTCAGCGTGCGCAGATATTCCTGAATCGCCAGCGCCTTGTCGTATGGCGTGACTGCGCCGGCGTCGCGGACGATCGAGGCTGCCAGTTCGCGCACCCGCGGCGGCAGGGTATCGGGTAACTGCAGGTACGCCAGACGCACCCATTCCGGGTAGGCAATCCCGCTTTCGCGCAGACTCTGCTCATCAACTGTGGACAGATATGTGGCGACCGTATAGGTCTGTGACGCCTCCAGCAGCGCTTCAGTGACCACAGTAGCGGTTTCGGTAAAGTTGGGCAACAGTTCGCCCGATATTTCCAGATACCCATGCTGAATCAACACCGGCAGACTGGTGGATGCCAGTGCACCGCCAACCATGATCAGCCCATCGGTGCGCGTCTGCGCCAGTTCAATCGTTGTGGTCACCAGGACGCGTCCGCGCAATTCAGGCTGTTCGAGGCGCACACCGGGCGCCAGCGGCGTTCGCGCCGCTTCCGCCGTCGCCACCCCCAGCGCAGCGCGTGCACGCTCACCGACCATGTTCTGCCACATACGACCGGTGTAGCGATCAAAAGCGGCAGCGCGCCAGTAGCTATACTCAGCAGATCGCACTGTCATGACCGGCGCTGTACCCAGCTGTCGTGGACCTCCAACCCGTGCTGTACGGGTCAGGAAGGCAACGGTCGATCCCGTCGGAGCATTAATCGTACTGAATGCCTCCTGCCACCTCTCGCGCAGTACCACGATAGGGGTGCGTATCGTATGCCAGAGGCGCACCAAATGCTCATTATCCGGTCGTTTGGGAAGGAAGGCGGTTACAATCGTCAAAACCACGAGCAGCATGAATGAAGCGAAAAGCACGCGCGCTGGCAGAAAGTCGGGAAACTCGACGCGTGTTGATCGCCAGAGAGATTGGCGGCTCTCTATGTGTTGGTAGGCGACCAGGAGCAGCGCTGCCGTGAGAAAGACAAAGAACAAGCCGGTTGCTTTGGGCCAGGCATATGCATAGTTGATCAGAATCACGCATGCATTCAGTGCGACCGCAATCCAGGCACGCCGGTGACGAACTATCATCCATGCCGTCACATATCCTATTCCCCAGATAATCACCACAAGGATCAGAACGAAGAGCACAATATCTTCGCCACGTCCACCCGCCTGTAAGGTGCGCATCCAAATGAGGGTGCGCAGCATTACCTCCGCAGCGAAATCCCCCCACGTTACCAGACGCTGCGCTTTTGCTGGTCCAAATTCTGCTGCCGTTTGGACGCTGATAACTGGACCGATCTGCCGAATGACCATCACAACTCCGAGGAGCGAAGCCAGCGGATGCGCCAGCAACGAGGGCATCCACGAGACCCGTGCAAAAAGCGTGCCAACAATAAGTGCGGTCAGAACAGTGCCTACCAGCATGGTGAGACCATCTGCCCAGCCAGCAACTTCGAGGCTACGCGCCACGCTCCAGGTCATTGTTGCGGCAAGCAGAAACGACAGAACGAGCGATCCCAACGTGAGTCGAGCAAACCCAGAACGCGAGGAGGACTCATCTAACAATGCCGCAATAGAGGAACTCATACATGGACAATGGCGCTTGCATTACGCCACACTGCCTGTGCGAGTTCAGGGAGCGACATGCTTCGTAGAGCGGCAATCCGCTCAGCGATCAGGCGCACAC
>JBEPYG010000021.1:0-15025 GCA_041641515.1 Roseiflexus sp.
CGTGACGGTCGGCATCGGCGTGGGGGTCACGTCCTGCGCCAGCACGCCGAACGGCATCAGCATCCAGATCAGTGCAGCAACCAGCACCGCCAGCGCAACCAGAAGCACCAGGAACGGTGGAGAGTGAAACAAGCGAGTCATAGAGCACCATCTACAATCACAACCACGACCAGCGCCAGTCGCGCATCAGCGCACCCGCGCTCCCGTCGCCATGCACAACAAGATGCCATGCTCAAGCGACGGTGAGCAGCGCCGACGCATTATCGCCGTTGCCCATTCGGTTGGGGGCTGACAGCCGGTTCAGAGGATGGCGCGCTGAAACGCGGCGGAAGGGGCGGCATGCCCTGCTGACAGCCACGCGGCAATGGATCAGGTGGTGTGACACCAAAATATGCCTGCATGATCTGCGTCACCGCTGGCACGGCAATCGTAGCTGAACCATCATTCATATCGCCCGCCCCCTCAACCAGCACCAGCACTTCGATCTCCGGATCGTCGTAAGGCGCAAAACCAACGAACCAGGCGTGGCTCTGGCGCACCTCGCGCGTTCCTCTACCATCAGGAGCAGGAATGGTGATCAGCGGACCAAATTCAGCGGTGCCGGTCTTACCGGCGATGCTCAACCCGGAACACTGGTCGCGCGCAGCGATGTTCGGTCCTTCGGTGACCGACAGACGCATCCCTTCGCGCACAACCTGGAGATGCTTTGGATCGACCGGAATGCGGCGGATCAGTTCCGGCTGAACCTCGCGGATCACGTTCCCGCCTGCATCGGTGATGGCGCGAACAATTTGCGGACGATAGAGCAAGCCATCGCTGGCAATCGCAGCCGATGCCATGACCAGTTGCAGCGGGGTCACCTCCAGATTACCCTGCCCGATGGCAGCATTGTACGTATCACCCGTCGTCCATGCCGAACGCAGCACGCGCTGCTTCCAGGCAGGGGTCGGCACACGCCCGGCTTCCTCACCCCGCAGACGCACACCGGTCAGCTCTCCAAAGCCGAACCAGCCAAGACCTTCTGCCAGCGCAGAGATGCCCAACCCTTTTTCAATAATCTGATCTTCCGGTTTCAGGTTGATCACATTCTCACGGTTGCCGCCCGCAACCGACATAAAGAAAATGTTCGACGACACCTTCAGCGCCTGACGCACGTCAATCCTGCCATTGTCACGTGACGAAGCATTGACATACTGGTAGACGACGCCGGGCACATACTGATCTTCCACCAGCAATCTTCCGGGGTCGCGAATCATCGTATTTTCGGCGATCACGCCATGCTGAAGCGCAATGGCGGCATCGAACTGTTTGAGAGTTGAACCAGGCGGATACTGACCGCTGATCGCGCGGTTCGTTTGCAGCGACAGACGCGCCAGTTCTTTCTGCTTCTCCGGATCGCTGGGGAAGAACAATTCCTGAAGTTCAGCGCTGCGCGCCGGATCCCAGATGTTATTGTCGTAGGCGGGCCAGTTGACCATTGCCAGGATACGCCCGGTCTTCACTTCGACGACGATCGCCACACCGCTGCGGATCGGGTCATAATTGCGCTTGTAGGCGAAACGGTCAGGCATCGCCTGACGACGACGCTCACTTTCGTCGATCCAGTTGCGCAGGATAATCTCGGTCTGGCGCTGCAATTGCGCATCGATCGTCAATACCAGGTTATACCCATCGCGTGGCGCTTTGATCGTCTGTGGCGGGCGCACTGGGCGACCGAGCGCATCGACCAGCACTTCCTGCATACCGAGTTGCCCGCGCAACTCTTCCTCATAACTAGCTTCGACACCAAATTTACCGATGCGATCATCGGGCAGATAGCGCGGCAACCCCAGTTCATAAGGATTGATCTGCTTTTGAATGATGCCACACTCGATCGAGTTGCCAATCGATTCGAGCAACCCGCTCATCCACGAGCGCGCCGGGTTCCGACGTACCAGTTCGCACTGACTCACCCGACCGATATACCCTAGAATGTACGACAGCGACGGCGTTTCGGCGCTCAACGGATACCGCCGCCGGTAATCCCGTTCGATGACGACCCCTGGCAGAGCGGCGGAGTTTTCAATCAGCGCCAGGGCGACGGTGTGTGGAATGTCCTCGCGAATGGTCAGCGTCTGGTATCCCGGAATATTCGCGCGTTCGACCATCACAGCAACCGGATTTTCCAGGGTCACCACATCGCTATACACCGTCGACAAACGAAGCGCATTAAGGGTCGAGGATGGAGGGACTTCGATGCGCAGCCACGAAATTGGCGATCCCAGCGACTCAACCACCTGATCGCCAACCGCGCTGATGAGGTCTTCGCGCAGCGCCAGATTGAACTGCAGGGTCGATGCTGGCGAAATAGTCAGCGTCGCCGTGACCGGCAGGGATGTCACCGCAGGAGCGCCATCGAGCGTTGCAGAGAGCGTTGCAATCTGGAGCAGGCGTTCATAACGGGCGGACAGTTCGTCAACTGCTGCGCGCTGATCGGGCGTGATCGTGAACGATGCCGTCAGCGGTGGCTCGATGCGCTGCGCACGTGCGACGGCTTCGGCGCCAAGACCCTGGGTCAGATCGCTGCGCAGCACCGGGTCGGTGTCGAGTGCAGCTGCAGGAGAAACGATCAGGGTGCTGGTGATGCCGATCGACTGACTGAGGTGCGCAAAGACCTGAGCTCGCAACGCGGGATCGGCAGGCAGATCGGCGGGACGGATGGCGATGGTATAGATTGGCACGGTCTGCGCCAGCAATGTTCTCCCATCGCTGGCGAACACCTCACCGCGCAACGGACGCATTGGCAGATAACGCATAACGCGCACCGCCGTCGTATAACGGAACTGATCCGCCTGCGCCTCGACCAGCTGCAAATGGTACAAACGTCCAATAAGGACGGAGAAGATCAGCAGGATTGTGATTTGCAAGCCAAATATGCGCCGCATAGCACTACGTTGAACATTCAACCCTACAACACGTCCACCGGCACACGCTGCCGCACCCGGTCGTCATACCAGCGAAAGACCAGGTAGACCGGCAGGGCGGGGATGGTAGCTACAAGGGTATCGGGCAGGAGCACATACAGCACATACTCCTGAATATCGACCGGAGCGACCAGCAGCATGGAGAGGACCGCATACACTACGTGATAGACCAAGCTGCCCAGCGCGACCCCTGCGACAGGGGCAAGCCAGTTATCACGGCTCAGGCGAAGCAGCGCCTGGGTTGCGACGATCACGCCGGCAAGCAACGCAAGCGCGTGCAGACCCAGGAGCGTCAGGGCGCACAGGTCGAGCGCTAGGCCCCCATAGAACGCCCAGCGTGCAGCAGAGGTCGTTCCGGCGATCAGCCCATGGCAGATCGTCAGCAGCAGCAGCAGATTGAACGGTATATCGAAGGGGCGCGGCAGCAGCGTCGTTTGCACCAGCGCCACGGTCAGCAACGCAGCGAGCAACAACACCTCGTGCGCAATCACTTCTTCGACTCGTCGCTGGCGAGAATGACCCATGCGTAGCGCACCCGATCCGGATCGACAAACGGACGGACGCTGGCGATCCGCTCACGCCCGGTCTCCTGCAACGTTTCGATGATTCCAATCGGCACATTTGGCGGCACGGCGGCGCGCGGCAGATCGATGTCCAGTTCTGCGGAGAGACCGGCCGTCACCACTGTATTGCCGGCTGCCAGCGGCGCATCACGCGCGACCGAATGCAACAACAGGCGCGATCCGCGTTGCCACTGCCCCTGCACCACACCGCGAACCACATCATTTTCATGATACACCTGTGCACTCAGCGCGCTGCTGTAGTCCGTCATCAGCAAGACAGCTGCAGTCCGGGGACCAACCGCTTCGACGACACCAATCAAGGCAGGTGGATTACTCCCTTCGCGTGCAATCACGGCCATACCCGGCTGCACCCCCTGGTCGGCGCCGGCGGCAATCAGCACCAGGCGGCGTCCGGAGTCGGGAGTGAGCGCAAGAACATCCGCTCCGAGCAACTGCCAGGGATACGCCTGTTCGATACGCACCTGCTCACGCAGCCGCGCGTTCTCGAACTTCAAAGCCTCCGCCTCGATCAGACGCGCCTTCAGATCGGCATTTTCGGCACGCAGCGCCTCGATTTCCGCCCGAAGCGCCGGATCATCGTTCGCCTGCGGAATGATGGCGTCGACCCAATCGCCAACACCCTGCAACCGTCCAAGCACCGGGCTGATGAGTGTGTGCGCGTGGGTGCGCAATGGACCCAGCAATCCCCCCTGATCGGCGGCGAGGATTGCCGCTGCCGCCAGCACGAGCAGAATAACCAGCAATGGTGAGCGTCGCGCCGGTTGAGACAGGCGATACGAGCGATCACGAAGCATTGGCTGAACTCATCAATAACGGACGCGCCGGGTGCGTTGCGTACTGGTGAGGATGTCACGATATATCGGATTCTCGAACTCCTCGACCATCTTCCCCGCGCCACGCGCCACGCACGAGAGCGGATCCTCCGCGATATGAACCGGCATCTTCGTTTCGGCAGCAATCCGCCGGTCGAGGCCGTGCAGCAGAGCGCCGCCGCCGGCAAGCACAATGCCATGCTCCATAATATCCGCCACCAGTTCGGGGGGAGTTTCTTCCAGCGCGGCGCGCACCTCGGCGACGATCGCATTGACCGGCCCGGCGATGCCTTCACGCAGCTCGACGCTGGAGATCTCCACCGCTTTGGGTAAACCGGTCAGCAGATCGCGCCCTCGCAGCACGACCCGAATTTCCTCATCAAGAGGGTACGCGCTTCCGGCGGCGATTTTGACCTTTTCCGCCATACGCTCGCCGATCAGCAGATTGTATTCACGGCGGGCGAACTGGATGATCGCCTCGTCAATTTCATCGCCTGCCGTGCGGATCGAGTGATTGATGACGATCCCACCGAGCGAAATCACGGCGACTTCCGTCGTCCCGCCGCCAATATCGACAATCATCGAACCGACCGGCTCATCCACCGGCAGGCCAGCGCCGATTGCCGCTGCCATCGGCTCTTCGACGACATACGCCTCGCGCGCGTTGGCATTGAGCGCCGCATCGCGCGCCGCGCGCATCTCGACCTGCGTCACGCCCGACGGCACACCGACACCCACACGCGGGCGCGGCGACACGATGCCAAGCGAACGGTCGTGAGCTTTGCTGATGAAGTACTTCAGCATCTTTTCGACGACCTCGAAATCGGCGATGACTCCGTCCTTCAGCGGGCGAACTGCGACAATGTTGGCCGGCGTCTTCCCAACCATCGCTTTTGCTTCTGCGCCAACCGCTTTGACTTCCTTCGTTTTCTGGTCAATGGCAACCACTGACGGTTCACTGATAACGATTCCTTTGCCGCGCACGTGAACCAGTGTATTGGCAGTGCCAAGATCAATCCCAAGATCGCGGCTGAGCGCGCCGAAGAATGAATTGAGCGGGTTGAACCCCACGCGACCCTCTTCCTGAATTTCTACCGGCTTAAGGCCGGATCGGCTATGTTATGTCCATCGCTGCTGGCACGCATTATACCACACTGCGTTGTTACAAGGTTGCATCGATATTGCAATCATCGACACCTGCCGATCGCGCGTCCAGGCTGGTATACTTATTGCAAAGTCGTCGCCGGTGCGCCAGGCGGCAGGCCATGTCTGCAGGGCGCCTGCACGCTATTGTGGTATCGCGCTCTCTTCGAGTTCCGACCCGTACAGGTATGATCGAAGCACGCAATCTGCACAAAGTCTTTGGTACGTTTCACGCAGTGCGTGACGTGAGTCTCAATGTCGCACCTGGTGAAGTGGTTGCGCTGCTGGGACCAAATGGCGCCGGCAAAACGACGACAGTTCGTATGTTGGGTGCAATCCTTCGACCATCGGACGGATATGCGCGCGTGGCAGGGTACGACGTCGTGGAACAGGCGCGCGAGGTGCGCCGCGTCGTCGGGTTGCTCACCGAGTTCCCTGGTCTCTATTTGCGCATGCGTCCGCAGGAATACCTCTGTTTCTTCGGCGCACTGCAGGGCATGTCCGCCAGCGACAGCGCGCGCCGCGCCGAGCAGTTGCTGCGCCAGTTCGGGCTGTGGGAGGCGCGCGACAAGCGCCTCGACAGTTTTTCGAAAGGCATGAAGCAGAAGGTCGCCCTGATTCGGGCGCTCATCCACGATCCGCCGGTGCTCTATCTGGACGAGCCGACGACGGCAATGGACCCGCACAGCGCCCGCCAGGTGCGAGATGCGATGCTGGAACTGCGCGCCGCACGACGCACCATCCTGCTCACAACACACAACCTGACGGAAGCGGAGGAACTCGCCGACCGGATCGTGATTATCCGTAATGGCACGATTGTTGCTCAGGGGACATTCGAGCAGTTGACGCACCAGTTTCTGGGTGCGCCGCGGTGGGAACTCCGCCTGGGCATACCTGCGCAGCACGCTACAGCCGTGCTCGATGGACTGGCGCCGATCGAACGCATCGATGGCGAAAGCGTGTACTACCACACCGACGAGGCCCGTCTCGTCAATCCACAGATTGTCGCACGGCTGGCGGATGCCGGGATTCCGATCGTTGCCCTCAATGAACTGCCGCGCCGTCTGGAAGATGTCTATCTCGAAATCGTCGCGGGCAACGGGCGCTCCAACGCTGCTGCCAGTGCTGAGTCACTCGCCCGACGCGACGAAGCGCCAACGGCAGGGCAGGTGGTGCAGGCTGAAGGTTGACGAGTGGTTGCTGGAAGATCGACCACCCGTTGCATAGATGCGTACCGGCAACTACTCAGACGTACACACCGTTTTCTGAGTCGGCGGCACGGCGAAAATCATCCGCTTATGCGCTGACGCCATAGATGAACAGGGGTTCCGCCTATGTCCGGCGCGAGTGCCATTCGCATCATCGTCCGTCGTGAGGTCAACGATACATTGACGGACTGGCGCATTCTTGTGCCGATCTTCATTCTCACGTTTGTGCTGCCGCAGTTATTGATTGCCGCATCGAGCGTGGCGATCGATTTTGTTGGCGATCGGGGGTCAGTCATTCGCCTCATCCCTTTCGCGATGCTGTTGGTTGGCTTCATTCCTGCATCGTTTTCGCTGATCACGGCACTCGAGTCGTTCGTCGGCGAGCGGGAGCGCAATAGCCTGGAAGCGCTCCTGGCAATGCCCCTCTCCGATAATGCGCTCTACCTGGGGAAACTCATCTCCGCGCTCATTCCGCCGCTGATGTCGTCGCTGCTGGCCATGACGATTTTTGGCGTCTCACTGCGCATTCGCGAGCCAGACCTCTTCTTTCAGGGGCTGACCTTTGAATACCTGGTGGTGGTGCTGCTGTTGATCCTGATGAAATCGGTCGTGATGGTCGCCGGCGCTGTCATCATCTCCAGCCATACGACGAGCATTCGCGCCGCCAACCTGCTGGCAAGCTTTGTGCTGCTGCCGACAGCGGCAACCATTCAGCTCGAGGCGCTCCTGATCATCGCGCGTCGCTGGGATGTGCTCTGGATAGCAGTCGTGCTCCTGCTTGTGATCGCCGCAGTGCTGACGCGCACCGGAATGGGGGCGTTCAACCGTGAAGAGATACTATCGCGCGAGCACGAGCAACTGAACCTGCGCCACATTGGACAGACATTCATGACATTTGTGCGCGAGTATCACTCGGCCGGGACGCCACCGGAGGCGTATACCGGAGCATCTTTCTCATTACGGCGATTCTACGTACACGACCTGCCCACGTTACTGCGCGACTATCGGTTGCCGTTGCTGGTGGCATTGCTGGCAGCAGTCGCCGGTACGCTGTGCGGTCCATTCCTCGGCGGTTTCTTTGATCGGATCGGGCAGTCGCCAGGGCGCGTCGGCATCACACCCGAACCGAACCTGGCGCTCGGCATCTTCACCGGCATCGCCAACAGTGCGCGCCTGCTGATCACGGCTCTGCTGGCGACCTTCACATTCGGCATCTTCTCGCTCATGGTGCCGTTCTTCGCATTCGGCGGCATCGGGTATGTCGCCGGGGCGCTGATGGCAGACGGCGGCAGCTGGCTGACGCTGGGAACCAACAGCCCG
Source organism: Roseiflexus sp. (assembly GCA_041641515.1). Classification (GTDB taxonomy): domain Bacteria; phylum Chloroflexota; class Chloroflexia; order Chloroflexales; family Roseiflexaceae; genus Roseiflexus. The sequence goes on from JBEPYG010000021.1 coordinate 8,031, forward strand.
CTCCAGTTTGTGATCGGCTATGTGCTGCCGCATGGCATCATCGAACTGCCGGCTGCGATCCTTGGCGCAGCGCTCGGCATCCGCATCGGCGCCGCCGTGATGGCGCCGCCGAAAGGCTTCACCGTCGGGCAGAATATCCTCTGGTCGCTGGCGCAATTCGGCAAAGTCTGGCTCTTTGTGCTTCTACCCATGTTTCTGCTGGCAGGGATCGTGCAGCAACTGATCACCACCCGCATCCTGGCGGCGCTGTACGGATGATTTGACGCAGCGGCGGATTCTGGCTACAATGTGCAACTTAGAGCGGTGAAGCGCCGCTTTTTTGCGTGAAGTGCGAGTGGCGCCATGTTTGAGAGTCTCTCCGACCGTCTGCAGGCGGTCTTCCAGAAACTCGGCGGCAAGGGCAAACTGACTGAAGACGACGTGCGCGAGGCGATGAAGCAGGTGCGCATCGCGCTGCTCGAAGCCGACGTCAATCTCAAGGTGGTGCGCGAATTCGTCGCGCGCGTGACCGAGAAGGCAATTGGCGAAGAAGTCACCAAGAGCCTGACGCCGGCACAGCAGGTGATCAAAATCGTGCACCAGGAACTGATCGACCTGCTCGGTCAGGCGAATGTGCCGCTTGCTGAAGCTCGTCCAGGACCAACGACGATCATGCTGATCGGCTTGCAGGGTTCCGGTAAAACGACGACCGCCGCCAAACTGGCGCTCTGGCTGCGCAAGAAGGGCAAGCGTCCGCTGCTGGTGGCCGCCGACATTTATCGCCCGGCAGCTATTACCCAGCTCGAGTCGCTGGGACGGCAACTCGGCATCCCGGTGCATTCGGAGGGAACCCAGGTTCGTCCGCCGGAGATTGCGCGCAATGCCCTGCGCCGCGCACGCGATGAGAGCATCACGCACGTCATCATCGACACTGCGGGTCGGCTCCAGATCGATGAACCGCTCATGGAGGAACTCGAGCAGATCACCGCAGCGGTCGAACCGGTGGAGCGTCTGCTGGTCGTCGATGCGATGATCGGACAGGAAGCGGTGCGGGTTGCCGAGGAATTCAACCGGCGCGTCGGGCTGACCGGCGTCATCTTCACCAAGATCGATGGTGATGCACGCGGCGGTGCTGCTCTGTCGGTGCGTGCAGTCACCGGCGTGCCGATCAAGTTTCTGGGGTCGGGCGAGAAAGTCGAAGCTAGCACCATCGAACCGTTCCATCCTGATCGACTGGCGTCGCGCATCCTGGGGATGGGCGATGTGCTGTCGCTGATCGAGCGCGCTGAAGCGATCTACGATGAAGAGCAGGCGCGCAAGATGCAGAAGAAACTGGTCAAGGGGTCGTTCGACTTCGAAGACTTTCTGGTTTCGATGCAGCAGATGCGTAAACTCGGCCCGCTCCAGCAGATTCTTGGTATGATACCGGGGCTCGATAAATTGGCGCGCGAAGAGATTATCACCGAAAAGGACCTGAAGAAGATCGAGGCGATCATCTTCTCGATGACGAAGGAAGAACGCCGCAACCCGGACCTAATCAAGGGGCGGCGCAAAGAACGGATCGCGCGTGGCAGCGGCACACAGGTGCAGGAAGTCACACAACTGGTCAATCAGTTCCGCCAGATGCAGCGGATGATGAAACGTATGGGCGGCAAGGGCGGCATCGACCCACGCGAGTTGATGCGCCGGCTGCGTTAGTCAACAGGAGTGGAGGAAGAATCAGCGCAATGGTTACCATTCGTCTTCGTCGCATGGGCAAAACCAAGAAGCCGAGTTATCGTCTGGTCGTCGCCGATTCGCGCGCACCGCGCGACGGCAGGTTCATCGAAATTGTCGGGCACTACAATCCGGTGCGCCAGCCAAAGGAACTGAATGTCAAAGCGGATCGCGTGCGGTACTGGCTCGGAGTCGGCGCTCAGCCCTCGGAAACCGTCGTCCGTCTGCTGAAACAGGTCGGCGTTCTCGATGCCGACGGCAAACCTGCGCCGGGCACACCAGTTGAGGGGTGAATCCGTATGAAGGCGTTGCTGGAATACCTGGCGACCAGTCTCGTCGATCACCCGGAGGCGGTGACGATCAAGGAACGCACCGGTCGCTACACGGTTACCTATCAACTGACCGTCGCGCCAGACGAAACGGGCAAGGTCATCGGGCGCAGCGGGCGGGTGGCAAAAGCTATCCGCGACCTGATGAGCGTGGCGGCAGCACGGCGGCATAAGCGCGTCCACGTCGATATCGAATAGGGTCATGGAAGATCGTCCGTCCGCTGATGAAGTGTTGCTGATCGGCACCGTGGTCGATGCGTTTGGGTTGCGCGGCGAGATCAAGGTGCGATCGGTGACGGATCGCGTCGATCACCTCCGTCATAACGTGCAGACCGTTTTCCTCGGCGAAGAGCGCCGTCCTTATACATTGCAGCGCGTTCACGAGCCGAAGACGGGTGTGCTGATCCTGACGCTCGGTGGTGTGACCGACCGGACAGCTGCCGAGGCGCTGCGCGGCGCCGAGGTAGCTATCCGCGAACGTGATGCCGCGCCGCTCGATGTCGATGAGTACTTCATTCACCAGCTGTATGGTTTGCGGGTTGTCGAGAGCAATGGCGCAGAGATCGGCATCGTGCGTGAGGTGCTTCAAACCGGCGCCAACGATGTGATCGTCGTCGAACGGCATGGGCGTTCCGACACGTTGCTGCCAATGATCCACGAGGTGGTCGAACGCCTTGATGTGGCTGCCGGTCAGATTGTGGTGCGTCTGTTGCCGGGCCTCATCGATGATGACGGTTGACCCCCTGTTCGTTCCGTTGTACAGACCCGGAGGGTCTCCCCGCTATGGGCGAGAATGACCGTGCACCAGACGCCATACCGCGCATCCCCGGTTTTGAACCGGCGGCGACGCCGATTGTCAGCCTGGGGCTTGGTCTTGCGGGCATTTTGCTGCGCGTTCGCCCGCGCCTCGCGCCATTGCCGCTGGCGCTCACTGCAGTTGCGGCGCTCCTCTGCCGCGACCCGGAGCGCGCAACACCCGACGATGCCGACGCGCTCTTCGCCCCTGCCGATGGCGTCGCATACGGCACGAACGAACTCTATGAGCATCGCTTCCTGCATACCGACGCCGTTCAACTGGCGATCAACGTCTCGCCGTTCGATGTGGCAGTGCAGCGCAGCCCGGCATCCGGCACGATCGACTATCTGGAGCATCATCCTGCCGACCTGCGCCCGCTCCGCACGCTACACGACGCCGTCCGACACGCCGAGCGGCTCTTTCTTGGCATCTCGACGGCGTGGGGACCATTGCTGCTTATCATTACTGCACGCCTCCCCGGACAACACATCGTGCCGTTGGTTCGCCTGGGCGATCGCGTGCACGCCGGTCAGCGGCTAACCCGCGTGCGCTTTGGCAGCCGCGTCGAACTGCTGGCGCCGCGCGACCTGATCGAATGGCAACCTGCGCCCGGTACACGGCTACGCGCCGGTGTATCGCTCATCGGTCAGGTCGTGCTGCTGTAGCGGGGCGCCACGTCGGTATCGCGCAATGTCCCTGCGCAACGATACCGAGCGCAGGCGGCGCATAACACCGACCGGGTAGCCGACCATCTTAGCTGCATCTCCAACCAGACGGATCACCGGGATCAGGAGCGCAGCACGCAGTGCGCTGGCAGCATCCAGCGCCGGCGCACGCCGACGCAAACGCCATACTGGCGCGCGCACATACGCACCCACCCCCACGGCGATCAGCGCCAGCGCCAACGGCTGCCGCCAACGCGTCAGCAGCAGCGTGACTGCAGTGCTATATGTCGCGTAGCGAATGACATGGCGCAGCGTCCAGAGACCGGCGACGCCATCGCCACGCGCATAGAGGTAGTACTGTCGTGCAAACGCGCCGAGCGACGAACGCGGGCGGAAAAAGACCAGCGCATCGGGAGCAAAGGCGAAGCGAAAACCAAGGCGTTTGAGCGCCAGCGCAAACAGCACATCCTCGCAGTGATGCGCCCACTCGGGATAGCCGCCTGCCCGTTCCCACGCCTCACGGCGGAAAGCGCACGATTTCCCGAAGGGCAAAAAGCGCGCCGGATCGATCTCTTCCGGCTCACGATAATTGGTAGCGCCGAGCGTGAGCTCGAAGAGACTGCGCGGTGCAGGGCGGAAAAATCCTCCAACCACATCGGCAGCGCCCTGCCGGATAGGCGCCGTGATGCGTGCCAGCCAGTGCGGATCGAGGCGCAACCCGGCATCGGTACAGGCGATAATGGCACCACGCGCGTGACGAATGGCATTGTTGCGCCCTGAAGGAATATTGTGCCCGCCGCGCACCAGGCGGATGGGCGCTCCTGCCGCGATGTATCGCGCAATGATCTGTGGAGTTGCATCCTGGCTCTGGCAGTCGTTGATCACGATTTCATCCGGCGCCAGCGATTGCGTCAGCATCGAATCGATCAGTTCTGCAATGTTGTCCGCCTCATCACGGACGGTGCAGATCAGAGAAATGGAGCAAGCATCCACACCTGATAGAGTTCCGTTCATAATACAAGGATGTACATGACACTCTGTTCCTAAACCGGTCGGAAGGAATATCATCAATGATCCAGAGACGTCTTATTCTGCTCCTGATCATCGCGCCTGTGATCGCTGCATGCGGCGGAACCCCATCTGCCGCACCCACGCCAGAACAACCGACAAGAATCGTTTCCACTGCTCCAGATGCTGCGCCAGCTAGCGCCACGACGAATCCGACGCTCGCCGCGCCAGTAATGACTGAAGCAGTGCTGGAGCGGGGGCGCACAGCAGAAGGATACCACTATTTGGGGAAAGCTGATGCACCGGTGACCATACTGGAGTTCTCGGATTTTTTCTGTACTGCCTGTGCGTTTCACGTAGAAGAGACCGAACCAGCCATCATCGAAGCATACGTTGCAACCGGAAAGGCGCGCATTGTCTACCGGCATCTCCTGCAGCTCGGCGAAGAATCGCTGCGCGCGGCAGAGGCAGCGGAATGCGCCGGCGACCAGGGCAAATTCTGGGAAATGCGTGACGCCATCTATCGCAACCAGACATCACTCTACATAACCAGCGATGTTGGCGCAGCACTGGCATACTTGGCACAAACAGTCGATCTGAACCTCGACGAGTATAATGCCTGCGTGCAATCACGCCGACACCGCGCGCGCATCGAAGCCGATTTTCGCGCCGCACAGGAAGCCGGCGTGCGTTCGCGCCCGGTGTTCGATATCGCCGGAACACGATTGATTGGCGCTCGACCATTCGAGGAGTTTCAGGCAATTATCGAAAAGCAGTAAGACGATGGCCTGCATAGTACAGAGGGCGGGTATTGACCCGCCCCCTGAGTCACGCATTACTCCGCTCGCTGACAGGACTGACACAACCCATACACCTCGAGCCAGTGCCCTTCGATCTTGAAGTTCAGCTGGCGCGCCAGTCCCTCCAAAAGCGTAACGATATCGCATCCCTCGAACGAAATGACCGTTCCGCATGTGCGACACACCAGGTGATGCTGGTGACCCTGTTCGACCGGTACATACGCATGCTCACTTGCAACGTGCGTTTCTTTCGAGGCGCTCCAGTGCACGCGCGAGAGCCAGCCATCCTCCACCAACAAATCCACTGTACGATAGATGGTCGCGCGCCCGATTGGACCGGACTCGCCGCCAAGATCGCGGAACAACTGCTCGGCGCTGAATGGCTGTGAGTACTGCATGATCCGTTCAAGGATGGCGCGACGCGGGGCGGTCACTCGATGTCCGTGCGCACTCAGGTCTTTGAGTACGTTCTCAGCCCACGACATAGCCGTATCCTCCTGTCTGAGACCAGTTTCCTCAAGGACGCCGACGGCAGTTGCCGGCTCACGGCATTCCATGGGGAAATGGTGTAAGATATATCCTTGATCGAACATTATATCACTGTTATGAACTGAGCGATAGTATGAATAATCGAACGAATCGCCCATCGACATTATCTTTTTTGATCAGCGCAGCGATGATGACTCTGGGCATAGTGACGGCATTGATAGTTCTGACCGGTGCACCGCCAGATACAACTGCCCAGTCCGGATACCCTGCACCTGCAACAACCCCTGCCTATCCGCCGCCGGCGGCGCCGACCGCAACCAATCCCCCTACCGCGACACCCCGGACAACACCCGTCAGTCCAACCGTCGCCGTGACAGCAACCGCAACACCGGCGACCCCAACGCCAACGAACTCGCCGATCGTCCGTCCAACCCTGACCAGCGCTCCTTCGCCGACACGCCTCCCGCAGGCCACGCCGCAATCCGCCCAGATCGCCGAAGTTCCGCCAACGACTCAACCAGACATCGTGGAATGCGTCCCCGGTCAAACGATCATGATCAGCGGAGTCGCGCCACCGCACGCGCCACTGCTGATCTATTTCGGAACACGAATTGTGGGTGGAGGAAGCGCGAGCGCATCCGGTGACTTTGCGATGCCGCTGATGATGGGAAGAGAACGGGCAGGTGAGTACCGGGTGACTGTGCAGGTGCGAGGCGCGGGACAGATCGTTCGCTCGCTGACATGTCGGGTGCCGCCGACGACCCCAACACCAGTGCCACGTCGGTTACGGTAGCCATGTATGATAGGTAGTAGCAGCGCGTGAGGCGCATATTTGCATCTTGACATGGTTCGTGCTATGTTCTATCGTACAGCAGACGCAGAAGGAGCAGTGCAGGCGGTGGACATCACATACAACGACGCACCCTGGGCGGAATGGGAACACCTTCTTCGAAGGGCGCTCGTTGCCACCGTTTCCCTGCCGGACGATCAGTTGCTGCTCATACGCGACCTGCAGGGTCGTTCTTTCCGACCGCGCGAACCAGCGCCAGGAATCGTTCCGCGCATCGGCGCCGTGTTGATCGCCCTGTATCCCGACGACGCCGATTTGCGACTGCTGTTGACGGTGCGCAGCAACCATGTCGCCAGTCATCGGGGAGAGGTGTCGCTGCCAGGTGGCGCCACCGACCCGGATGATGACGGACCGGCAGCAACG
>JBEPYG010000021.1:15035-26066 GCA_041641515.1 Roseiflexus sp.
CTGAAGAACTGGGAATTACGCCTGAGACGGTAAGCATACTTGGAACACTGACGCCGATCTATATTCCGCCGAGCAACTTTCGTATTACACCGGTCGTGGGATTATTGCGCGCATTGCCACCCCTCACGATCAATCATCACGAAGTTGAGCGGGTGATCACGGTCACGTTGCGTGAACTGCTCGATCCCGCCATTGTGGTCACCGAACACTGGACATTGCACGGTCACGAGGTTCTTGTGCCATACTTTGCGATTGCTGGTTACAAGGTGTGGGGCGCCACCGCGCTCATTCTCAGCGAACTCGCAGCTCGGATCCGAATTGCCAGAATCGCGTATAATGCAGAAGCGTCTTGAGACAGGAGGAGCATCCTATGACTCTGGATGAAGCCATTGCTGATCTGTCGCAGCGAATCAAAAACGTCAGCCCCGATGCCGTTCTCAAGGTGCAACGTCGCTCGGCTGAAGAGGCTGCAATACGCGCGTATGCGCCAGCGGAGCACGAAGAGGCGATCCGATCGGCAACACAGGAGATAACGCTCGAGCTACTCACCAAAGACGGTCTGGATGTGCAGGTATTGGTGTACGACATTGCCACATCGTTGCCCAGGGAACAGCAGTAGGAAAAGTAGAGCGCTTCTGGAATAATGAGAAACGGGTGTTGGTATGATCTCGCTTGGTCAATTGGGGAAAACCGCTGGCATCATCATCGGAACGGCGGCAGGGCTTGCAGGTGTCGGAGCGATTGCTGCGCTACGCCGGCCGCTCCCACGTACATCCGGCACCCTGCCCCTGCCGGGATTGCAGGCGCCGGTGAAGGTTATTCGCGATCGCTGGGGTGTTCCGCATATCTACGCTTCCACCAGTGAAGACCTGTTTATGGCGCAGGGGTATGTGCATGCACAGGATCGACTCTGGCAGATGGAGTTCCAGCGTCGCGCCGCCTCCGGTCAACTAGCTGAGTTGTTCGGCGCCGTCGCGCTCGACTCCGATCGATTCGTGCGTGTCCTGGGCTTCAGGCGGGTCGCAGAACGCGAAGTAGACTCGCTGGACGACGAGACCCGCCGGCTAGCTGAAGCGTATGTTCGGGGAGTAAATGCCTTCATCGAACAGCACGCCGGCAATCTGCCGATTGAGTTTACTGTGCTGCGCCTGCGTCCCCGCCCCTGGACCGTCGCCGATGTGCTGGTGTGGGGCAGGATGATGGCGCTGCAACTCTCGCGCAACTGGCGCGAAGAACTGGTACGCGCGCGCCTGATTGCAACCGTTGGCGCCGAGCGCGCGGCAATGCTTGAACCACACTACCCCAATGACCATCCCATCATCGTGCCTCCCGGCGTTCAGTACACGCCAACCATCGGGCAATCCGCCACGGAACGGGCAAATGCCACTGCCCGCTTCTTCCCCGATGGCGAAGGACAGGGCAGCAACTCGTGGGCGGTTGCCGCACATCGCACCGCCGGCGGGGGTCCGCTGCTCGCCAGCGATCCGCACCTGGCGATCACTATGCCGTCACTCTGGTATGAAAATCATCTGAGCGGCGGTGATTTCCACGTGACCGGCGCCAGCATTCCCGGTACGCCTGGCATTGTGATCGGGCACAATGAACATATCGCCTGGGGGGTGACGAACAGCGGCAATGATGTTCAGGACCTGTACCTGGAGAAGTTCGACCCTTCTGATCCGACAGGGCTGCGGTATGAGTACCAGGGTCAGTGGGAAACTGCCGAACTGGTGCGCGAAGAGATCGTCGTGCGCGGTCAGCGTGAAGTGGTGATCGAAGAGGTGCGTATTACCCGCCACGGTCCCATCATTAATGCGCTGACCCCCGAACACACGCAGAGCGGATCGAATGGTGAGGCGGCGCGCGTGGAGCAACCGCTGGCAATGCGCTGGACGGCGCTGGCACCATCTCGCCTGATGCGCGCTGTATTCCGCTTGAATCGCGCCCGCGACTGGGAGAGTTTTCGTGAAGCGCTGGCCGACTGGACCGTCCCGCCACAAAACTTCACCTACGCTGATGTCGAGGGGAATATTGGTTACGCTCTCGGCGGCGACATTCCACTGCGCGCCAAAGGTGACGGTCGTCTGCCGGTTCCGGGATGGACGGGTGAGTACGAGTGGGTGGGCATAATCCCCCACGCCGAACTGCCGCATGTTCTGAACCCGGCGGAGGGGTTTGTGATCACCGCCAACAATCGAATCGTTGATGATTCCTACCCCTACCCATTCCCGGCAGAGTGGCTCAATGGCTATCGCGCCGAACGCATTCGGCAATTGATTGAACAAACACCTCGCCACGACGCCGAGTCGTTTGCGCGCATCCACGCCGACGTCCGCAGTCTGCCCGGTCTGGAACTGGCAGCACTTGCCGGGCGCCTGCCTGCTGATGAACCGCTGGCGCAGCAGGCGCGTGATGCGCTCGCAACCTGGAATGGGGAGTTGAGCGCCGATAGCGTCGGCGGCACGATCTATGCACGTCTGCGCGAACGCCTGTTGAGCACTGTCTACGCCGATGCCGCCGAAGCATTCAACAGTACAGTCGGGTTGGGCGCGTTCGCAACGCTGCCCGGTCGCGACATGGCGCATCGGACGTTTCCACGCCTGCTTCGCAGCCTGATCGAGCGGGATGACCGTTGCTGCGGCGAACGCACCGCCGATGAGATCCTCACCGCCGCCTGGAACGCGACGCTTGCAGAACTGCGCGCCGAACTCGGCGATGATGTTACAACCTGGCGCTACGGGCGCATCCATACCCTGACCATTCGCCATCCGCTCGGCTCGCTGCCTGCACTGGCGGCGATCTTCAACCGGGGACCATTCCCGACCGGCGGCGATCTCGACACGGTGAACATGGGATACCTGCCGCGTGAATTTGCCGGGCCGCCGTTCTATATTGCGCCATCATACCGGCAGATCTGCGACACGTCCGACTGGGATCGCAGTCAGAGCATTCAGCCGACCGGTCAATCGGGGCATCCGGGGAGCCGTCACTACAGTGACTTTGTACAGCCCTGGCTCAACGTTCAGTACCATCCGATGCCCTGGAGTCGCTCGCGGGTCGAGGAGGTTGCGGCCACCCGGATGACGCTGCAACCGGCGGAGGAACAAACCAAAGACACCGCCATCTCGGCAAGGAGCGCGGTATGAGACCGACACGTCGCATTCCTCCGGGTCCGGGGCAGGAGTCAGTCTGGGACTACCCGCGTCCGCCGCGCGTCGAACCGACATCACGTCGAGTACGGGTAGTCTTCGGCGGCGTAACCATTGCCGACACTCGTCGCGCACTACGGGTGCTGGAGACGAGTCACCCGCCAACATACTATATTCCACCGGAAGATATTCGGATGGAATATCTGACGCCAACCGATAAGCGGTCGTTTTGCGAATTCAAAGGCATGGCCGGGTATTTCACCGTGCAGGTTGGCGAACGGCGCGCCGGGAATGCCGCATGGTCCTACGCCCAACCTTCACCCGGATATGAGGCGCTTGCCGGGTATGTTGCATTCTATCCGAGCCGCGTGGATGCCTGTTACATCGATGATGAACAGGTCGTCGCGCAGGAGGGCGATTTCTACGGCGGCTGGATCACCTCGGACATCGTCGGACCGTTCAAGGGCGGTCCGGGGACGTGGGGGTGGTAGCGGCGCGATCAATGTGGGCGAGTATACTGCGGATCAACGCAGCAACTTTTGGTCGCGCCGCTTCGCCGGCATCAAGCACTTCCTGATGATTGGCAGGCGGGCCGTCTGGCAACGCCAGGTTAGTGATCAGCGAAAGCCCCATGCAGCGCATTCCCATATGCCGCGCCACGACCACCTCTGAAACGGTGGACATCCCAACCGCATCAGCGCCAAGCAGACGACACATCCGTAATTCGGCGCCGCTCTCGAAGGCAGGACCCGACAGCATCAGGTAGACCCCCTCGCGCAACGGGATGCCCAGACGATCTGCGGCGCCACGCGCCAGCGCCAGCAACCCACGGTCGTAGGCGCCGACCATCGCCGGAAACCGCGGACCCAGACGATCATCGTTTGGACCACGCAACGGATGATGGCCTGCCAGACCCGGCAGAAAGATATGGTCGGTGATGAGCATCAAATCGCCGACGTGCCAGTCGGCGTGCAACCCGCCGGCGGCATTGGTCGCCAGGAGCGTCGTGCAACCAAGCGCATGCAGCACCCGCACCGGAAACGTCACCTGTTGCATCGAGTGACCTTCGTAAAAGTGGAACCGTCCCCGCATCACAGCAACCGGTTGACCTTCCAGCATGCCGATGACCAGCTCACCACGATGACCGGCAACCGTGGTTGGAAGAAAGCCGGGGATGGCGGCGTAGGGAATAACCGCAGGATCATCGATATAATCTGCCAATGCACTCAACCCCGATCCAAGAATGATCGCAATACGTGGTACGATGCTCGTATGCGCAGCGATGGTTGAACGTGCATGTTCCATCTGTGTCAAAAGGTCGTTCACTGTGTTTTCCCTGCGTCATTCGACATGTCCGAATGACGCGACTACAAGCGACTAAGCAATTCCCGTTTTCTTGCCTCGAACTCTTCGCGCGAGATCAGCCCGCGCTTGCGCATATCCACCAAGTGTTGCAGCGCATGCGAAACGCGATCAACATCGACTTCATCGAGCAGTGCGTCCTCTAGGTCGAGGTAGGCATCGATATCGTGCGAATCGATATACGCATAGTTCCGTTCGATATGATAGCGCGCATCATCCAGAGCGCGCTTGAACCCCTGCGGGTCGGAAAGACTGCGACATTGAGTGACACCCGACTCAGAGGCGGTAACGATCACGATATCGCCAAAATGCAAGAGACGTCCTATCCAGCTCTGGCGCAATTCCACTTCGTTGATCTTCTCGACCGGGATATCGATCGCTTTGATGTTGAAGATGCCGCGCAGCAGAATAACACGCCTGTCAGTCACCACGCACTGTTCCTTCGACCAGCGCAGATAATCGAGAAAAGCGCTGCCGAGGACGAGGATGCTGATAATCACACAGACAATCAACACCAGAACGCCAACTTCCATTCCAGCGAGCACTTTGTCGGGAAACGCCACCTGTGAGACGACGCCAGCGGCAATCAAGACGCCGATCAGCAACAATTCGGTCAGCACATTCCCGATCAACACAAAGACATGTTGCCGACCGATGTAGCGCACACGTTCACCGCGCCCCAGGAGGGTATCAATCGCGTTCATCGTCATCTCCTTGAGCCCCGGTTGGTTCAACAGACAAGGAGGATTCAGGATGCTGTCGCACATCGTTGAGGAATGTCAGCGAACGCAGGTCGCGTTCCAGAATATGGCGCAGGCAGGCGCGCAGCAACGACTCCGCCTCGGCGCGTGTGGCGGCTGACAAACGCAGCTCGCCTGCAATCTCTGGCGGCTGTACCTGCAGATAGCGCAGCAACTTGAAGACCGGCAGGCTCATCGGCAGCGCCTGGCGATCGGCGCTGGCGCACCGTGGGCAGAGCGCACCACCCGCAGCCGGACTGAACCGGTCTGTCGCTTCGGTCAGCGTCACCCCACATACAGCGCATTCGTGCAACTGTGGACGGTATCCCAGCGCGTCCAGCAGATGCAACTCATAGGCGCGCAGCGTCGGATCAATGGCAGCGCCGGCATCGAGCGCGCGTAAGGCGCCGAGCAGCAGATCAAAAGCGCGCCTGTTCTCACTCTCTTCTTCGATCAGGCGATCCATCAATTCGGCGGCGTAATATGCAGCGCCGATACGTTCCAGGTTGGTGCGCAAACGCTCGAAGCGGTCCAGCGGACTGCTCTGCGTCACGATATGCAGATTGCGCCCAATCGCCAGCATCAGGATAGTATGGGTAAACAGTTCGATATGCCCTGCCAGGCGACTATGAGTCTTGCGCGCGCCCTTCGCGATAACACGCTGTCTGCCAGACGGCGTCAGAATCGTCAGCACCCGATCCGCTTCACCAATATCGGATCGTCGAATGATAATCGCTTCACGACGATACACACGATCCCGCAACGTTTCCCTCGTCTGCGCTCCTTGCTGCAGCGCCAACCTTTCTGCACCAGCATGCCATTATAGACCCCGTAACAGGTTCTGGTCAATGTTCACTCTCCGAGCCATTCGGCGCGTAGTTGAGCGAAGCGCCCCTCACGAATGCTTTGGCGAATGTCGCGCATCAACTTCAGCAGAAAGGCGACATTGTGCAGACTGACGAGCCGAATGCCGAGCAACTCCTGCGCGCGAAACAGGTGGTGAATGTAGGCGCGTGAATAGCGCCGACACGTATAACAATCACACCACGAGTCAAGCGGTTCCTGGTCATCGCGGAAGGCCGCATTGGCAACATTCAGCCTCCAGCGCCGCTCCGCAGAGGGCGTGGACATATCGCGCACAAGCGCCGTCCCGTGCCGACCGAGACGTGTCGGACTGACACAATCGAACATATCGATGCCGCGCGCCACGCATTCGATCAGATCATCAACATCACCAATGCCCAGCAGATGACGCGGCAGATGGTCGGGCAGATGCGGCACGGTCATATCCACGACTGCACGCATTTGTTCCTTGTCGCCGCCAAGCGAGCCGCCGATACACAACCCATCGAACGAGAGTTCGCGCAGATACTCGGCGCTTGCTCGCCGGAGGTCGGGAAAGACCCCTCCATGAACGATACCGAACAGCGCCTGATCAGGATTCGGCGGCACAAACGGCAGCCCGCGCATGCGTGTTTCCTGATGGAATATCAGACAGCGTCGTTCCCAGGCATGGGTGCGTTCCAGCGAACGAGCGGTGTAATCGTACCCGGCGTGAAACGGCGGCAATTCATCGAAGCAGAGGATAATATCGGCGCCGATACCCTTCTGGATTTCGATGCTGCGTTCAGGGGTAAAGACGTGGGTCGAACCATCGATGTACGATTTGAAAATCACTGCATCATCAGTGACCCTGACCATGCCAGGCTGCACCTGTTGAGTAGGGCGTCGTCCCTTGATCTCATCGGCAATACCGCCGTATACCAGGCTGAAGACCTGAAACCCGCCGCTATCGGTCAGAATGGGTCCTTCCCACCCCATGAAACGATGCAACCCTCCCATGCGCGCAATCAACTCGTGGCCGGGTTGCAGGTAGAGATGATAGGTATTCCCAAGAATGATCTGTGCGCCGTGGTCATGCACCTCGTCAGGGGTCAGCGATTTGATCGAGCCACGTGTCCCAACCGGCATGAACACCGGCGTTTCGATGACTCCGTGTGCGGTTGTGATCCGTCCGGCGCGGGCGCGACTATGCGGGTCGCGCGCCTCGATTTCGAATGTCAGCGTCATAAACGTACAGAAGAAGCATCGTGAGCATGAGAACAGGGATCCATTATACAGGGTTCCGCGCTACCCGGAGATTGGTGATAACAACAGAGCTTTACGGCGCAGCCCGATTGGGGGAAGCGCTATCGAGCGCATCTTCGTCGCCGCTGCCAGACGCACCTGGCGTTAAGGTTGGAGTGCTGGATGCGTCGGCGAGGTCGGGCGGCGTATTTGGCTGATCTGTCGGTGACGGAGTTGGCGTCTCGGTCGGCGTTGCCGCCGGCAACGGGGTTGGCGTCTCGGTCGGCGTTGCCGTCGGTAACGGGGTTGGCGTCTCGGTCGGCGTTGCCGTCGGCAACGGGGTTGGCGTCTCCGTCGGGCGCGGCGTCGCTGTTGGGCGCGGCGGGCGCGCCGTTGGCGGCGGTTGCGGTGTTGAACTCGCCAGTGGCGGCTCAGTGGGAGGAATACGGGTCGCTGTTGGCGGCGGCGTCAGTGTTGGCGACGGAGTCAATGTAGGCAACGGCGTATGGGTAGGCAGAACCTCTGTCGGTTCAACCGTCAATGTTGCGGTTGAAGAGGGCGACGGCGTAGACGTAGGAGACCCGGACACAGGCGTGCGGGTCGGCAATGGTGTACTGGTGACAATTGGCGCACTCTGCGCCGGGGTCGGCGATGGACGCGGAGGGCGAGCGGTTGGCGGCGGGGTCGCGATAGCCTGAGTATCCCTGTCAGGTACCGTATCTGCATCAATCGCGGGAATAACGTCAGTCGGATCCATAAGCGGCGCATCAGCGGATGGCGGAGTCGGTGCATCGACAGATGCCGGGGTTTGCGTTGCTGATTCCGGCGTGGACGATGACAGCGGAATCGCAGTGGAAGGGGGCAGTGCTGCCGGTTCTCTCACGGATTCGATCTGCCCCTGCACGGCGCCGATCAGCGGATTCGCATCTGGAACCTTTGAGGCAAGCTGGGACAGTGTCGCCTGCACCTCATCGATCAGCACAGTCACATCATCTGAAACATCTGCGATACCGATCTGACGACTTTCCACCACCGCACCACGAACGTGTACAGACAGGATGGCGAGCGGTTCTTCGAGCACTTGCAGATCGACCGTATCGTTGCTGGCAATCAGCATCTCGATTTCCAGCATACGTCGGCGGGCATAATCGATGTGCAATTTGCTGCGCTGCACCGGGTCGGAGGTGATGGAGAGGGTCAGGTCCTCGCGCGTCACTTTCCAAGCATACAACGGGTCGCCAGGCAGACTCTGTGCAGACGCCGTATCGACCGATGCCAGCAGAACAGTGAGCACCAGAGCGCCTGCCAGCACGCGCTGAACCGCAGCTTTGCGGAGAGGACGCAGCAGATGCCGGGTTCTACGCTGCTGTGCGAGCATCTGACCGGCAATTGCAGCAAACTCCTGAGCTCCGGTTGGCAGCCAGCGTTCCAGTTCCGGCGGCAGGGGCAACGCCGCCTCAGCGCGCACCATACCTGCCACCTGCAGCAATGGTTCGAGATCTGCAGCGAGTTGCGGATAGCGCGCCAGGCATTCATCGATGTGCGCGCCGCTCAACAAACGATCAAGCGCCTCATCGAACGCATCTTGAACCGCAAGTTGTTGACTGCGACGAACCATCATTCACCACAACCGCGACGTATGCGGATAGTTATCAGGATGCATCTGCCCCGCCAACCGCACGGACCATCAGCGACTCAGCAGATGCAGATTCCTGATTGAGAATCTGCTGTAACGCCTGAATAGCACGATGCTGCAACGCCTTGACTGCGCCCTCGGTTTTGCCGATCGTTGCTGCAATCTCCTGGTTAGTCATATCGCCAAAAAACTTCAACATCAATACGTGCTGCTGTTCGGCGGTGAGTTGTGCAATTGCGTGTTGCAGCGAGAGGCGCTCGAACAACGATGACACCGCTTCCTGCCCGCGCGGGTCGGTCATATCCATTGTATTATCGAGCGAGGACGTGAATATCTGCCGCCGCCGCGACTGACCGATCAGAACATTCCCTGCAATGGTGTACAGCCAGCCAAGAAACATTTTCTCGCCACGATATTGCATCCCGCCGATGCCTTTGATCACGCGAATGAACACTTCCTGCGTCAGATCCTGCGCCAGTTCCGGTTCGCGTGTCCGTACATACATGTAGCGCAAGATATACCTGGCATACCTGGCGTACAACTCGCCGAACGCCGCCTCATCACCCGCCTGAGCGCGAGCAACGATCGATGGAAGTTCGACGTTTGCATCAGCAACCATATTCCTCAACCACCCCGGTAGACGCTGATGCTTCTGCCGTCGCTGGTAAGAACAGGTTGCCTATTCAATACCAACGCGATGAGGCTGTTTGAAGTTACGCACCCTTCGCACCAGAACATAACAAAAACTTCACTTCTGTAGTAGCCTCTGTCGCCGGTTGCCGCTCTCCTACCATTATAGCCGAACCGCAGGCGAGGTGAAAGTAGCACGGAGTTAAGCTTTGGTCAAAACCGCGACGGTGCGCGGCATGGATTACTACGCTGCGTCCAACGACGCTTGCCGCAACCAGACAGGTATACTATACTGATACACATACCAGAGCATATAACTATGGCACTTTCATGAAAATTGCAATTATTGGACTTGCCAACAGCGGTAAAACCACGGTCTTCAACGCACTGACCGGTGGCACGGCGGAAACGACCGCATATAGTTCTGGGCAGCTGACTCCCAACCTAGCAACGGTCAGGGTGCCCGATCCACGCCTCGAGGTGCTGGCACGGATGTTCAACCCCAGGAAAGTCACCTGCGCCGATGTACAGTATATCGATATTGGCGGGTTGAGCAGCGGCGCACGCGAAAGCGGCGGTTTGCCGCCCGTTGTACTCAACTACATCAGTGGCGCCGACGCGCTGCTCCATGTTGTACGCGCATTCGAGAACGAAACGGTGCCGCATCCTGACGGCAGCATCGATGTGGTCCGCGACATCGAGGCGGTCGATCTGGAACTCGCCTTTTCCGATCTTGCAATTATCGAACGTCGTCTGGCGCGTCTGAACGCCGAGATCGGCAAGATGCCGGCAAAGGAACGCGAGACGCGGATTGTTGAACGTGATGCGCTGGTGCGCATTCAGGCGGCACTAGAGAGCGGCACCCCCATTCGCGACCTCGATCTGACCGCCGAAGAGGAACGCCTGCTCCGCGGGTATCAGTTCCTCACTGCCAAACCGTTGCTGCTGGCAATCAATATTGGTGAGGAACACCTCCAGCATCCGCCGGCGATCCGCTACGAGCATCGACGGAGCGGCGTGGCGACGCTCTGCGGCAAGATCGAGGCGGAACTTGCCCAGCTCGACGAAGAGGAGGCGCGCGCCTTCATGGATGATCTCGGAATCGACGAACCGGCGCGCAACCGGGTGATTGCGCTCTCCTATGAACTGCTGGGGCTCATCAGTTTTCTCACCGCCGGTCCTGATGAGGTGCGCGCCTGGACGATCCGCCGCGGTACGCCGGCTGTCGAAGCTGCCGGCGTCATCCACTCCGATATTCAACGCGGCTTCATCCGCGCCGAAGTCGTCGCTTTCGACGATCTGGCGCGCGCCGGTAGTATGGCTGAAGCGCGCAAACACGGGCACGTGCGGATGGAAGGAAAGCAGTACATCGTGCAGGATGGCGATGTGTGCCATTTTCTGTTCAACATCTGACCATGTTCCGACGTCCGTGGCGCCTGCGCAGCGC
>JBEPYG010000022.1:0-5422 GCA_041641515.1 Roseiflexus sp.
CTATTCGCAGATCGAGTTACGTGTGCTCGCACATATGACTGGCGATCCAAACCTGATCCAAACCTTCATCGAAGGGCGCGACATCCACGCCGCCACCGCCTCCCGTCTGTTCGGCGTCGGCTTCAGCGCAGTGGATAAAAACCAGCGACGGATCGCCAAAACCGTCGTCTTCGGCGTCATTTACGGCATCAGTCCCTTCGGGCTGGCGCAGCGCCTGGGCATTTCGCGCGAGCAGGCGCGCGCGCTGATCGACAGCTTGTTCAATGAGTTTCCTCGCATCCGCGACTACATCGACCGCACACTGGAGACCGGAAGGAACGAAGGGTATGTGCAATCGCTTTTCGGTCGTCGCCGCCCGATGTTCGACCTGCGCAGCTCCGGGCCACGCCGCCAGGCTGCCGAACGCGAAGCGATCAACCATCCTATCCAGTCTACTGCGGCAGACATCATGAAACTGGCGATGATTGCGGTTGACGCCGAACTGCGCCACCGCCGGCTGCGCACCCGTATGTTGCTCCAGGTTCATGACGAACTGATCTTCGAAGCGCCGGAAGCCGAGGTGCAGGAAGTGGTGGAACTGGTGCGCGATCAGATGGAAGGGGTGTTGCGCGATATGCAACCGCCGTTCGCGGTTCCGCTGCGCGTTGACATAGAAAAAGGTCCCAACTGGGAAGAATTGACGCCAGTGTGAACGTCGTAGATGACGAATATCACATTATCAGCCCTCCGCTTCATCATCCTAGCGTCACACCCATATGCCACAATCAGGTCAGGCATATGCTACAATGAAAGGGCGCGACGATGAGCATGGGCGTGCTAACCGGAAAGGACCCCTTTTCAGGAGACCATCCGTATATGACCTTCGTTGAACCCGTGGCGCAGGCGCATCCCCGTGAGCAGCGCGTGATTGATGCAGAGCGCCCCACCTTTTCGATTGTAGCGCCGGTATACAACGAAGAGGTGTTGCTGCCGGAGTTTTACCGTCGTGTTGTGGCGGCCATCGAGCCGCTGGGTGAGCCATTCGAGATCGTGCTGGTCAACGACGGGTCGCGTGACCGGTCGCTTCAGATCATGCTGGAACTGCACGAACGCGATCCGCGTGTCAAGGTGATTAACTTTTCACGCAACTTCGGGCATCAGATCGCTATTACTGCCGGCACCGACTACGCGCGTGGCAAAGCGGTCGCCGTCATCGACTCCGATCTGCAGGATCCGCCGGAAGTCATTGTGGACATGATCGCCCGCTGGCGCGAGGGGTATCAACTCGTCTACGGCGTGCGCTCCGAGCGTGAGGGCGAAACGGCGTTTAAACTGGCCACCGCTTCCCTCTTCTACCGCCTCATTCGCAAGATTACCAGCGTCGACATCCCCGCCGACACCGGCGATTTCCGTCTGATGGATCGCAAGGTGGTCGATGCGCTCAAATCGATGCGCGAGCATCACCGCTTCATGCGCGGGTTGTCGGTGTGGGTCGGCTTCAAGCAGACTGGCGTCACCTACA
Source organism: Roseiflexus sp. (assembly GCA_041641515.1). Lineage (GTDB taxonomy): Bacteria > Chloroflexota > Chloroflexia > Chloroflexales > Roseiflexaceae > Roseiflexus. The sequence goes on from JBEPYG010000022.1 coordinate 1,502, forward strand.
AGCGTGATGCGCGCAAGGCAGGGGTCACGAAATATCCGCTGCGTAAGATGCTGAAGTTTGCAATGGACGGTATTACCGCGTTTTCGTATCTGCCGCTGCAACTGGCGACCTACGTGGGGTTTGGCGTGGCGGCGCTCGGGTTGCTCGGTATCATTGCGGTTATTGTTCTGCGTCTGCTCGGCAATGAACTGCTGGGTCAGGCGACGACGCTGGTGGCGGTGCTGTTCATGGGCGGCGTGCAACTGGTCTTTCTCGGCATTCTTGGCGAATACCTGGGCCGCATTTATGATGAGGTCAAGCAACGCCCGCTCTACATCGTCGCCGATGCGGTCGGGTTCGAGGAATAATCCCTGTCATTCCCCGATCAGGGTACCGTTCGCAGCCACTCCTCCGTGCCGAATTTTGTTTCGACCAGCTGTCCGGCTATCTGCCATTCCTCTGGAGTGATGGAAGAGTCGGTCAGTCCGTGCTGTGTGCGGAAGGTGTCGATCATACGCTCGATGATTGCCGTGCGTGGCAGTCCCGTCTGACGACGGAGCGGATCGACCCGTTTCGCGGCGCTGGCGATCCCTTTGTCGCTCAGTTTCTCGCGCCCGATCCGCAGCACTTCCATCATTCTGGCGCTGTCGATGTCATACGCCATCGTCACGTGGTGGAGCACCGCGCCGTTACGCCGCGTTTGCGCCGCACCGCCGATTTTCCCCGCTGCCGATGTGATGTCGTTGATCGGCTGGTACCACGCCTCGACGCCGAGCGACGCCAGCGCATCGAGCACCCAGCGGTCACAGAAGGCGTATGACTCAACTGTGCTCATTCCCGCCACCAGGTCAACCGGGGCATAGATCGAGTAGGTGATGGTATTTCCCGGTTCAATGAACATCGCGCCGCCGCCGGTAATCCGCCGGACGACCTGCACCCCATAACGCCGCGCATTGTCCAGATCGACTTCGTTGCGCAGCGACTGGAAGCGCCCGATCACAACGGCGCTGGCGGCCCATTCCCAGATACGCAGCGTCGGTGGGCGCCGTCCGGCGGCGACTTCTTCCAGCAGCGCTTCATCGAGCGCCATGTGCATAATCGGGGTGATCGGCGCGCTCTGGATCAACTGCCAGTCGTAGGCGCGCCAGGGCGATGACGATTGTGTGCTCATTGCGCACCTCCTTGAAGAGCACGGCGCACTGCTTCAGCGACTCCCTCCGGCGTAATGCCAAGCAATTCGGCGTGCGTTGCTGCGTCGCGCACCCGCGCAGCGATCGTCTCGACCGGCGTGTCTGCCGGGAGACCTTCGAGCGCTGCTGCCATCCATTCCAGAGCTTCCGCCGGTTCGAGGAAGAAATCGCCGCTCAACACCACATCACGCAATGCGCCATCGGTCACGTTGAGATCGATGACTACCAGTTTTCCACCAGGAATCTTGTATTCGCCGTGCATGGCGTTCCCTTTCTCGCGTATAAGCGTCGCCTGGCATGGCGCATGCGTTGCGTTGCAGCATCGTTGCTGTTCGTGAGCGGCATAATGAGAGCGGTCAACACCTATTGTAGCATGGGCGTGCAGGTGCGACAAACAATGGAACGGAAGCAACGGTTCACACCGGGGGTGAACAATGGATGCCGGCATCGGCGGAGCGGGCGGCATGTTTTGGCGTGTACACCGGTGATCGTTGATAATGCTGCATTGCCATATGCGGTTTCAGGCTTTGTGATGCCAGGCGTAGCATTCTAAAATCTAAAATGGTATGACGGAAGCTTTCCCATCGCCAATACTTGATCGCGGGATCTGCCCCCGAACCTTCAATCGTGAACCGTTACCTGCGAAAGTGCAATGAGCTCAAAAAAGTGAGATCCATAAGCGTGAACTTTGTGGACTTCGTGTCTTTGTGGTGCGATCATCAAGCGATGTCTCGTTGTTGTACTAACCTGACGGGATCGAGGAGCATCCACGCTGTGCGGGTACTTGTGTCGATGCGATCGACTGTGCGCTGTTCACCGCCATCCGCCTGGACTGACGATCGCAGCGCCGATGTACAGGCAATGGTGCAACGGCGTCCCAGAAAAGCGGTACGCGTTCACATCCGGGAGAAAAAGGCAAGTCTGGAAGCGAGGGCGTCCGGCCCTTATTGTGCATTCGAGGGCACGATGCCCTCGTTCTCAGGAGAAGTGTGAACAGGTGCGTCCTGTGCTATAATTGACATATATCGTGTACCAGCCGATTGATGCGGCGCCGCTCAGGGGCGAGCGGCGCTTTCTGTGGAGATCAGGAGAATGGCGACAACATCAGATCTACGCACGAATATGATCATCCGCCATAATGGCCAGCTGCACCGCGTGGTGGAGTTCTACCACCATGCCCCCGGCAACTGGCGCGCCATGGTGATCATGAAACTGAAGAACATCGAGACCGGCAAGACTATCGAAGAGCGGGTGCGCGCCGGCGCCGAAATCGACATTGTGCGCGTTGAAAAGCGTCCGATGCAGTTCCTCTACCGCGAGGGCGATATCTTCCACTTCATGGACACCGAAACGTTCGAGCAGATCGAGGTGGCGGAAGACCTGATCGGCGAACCGGCAAAGTTTCTCAAAGAGAATGAAATGGCGGACATCCTGTTCTACGATGACAACAAGATTCTGGGTGTTGAACCGCCGCTGTTCGTGACCTTGCAGGTGACGGAAGCGAGCGTTGCAGTGCGTGGCGATACGGCGACCAACGTCAACAAGCAGGTTACGCTCGAGACGGGCGCGGTCATTTCGGTTCCCGCCTTTGTCAATCAGGGCGATTACGTGCGGATCGATACGCGCACCGGCGAGTACATCGAACGAATCAAGTAAGCGCCTGTTTGTTGGGTGTCTTGCAGGCGCAGCGATCGTGCTGCTCGCTGAACGATTGCTTTGGCGTCTGTACGTTGTGCAGTGACCGCAGACGTGCTGTTTTTGGACGGACTCTGGGCGTGTTCTCGAAACGATGAGCAAGATCGTTACTGCAGGAGAAATGCGCGCCATTGAAGAAGCGGCAGTCGCTCGCGGCGCGACCTGGTCGGGTTTGATGGAGCAGGCTGGCGCTGGGGTGGCGCGGGTGGCGCTCGAAGTGCTCGGCAACCCTGCCGGTTGTCGCGCGCTGGTGCTGGTCGGTCCTGGCAACAACGGCGGCGATGGACTGGTGGCGGCGCGCCTGCTGCACGATGCTGGCGTGCAGGTCACACTCTACCTCTGGCGGCGGAGTGACGCTGCCGGTGACGAGAACTGGCGTCTGTGTCGCGAACGCGCTATACCCGAAATGCGCTCCACTGATGATCCTCAGGGTCGGGCATTACAATCCGTCATTGCCAACAGCGACCTGGTGATCGATGCGCTGCTCGGCTATGGCGCCAGTCGTGCGGTTGAAGGCGAACTGGCGACGATCATTGCGACGCTGAATACGGTGACTGCGCAACGCACCCGGATGAACTCGCCCTTCGTGCTTGCAGTGGACGTTCCCACCGGTGTGCATGCCGATAGCGGGGCAGTGCTCGGCGATGCGGTGCGCGCCGATCTGACCGTTTCAACCGGTCCTCTCAAACGTGGGTTGATCGTCTACCCGGCGCGGGCATACGCCGGCGAACTGCGTAGCGTCGATATCGGACTTTCGCCGGCTGATCTGGAGGGTATCATGGCTGAACTGATCGACGAGAAACTGGCGCGGTCGCTCCTGCCGCCTCGACCGCCGGACTCGCACAAGGGCACGTTCGGCAAAGCGCTTGTGGTCGCCGGATCGGTGAACTATCCGGGGGCGGCAGCGCTGGCGAGCGCGGGTGCTGCGCGTGTTGGCGCCGGGCTGGTGACTCTCGCGGTTGGGCGCAGCCAGCTGTATGGCCCGGGGCGCCTGCCCGAAATAACGCTCCATCCGCTACCCGAAGCCGAATGGGGGGTGCTCGGTGAGACCGCAGCC
>JBEPYG010000022.1:5432-24966 GCA_041641515.1 Roseiflexus sp.
CCGGGCCTGGGGCGCGAAAAAGCGACGCGCGCCTTCTTCGAGCGGTTGCTCGGATTACAATCGCCGCGCCATCGCGGGCAGATTGGCTTCCGCATCGCAACGGCAGGTAGTGAGAAAGCAGCCGTCAAACAACGACCAGAACTGCCGTTCACGGTCGTTGATGCCGATGGGTTGAATATTCTGGCAGACCTGATCCATCATCCTGAGACAGCGGAGGTCGTGCCTGCCACGATCTGGGATCGCCTGCCGCACGGTAGGTGTGTGCTGACTCCACACCCCGGCGAGATGCGTCGTTTGCTTGGCGTCGAGCAGATCGCCGATCATCCGGTTGATGTAGCAAAGGACGCTGCCGCACGCTGGAAGCAGATCGTTGTGTTTAAGGGAGCAACGACGGTCATCGCCGACCCGGAAGGGCGGGTGCGGGTGAATGATGGCGGCAACCCGGCGCTGGCGACTGCCGGAACCGGCGATGTTCTGGCGGGGGCCATCGCGGGTCTGATAGCACAAGGGTTGAAGCCATTCGATGCTGCCGCGCTGGGCGTCTATCTCCACAGCGCCGCCGGTCGCATGGTGCGCGACGAACTCGGGGATATGGGGGCGCTCGCCGGCGACCTGCTGCCACGTCTGCCGCTGGCGATCCGCGCTCTGAAACAGGTGGAAGGAAAGGGAGAGGTGCGCCTATGACGACACTGGAACGACCAGCGCGCCTGCGGCGCGTCCACTATCCAGAGAGCGACGGCAAACCAATGGGCGAGACCGACCTGCACTGCGACTTGATGACCGATCTCATCTTCGCTCTCAAGTGGTTTCTGCGCTCTACCGTGGCTTATGTGGCCGGCAACCTTTTCATCTACTACGAAGAAGGCAACCCGCGTGCGGTCGTTGCGCCGGATGTTTTTGTTGTGCTGGGTGTGCCGCAGCGGCGGCGCCGTATCTTTCAAACCTGGGAGGAAGGCGGGCGGACGCCCGATGTAATCATCGAAGTGACCTCTCGGCGCACACGCAAGGATGACCGCGAGCGTAAGCCGGCGATCTACGCCGCGCTTGGCGTGCCGGAGTACTTCATCTTCGATCCGAACGGCGACTATCTCAAGCCGCAACTTCAGGGCTTCAAGCTGGTGAACGGCGTCTACGTCCCGATGACGGGCAGTCCGCTGCGTTGCGAGACGCTCAACCTCGAATTGCGCCAGGAAAACTCGATGCTGCGTTTGTATAATCTTCAAACAGGCGAACGATTGCCGACTTCCGATGAGGAAGTACTGGCGCGTCAGGCAGCGGAAGCGCGCGTCGCCGAGCTGGAAGCGGAGATCGCCCGTCTGCGCGCTGAACTGGCACAGCGCACAGTATCAAACGCTCAAGCCGGATCATCAACGTCGGAGGATGCGTAACTATGCCGATCTATGAATATCTCTGCCCGCAGTGCAATGGGCGTTTCCAGAAACTTGTGTACGGGTTCCGCGATCCGGAAGGGCTTGCCTGTCCGCGTTGCGGCGCTACGGAGGTTCGCCGCGCCATTTCGCGGGTGGCAGTGCTCAAATCCGAAGAATCGCGCATCGAGGCGCTCGCCGATCCTTCGATGCTCGCCGGTCTCGACGAGAACGATCCCCGCTCGATTGCGCGCTGGGCAAAGAAACTGGGGAAGGAACTCGGCGAAGAAGCGGGCGATGATTGGGACGCGATGGTCGACGAAATGCTGGAAGAGGAACTGCAGCGTAAAGAAAAAGGCGAGGAAGAGGATGTCGATGGGGAAGGCGAGGAAGCATCCTCTGTCTCGAAGAAGGGTTCTGCAGGACCGGATGATCTGGGCTGGGCGTAGAGAGCGAGCATCTTGTGCGTTTTCGCGATCACGTTCTGGCATCTGCGGTAACCGGTCTGGCGCTCTACCCGCGCTCACCACGCCGCGCTGCGCTCACGATCCTCGGCGGCGTGGCGCTGGATATCGACCATTTCTTGCTGTACGCGCTGCGGAGCGGCGACTGGAATCCGGTGGGAGGGCTGCGCTATGATCGGCGGCGTCACAAGCTGCCCCGGCACGGCGACACACGACCACGGTATGGCTCGTTACGCTCGGTGGCGCACGAACCGCAGGTCACACTGCCGCTGGTCTGGCTCGCGGCGCTCCTCTGGTCGCCGCTCCGTCCGCTGGCTGTCGGCGTGACAGTGCATCTGGCGCTCGACCTGCATCTGCCGCGCTATAACTGGCGCGTTCATTGCCGGGCAGAAGGCAGGTGCGAGCGTTGTGGCATCGCTGGCGTTCCGCTCGAGGTCTACTATCTGGTCGATCCCCGTCGCGGCGGCAGGCGCTGGTCGGAGCAGAACTGTGCGCTCTGGTGCGCGGAGTGCGCACGAGTGGTGAAGGGCAAGGCGTGAAACCTCCAGACAACCTCACCTGTCGCGATCTCATTCGCGGTATGCCGCTTTCATTCGATGCACGCGCTGCCGGCGAGCTGCGCGCCGTCATTCAGTTTCGTATCACCGGCGCCGAACCTGGCGACTATTACCTGCACATCGCCAACGGGGAGTGTGTATTCCACGAAGGCGTCTTCCACACGCCCGATGTCAGCATTCATGCCCGCTCGGATGTGTGGTTGGCGATTGCGCGAGGTACGCTGGATGGCACACTGGCGTACCTGGCGGGACGCTACCGCGTGGAAGGGAATGTCTGGCTTCTGATGCGCATGAAAGCGCTCTTCTCCTACGATCCATCCTGATGCTCACGTACCAGGCGCATCACGCGAAACGCTTCGGCATATTCCAGACCGACAGCTTTGCCGGTTTCCGCCGCCCAATCGCGCAGCCACTGCCCGTCGCCGACCTGCACCTGACTGGCGTGGCAACGGAGTGCTTCGATCTTACGCGCGATGGTGGAGGAAATGTCCACATACACGGTATGCGGTCCTGCCTGATCGGTTGTGATGTACAACTCTTTGACCTGATGCGGCTCCAGACCTTCGGCGAGCAGTTCCGGGAAGATCGGGCGAGTCGGGGCGCTGGGGAATACGGCAGCGACGGCAGCTTCGGCTGCAGCGCGGTGATCGGCGTGGTTGACATACTCATCGCCGTAAAAGAACGCGGTTGGATCGCCGCACACGACACGGTCTGGCTTGAGACGACGGATCAGGCGCGTCAGTTCGCGACGCAACTCCAGGGTTGGTTCGAGTACGCCGTCTTTGTACCCAAGGAAGAACACGTCTTTCACGCCAAGGACGCGCGCTGCAGCGAGTTGCTCTTTTTCACGAATGCGCACCAGTTCACGAAGGTCCTGCTGTGGATCATTGCTGCCCGCTGAGCCGTCGGTCACGATACAGTAGTACACCTCGTGCCCTTCGTCCGCCCAGCGAGCGGCGCTGCCGCCCATGCTGAACTCCGGGTCGTCGGGATGGGCAAAGATGCCCAGAATGCGGAAGGTGGAATGTTCTGCGTTGCTCATAGTCTTTTTATGTGTGAAATCGTTTACGGAGATAGAACGCAGTGTACCGCGACTCGGATGGATTGTCGAGGCGACCATCAACATGAGCGTTATGGTCTTCCGGTCAATCATCCCCGTCGCCGGCGCAGGCGGGCATCAAGCGCGGACGGCATCCCGTTCGGAGTACGTCCCAATCCCCTGATCGTGAAATCGTGAACTTGGGCATTGCGCGTCTGCCTGGTCTGTGCTATAATCGCCGTCTGCAATCGAAGAACGCTTCTGCTCTCTTGCGACCGCGCCGCCGCGCATGGTGCGGGAAACGACAAAGAGGGCCTGAGACCAGAGGAGGATCAATGCGCGAGCGTCGTCGTGACTACGAACTGCTATTCATTATTCCCCCGATCCGTATTGGCGATGAGGAGATCAGCAACGCCATCGAGCGAGTCTCCCAGACGATTACCAACCTTGGCGGTACAGTGACAGCCATCAACCATGCGCCACCCTGGGGGCGTCGGAAGTTTGCCTACCCGATCCGTGCCTATGTCGAAGGCGAGGCAAGTCGCCGGGTGTTTACAGAAGGGTACTATACGCTGATGCATTTCCAGATGGCTGCGGACCGTATCGCCGAACTCGAACGCCTGCTCAAACTTAACGATTCGGTGCTGCGCTATATGCTGACGCTGGTCGAGACGCGCAGTCCAGCGCCTGTTGCGATTGAGCCGGCTGACGCGCGTGATGGCGTCGAGCTCGATGAGGCGGAGGAGTTTGAAGAGGACGAGGAGGACATCGAAGACGTCGATGAGGACGAGGAAACCGACGATGATTGACAGGCGCTGGTTCGTTATGAAGGGGAGAGGAACGAACAATGGCGAAGGATTTGAATAAGGTGATGATCATCGGGCGTCTCGGCAAGGATCCGGAAATGCGCCATACGCCCGGAGGCAGTCCTGTCACGACCTTTAGCGTCGCCACCGGACGACAGTGGAAGGATGGCAGCGGTGAATTGCACGAGGAGACGGAGTGGTTCAACGTTGTGACGTGGAACAAACTGGCCGAGATCTGCTATGAGCACCTGCGTAAATCCAGTCGCGTCTACATTGAAGGTCGTCTCCAGACTCGCCATTGGGAGGACCAGAACGGTGTGATGCATTATCGCACCGAGGTGGTTGCGAGCGATATGATCATGCTCGACAGCCGAGCTCCGCGAGAACCGTCGCACTATGGCGATGAACCGCCCTATCAGCACCCGGATCATCGCTCCCCTGCCCGTGGGCAACAGGCGAAGGACGATTTTGCGATTGGTGATGAGGATATTCCGTTTTAGTCTTTCAGGTGAGGTTTCTTGTGAGTGACGATCAGACTCGTCGTAGCGCCGGCGCAAACCGCCGTCGCTTTGGCGCCCGGCGCAAGGTCTGCATATTCTGCGCAGATCAGATCCGCGTCGTGGACTATAAAGATGTCAAGCGTCTGCAGCGCTGCATGTCCGAGCGCGGCAAAATCCTGCCGCGCCGCCGTACCGGTGTTTGTGCGCGTCACCAGCGTTCGCTGACGGTGGCGATCAAGCGGGCGCGCCACATGGCGCTGCTGCCGTTTGTTGCAGCGCACATGCATTCGTAATCGACTCGACTGCGCATCCGTTCCTCGCCGAACCGCCCGGTTCGTTTGCCTGCGCTGCATCCGTCAGCAGGGCGGATGAACCGTGGCGGTGCGTGTGTGACTGATCTTCCTTTGTATGGCATCCAATCAACGGAAACCACAATCGCCGCGCTCAACAGGCGCACGACCACCAACCCCCGCACGTCGTCACCTGCGTCGGAGCGAGATTGAGCGTCGTCGCCAGCGCGCCATTGTCATCGGCACAGCGGTGGTTGTGGCGCTTGCCTTGATCGCCCTGGCTGCCGGTCTAGTCTATGAACGGGTCTGGCTGCCGAGTCGTCCGGTGGCGCAGGTCGGGAATGTAACGCTGACGCGCGGCGATTATGAGGCGGAACGCCGCGGTGAAGCGGCGCGCTCAATTGCGCAGAGTCTCTATCTGGCAACCTTCGGTCCGCAGTTTGCGCAGCAGTTCCTCGATCAGATCCCGCAGATCGACGCTCAGATCGCCGCTCTGCGCGATGCGCCGGTCGATGATGCATTAGTGCAGCAATGGATCGATCTGCAACTGATCCGCCAGGGGGCGCAGACCCGGTTCGGTGTTCAGGCGACCGACGGTGAGGTGGCGCAGGAGTTCATCAATCTGTACGGTCCCAACTTTGCAGCGCCGGCCGATGCTGTGACGCCGACCGCCATTCTGCCGCCAACCCTGCCGCCAACCAACTCGCCTGAACCAACGGCCGAACCAGGAACGCCCTCACCGACTCCCGCCGGTCCGACGGCGACGCCAACCCCTTCGCCAACGCCAGAACCGACCCGGACTCCGTCGCCGACGCCGCTGCCGGAAGAAGCGCTTGCCCGGCAACAGACGGCGTTGCAGCGCCTGTACGATGAGTATGTCGCTGAAATGCGACGGGTCGATCCGCAGCGGCGCATTCATCTGACAATCGACGATTTCCGGCGCGGGTTGGAGAGTCAGTTTCTGCGTCAGGTGTTGACGCGCAAGGTGCAGGAGCAATTGGTTCCCGACGCGACCTTTATGCCGACGACCGATCCGAGTAGCATTGAGGTGCGTCATATCCTGCTCAGGGTGACGGTTCCGGTTACAGCAACCGAAGAAGAGCGTGAACGGGCGTTTGCTGCGCGCCGCTCCGAAGCTGAGGCGCTGCTGGCAGAGGCGCGGTCGGTCGCCGATTTCACTGAACTGGTGCGTGCGCGCTCCGAGGACTACAATACAAAAGAGACGGGTGGAACGTTGCCGTTGTTCGATAAAGACGGCAAGACGACCGATGGTCAGCAGATCGATCCGGCAATCGTTCAGGCAATTGCAGATGTGGCGGAAAATGAGATTGTTGGTCCGGTGCGCACATCGTTTGGCTGGCATGTCGTGCAACTGGTGCGCCGCACGGTCGACTCGCGCGAGGTGCAGCTCAATCGGGCGCGGGCTGAAGCGTTCGAACGCTGGCTCGACGAACAGCGCGCGGCGATCAGCATCCAGCGCTTCCCGACCCTTGTGCCGACGCCATCGCCGTTGCCGACCGGTACGCCTGCTCCGGCGCCAACGGTGGATCTGGGGGGTGAACCGACGCCAACACCGTTGCCACTGCCAACCGAGACTGGTGTTCCGATCGAAGGGACGCCCGGGACGACGCCAACACCGACGGGAACGACCAGTCCGCCCGAGGGGACGCCTGTTGCAACTCCGACTCCATAAAGGCAGGGTGTGTTCTCCACCCTGGCGCAGGACGCCGATGTTGTACCACGCGGAGCAGCGGATGCACCCATGAGACGCTGGAAACCACAGGCTGCTCACGGGCGATGGCTGGCGCTCGGACTGCTGATACTCGCGCTTGGCGGCATTGTCGTCGCGGTCGTCGGGCTGGTTCTGCGCCTGAGCGGCAGCCCTGAACAGTGGCGGATTGACATCGGTGCGTTCGGTTTGCTGCTGCTGTTGATAGTTAGCTTGCTTGTGGCGATATGGGCGGCGCATCGGTGGCTTGCAGCTCTGACGCTGACCTACGCTATCGACCGTAACGGGTTGTATATCCACTGGGCAGGCAATCGGGCGATCATCCCGATCGATCGGATCGTGACGATTGATCTTGGGTCCGGTCCGGTCTTCCTGCCCCTGGGTCTATTTCAACAGGTAGGGACGTATTGGGGGCGCGCGTTTGCCGGTGAAACGCCACTCTACCTGTATGCGACGCAACCGCCGCGTGAATGCCTGATTATCTACACGACCGATGCCGCCTATGCGGTGTCGCCCGAGGACCCGGAGGCGTTCGTCCAGGACCTCGAACAGCGCCGGAGTCTGGGCGCAACCCAACCAATGCAGCCGTCGTTGGAGTACAGTCGGGCGTTCCACTATGCGTTCTGGCGCGATGGAACGGTGCTGGCGCTGATTGTGGCGGCGGTCATGATCAATCTGCTGGCGCTGGGGCTCATCGCCGTCGCCTACCCATCACTTGCGCCATTCGTGGAGATGCGCTTCGATGCAACCGGCGAACTTGCCGAGTTGCGTCCGCGCCACCAAACCCTCTTTTTGCCTCTGGCAGCATTCGGTCTCAGCCTGCTCAACATGGCAGCTGGTCTGGCGCTGTACCGGCGTCTGCCGCCTGGCGCGCGCCTGCTCCAGGGCGCCTCGGTGATCGTGCAACTCCTGTTTCTCGTTGCAGTTGCTCAGATTTTGAGGTGAAGGGCGTCGACCGTTTCACATACAACGTTCGACGCCAGCTTGTCATCCCTCCAGCAACAGGCGCTCCGGATCTTCCACCAGTTCTTTCACCCGCACCAGAAACGATACCGCCTCGCGCCCGTCGATGATGCGGTGATCGTAGGAGAGGGCAACATACATCATCGGGCGAATGACAACCTGACCGTTGAGCGCAACCGGACGTTCCTGGATCTTGTGCATGCCCAGGATGCCCACCTGTGGCGTGTTGAGAATGGGCGTGGACATTAATGAGCCGAAGATGCCGCCATTGGTGATGGTGAAGGTGCCTCCCTGCAGATCGGCGATCGTCAGTTTCGATTCACGCGCGCGGCGCGCCAGTTCTTCGATGCCGCGCTCGATCTCCGCAAAACTGAGGCGATCTGCATCGCGCAAGACCGGCACCACCAGTCCTTCGTCGGTGCTGACGGCGATCCCGATGTCGTAGTAGCGCTTGACGATGATGTCGTCGCCGCGAATTTCGGCGTTGAGCAGCGGGAAGGCCTTCAGCGCGCCGATAACCGCTTTCGTGAAGAACGACATAAAACCGAGACCGATGCCATGGCGCTCGCGAAACTGATCGCGGTGGCGCTTGCGCAGATCGATGACGGCGCTCATATCGATCTCGTTGAACGTGGTAAGCATCGCTGCCGTGCGCTGCGCTTCGACAAGGCGCGCGGCGATTGTCTGGCGCCGGCGGCTCATACGGATGCGCTCCTCGCGGCGTTCTTCGCCGGAGACTGCTGCAGGCGTCGGTGTTGGCGCTGGTGGGGAGACTGGTGGTGGCGGCGGAGCATGGTCTGTCGGTGCTGGACGGTGCGTCCCCTCGCGTTTGAGCACGTCCTCTTTCGTCACCCGTCCGCCGGGACCGCTGCCGGGGATGGCGGCAATGTTCACGCCCTGCGTCTCCGCGACCCGGCGAGCGACCGGCGTAGCCATCACTCTAGCTTCAGATGCGCCATCGTGCAGCTGCGCTGCAACAGGCGCTGCTGCGGTTTCCGTAATGACCCCCAGGGTTTCGCCCATGGTCACCACAGCGCCATCAGGTTTGAGAATGCGGCTCAGAACCCCAGCCTCCTCCGCCGCCACCTCGACGGTCACTTTATCGGTTTCGAGTTCGACCAGCACCTCGCCAGCGGCGATCGGGTCGCCTTCATGTTTGCGCCATGCCCCAACTGTAGCTTCGACGATCGATTCCCCCAGGGTTGGGACCTTGATTTCGACTGCCATACTGTCCTCGTGGTTTAGTGATACTGCTCAACCGCCGGTGCGCGCAGCGCTTCGGCGATCAGGCGCTGCTGCTCAATCAGGTGGAGCGCCAGCGATCCTTCCGATGGGCTCGCCGATGCCGGTCTTCCGACATAACTCAGGGTCAGATCGGGTCCGATCAGTTCACGCAATCGCGGCGCGACATAGCGCCAGGCGCCCATGTTCTCCGGCTCTTCCTGCAACCAGATGATTTCCTGAAGATTGGGGTAGCCTGCCAGCACGTCGCGCAGTTCATCGGCAGGAAATGAATACAACTCTTCCAGCCGCACCACTGCAACGCCATTCGTTAGCGGCGTATCACTCGCGCTGAGCAGATCGACATAGATTTTCCCAGAGCAGAGCACCAGCCGTGCCACATCCGCCGGTCGCTCACGCGCCTGCGGATCGTCGATCACCCGTTGAAATCGCCCTTCGCTGAGGTCGTGCAGCGATGAGGCGGCGCGAGGGTGGCGCAGCAAGCTTTTTGGCGTCATAATGATCAGCGGGCGCGGGTCAGCGTTCAGCAGCAGCGCCTGGCGACGCAGGAGATGGAAATACTGAGCTGCCGTCGTGCAGTTCGCCACACGAATATTGTCCTCGGCGGCGAGTTGCAAAAAGCGCTCGAGGCGCGCGCTGGAGTGCTCGGGACCCTGCCCTTCGTAGCCGTGCGGCAGCAGCATCACGAGTGCAGGGGTCTGTCCCCATTTCTTGCGTGCCGAAACGATGAACTGATCGATGATGACCTGAGCGCCGTTGGCGAAGTCGCCGAACTGTGCTTCCCAGATGACGAGCGCCTGCGGGTTGTGCGCCGAATAGCCGAACTCGAAGCCAAGTGCGGCCGCCTCAGAAAGCGGGCTGTTGTAGACCGCAAACGAGGCGCGCGCCTGCGGCAGCGCCTGGAGGGAGCACCAGCGCTCATCGGTCTGCACATCGTGCAGCACCAGATGTCGCTGGCTGAACGTGCCGCGCTCAACATCCTGACCGGTCAGGCGAATCGGAATGCCCTCTTCCAAAAGTGACGCAAACGCCAGGATTTCGGCGTGTGCCCAGTCGATAGCGTCCGGCAGATGGAGCGCCGTGCGACGCCGTTCCAGCGTGCGCTCCAGACGCGTGTGCACCTTGAAACCAGGGGGGCGCTGGAGGAGCGCCTCGTTGAGCGCCACCAGCCGTTCGGCTGAAACGGCGGTATTGGTGCGCCGGGCGATACCGGGGGATGGCATTGGCGGCGGCTCCTCGAAGTGCGGGTGCGCTTCCCCCTCGCTCCGTGCCTGCTGCAAGCGTTCCCAAACTGTTGTGAACATCTGGTTCGCCTCTTCGGCGGATATCACACCTTCGGCAATCAGTTTCGCCGACCACTGCTCGCGAACAGTCGGGTGGCGGGAGATGATGGTGTACATCGTCGGTTGCGTGAAGGCGGGTTCATCGCCTTCGTTATGCCCCCAGCGACGGTAGCCAACCAGGTCGATCAGAAAATCCTTGCCGAAACGCTCGCGGTAGGCGTATGCCATGCGTGCAACGGCGATGCACCCCTCGACATCGTCAGCATTGACGTGCACAATTGGAATCTCGAACCCCTTCGCCAGATCGCTGGCGTACAGGGTCGAACGGCTTTCGCGCGGTGATGTGGTAAACCCGATCTGATTATTGACAATAATATGAATGGTTCCGCCGGTGCTATACCCGGCGAGATTGGCGAGGTTGAGCGTTTCGGCGACAATGCCCTGTCCGGGAAAGGCGGCGTCGCCGTGGATGAGGATCGGAAGCGAGGCGCGTTTGTCCTGCAGCGGTGCTCCCGCCTGATCGCACCGTTCCTGTGCCGCGCGTGCTCGCCCGGCAACGACCGGATTGACGAACTCCAGGTGGCTGGGGTTAGGCGCCAGCGTAATCGGCATCTGTTCGATCCCGGCATCGCGGAAGGCGCGCCGTGCGCCGAGGTGATACTTGACATCACCGACCCACCCGGCCGCGCCGCGTCCGGCGGGTGAAAGCGCCGCATCGCGTCCGGCAGTCAGGAACTCGCTCAGGATTGCGCTGTACGGCTTGCCCAGAATGTGCGCCAGCACATTCAGACGACCGCGGTGCGCCATGCCGATCACCACCTCGCGCACGCCGCCAACTGCTGCGTTGCGAATGATCGAGTCGATGATCGGGACCAGCATGTCGCATCCCTCGATCGAAAACCGCTTTTGCCCGACAAACGTCTGGTGCAGGTAACGTTCGAAGGTTTCAACTTCCGTCAGACGCTCAAGAATCTCTCTTTTACGAACGTCATCGAAACCGTAGAAGAATCGCCGACTCTCGACTGCTTCACGGATCCAGGCGCGTTCCTCGAAGACCTGCACGTGATCTGTTTCGTACCCGATCGTGCCACAGTAGACAGCACGCAATTTCTGCACGCCTTCGAGCGCATTGCGCGACTCTGCAGCTAGCGGTCCGCGCACGATGTGTGCGGGGAGCAGCGCCAGATCGGCGTCGGTAATATCGTGGATGGCAGCATCAAGCCCCGGGTCGCCGGGTGGTTCGCTGCCAAGCGGATCGATCCGAGCTGCCAGATGTCCGAGTTCACGGATGTAGCGAATGAGCCGGGCGGCAGCAACGGTGTGGGTGACATCGATTGGCGATGTCGGACCGATGTGCGCTTTGGACAGATCAATGTCGGGAGCAGTCTGGAGATCGATCACCGGAGGCGCTGCAGGCGGAGGCGCCGCAGTTTCCTCTGGTGACCATTGCGCGAAGAATGCGCGCGTCGCCGGATCAACCGCCTCAGGGTCGGAGCGGTAGCGTTCGTAGAGTTCGAGCACATACCCGGCGTTCGGTCCGTGAAACAGCGAGTCTAGAGACATGCAGCACCTGTTCTTTGAACGTGTTCAGACCTGGAGGAGTGTATCGTCTGGAGGTGCAGACGTTTTGTCCATCGTCGCGTCGATGCGGGCACAATGCCCATGTCCCCAGGAGCAATGTGAACACGTACCGTTCTTTGTCCTTTTTCCCACTCATTATAGCACTCGTCAGGCGACAGTCGCGTGGGATGCGCAACAGAAGCGTGCCGACTGCGCGCTCGCCGACCGCTCGCAACGGTCTGGCATGATGGTGTGTGCGGCGCCATGCGACGAAGCAATGCTTCTGTGTCCGCCTGTGCTCAGCTCCACCGCGTCAATCCTGTTAATCATGTGTTCAGATCACTTGAGTCTGTCCTCAGACGTGCGCTATAGTGGAAGGAACAAGACGGAAAGCTTGCTGATGGCACGGCACGTTTCAGCGGGAAGCGTCACGTCAGCGAGCGAAGTGATACAAGGATTGACATCGTGTCTTCAGTCAGCAACGCAGAGTACATCGCACTCAAGAAACTCATCAAGGAACGCGGTCTGCTCGATAAGCAACCCTGGTTTTTCATCGGCGTCATTGCGCTCAAGGTCGGCATGCTCATCGCCAGTATTGTCATTCTGTTTCTGGTCGATAATCTTTGGATTCAGGCGTTGAACGCCGTATTCATGGGGTTCGTCCTGGCGCAGATCGGATTTACGTCGCACAGTGCGTGCCACCGCCAGATTTTTCACAAGGTCGGATGGAACGACGCGGTTGGCATCTTTTTGGGAAACGTCCTGTTGGGGTTGAGCGCCGAATGGTGGACCGGCAAGCACAACGCGCACCATGCGCACCCGAACCATGATGGAATGGACCCTGATCTGGACGTGCCGGTGGTGGCGTTCACGCCGGAGCAGGCGGAGTCGCGACGCGGCATCTGGCGCTGGATGGTGAAATATCAAGCGTTCCTGTTCTTTCCGCTGCTCACATTGCAGGGGTACGCATTGCGCGAAGTCAGTTATCGCTTTGTGCTGAGTCCCGATTCGCGGCGACGCGGCATCGAAATCGCCGCCATGGCGCTCAACCTGATCTGGTATTTCTCGCTGCCGATCATTGCACTTGGACCGTGGGCAGGAATCGGGTTCATTCTGATCAGCCAGGCGTTCTTTGGCGTCTATCTTGGGTCGGTCTTTGCGCCCAATCACAAAGGAATGCTGATTGTCGACGACGACACACAGATCGACTTTTTGCGTTTGCAGGTGCTTACGGCGCGCAATGTCAGCGGTCATCCTGTTACTGATTTCTGGTACGGCGGTCTGAACTATCAGATCGAACATCATCTCTTCCCGTCATTGCCAATGCACCGCCTGCGCGAGGCAAGCAAGATCGTCAAAGATTTCTGTGCAAAGCAGGGCATTTCGTACCACGAAACGTCGATGATCCAGTCGTACCGCGAGATTCTTGGCTATCTTCACGACATTGGCGCAACCCTGCGCGCCCCGAAACGGGTCTCGTCTTCTGCGCCAGGGGCGTGATCGTCTGCATTCCGCCTCGCTCTTTCCTCTGATATGCCACGGGTGGAGGTAGAGACGTTGCATTGCAACGTCTCTACTCCCCTGTCGGCGCCCCCGTCTCTCCTGCACCGTCTCTCCCTGTCCGCTCCCCGTCTTCACCGGTTGGCGCGCCGTCTCTTTGGTGTGCCTCATGGTGTCTGTACAGTCTTTGAGCATATTCTGCAAAGAAAATGAAAAGATCGCCTCCTCATTTCAAGCAGTTGCACAGAGAACATGTAACTGATGCATAGTGAAAATAATGTTGAAACCTGAAAGACGTGTGCTATAGTAATACTACGAACTCTGAACTACATCTTCTGATGGTTTGAACGACGTATGTGATCCATACGTGGTCTGCTTTGCTTTTTGCTATTTTTTCTTTCATATTCGTAGTTCAGAGAAGTTACTACAAAGTTGTCAAATGTTCACCATTCCGGTGAGATGACGGGCGTTTCACCGGTTTTCATTCAGGTGTCAGGAACGTTGTAGCAGGGAGGCGATGTATGGATCTGCTTCGCGCAATCGGTCGGTTCTTGCTGGGCGCACTGAAGGTGTTGCGTCTGGCACTGCCGAAACTGGGTGTCGGCTGGATGTTCGCCTTGCTCACCAGTAACTTCAACCGCGTGTCGATTGTCGAGCTGGGGGTTATGGCGGTGATCGTGACGACGATGATCGGCCTGCACCATTTCCTGTCGCCATTCCAGGTGATTTGGGGGCGCATCGCTGATAGTCATCCGGTGTTTGGACTGCGCCGCACGCCGTACCTGCTCCTCGGCGCAACTGTCGCTAGCCTGGTGTTTCTGGCGTTGCCATCAGTGGCGCTGGCGATGAGCGAGGGTTCGGTGCTGGCGATTGTCGCAGGGTATGCGCTCCTGATCCTGTTTGGTATCAGTATCGCAGCAATGGGCGACTGCCACCACGCGCTGATCGCAGAGGTGACCAACCCCAAAACACGCGGCGGTGTGATTGCGGTGGTCTGGACATTTACCATTATGAGCACCATCATCGCTGCAACCGTAATCAAGGCGCGCATGCCCGCGTATACGCCTGAGTCGATGCAGGCGCTCTACAATCTGACGCCGCTGGTGGTGATCGGTGCGGCGTTGCTTGGTGTCCTGGGCATCGAAAAGCGTCTGAACCGCGAGGAACTGGCGGTTGCTCTGGAACGCGCACGCGCTGCTGCGCCTCCCGGAAACCCGCTGAGCGCTGCGTTCGCTCTGCTGCGCGGTAACCCGCAGGTGCGCGCATTCTTCGGGTTTGTCTTCCTTTCGATTGTCGGTATCTTTCTGCAGGACTCGATCCTGGAGGTCTTTGGCGCTGAAGTCTTCCACATGACCTTGAAAGAGACGACGACCTTCACGCAGACGTGGGGCGGCGGCGTGCTCGGCGGTATGCTGATCATGGGTTTGCTTAGCGCAATCTTCCCGATCGGTAAGAAACTGATTGCTCTGATCGGCGGCGTCGGCACGGCATTCGGTCTGGGGCTGCTGGCAGTTTGTGCATTGACCGAGCAGCGCGCGCTGCTGAACCCGGCGATCGTGCTGATGGGCGTCAGCACCGGTCTGTACAATGTCGGCGCGCTTTCGCTGATGATGGATATGACCGTCGAAGGCGCCACAGGGCTGTATATGGGTCTGTGGGGCATGGCGCAGGCATTTGGCACCGCAACGGCGAATATTCTGGCGGGTGCGCTCCATACAGTGCTGATCGAGGCGCAGGCGCTCAGTCAGACGCTGGGGTATGGTGTGATTTTCGGTCTGGAAGCGGTGCTGATGGTCGTCGGTATTGCGTTGCTGTCGGGTGTCAGTGTCGAAGCTTTCCGTGGTCTGACCCGTTCCGACATTACTCGTGCGATGGAAGCCGGTGCGGTCGCCTGAGGCGACCATAGCCGATAGGCGATACGCTGTCGCTAGTTTCATCGGGCCGTATGTGCAGGGGGACTGACGTGAACGTCGGGTGCGCGGGCGTCCTGCCCGCCGAATCGGGAGAGGGAAAGCATCGGCGCACCCTTCGTTCGTCATGCTGGAACACTAGACGCCCCCGGCGAGCAGAGTGAAGTCCGCCTGTGCGCGTAGCTGATAGGCGATAGTGGTGCGTGCTCAGCTTGTGGCTATGACAGCGGGTGAAGTCTGATGCCGTCATGGTCTTTCAGAAATGAATTCCGGTATACGCCTGATGCCGTCGAGCTAAAGCCCGACTTGCAGGGCAAAGCTTGTCTTCGCGGACTAGAGGGACGTACTGGAAAACCATAAACTCCTGGCGAGCAGGATGAAGCTTGTCTTCGTGAGCTCGAGCGGATGTATGGATTGAGAGAAGACCATTGACCACCGGCTGGCTGGAGGTATCAAGCAATACGCTGTCGGGGGAGAAGTGAACTGCTGGCAGCTCGGGCGGGGCGCCAAACCTGCAGAGACAACGATCTGTTCGTTACGGTATGTGGTCAGGGGCGTGGGCAGCTCGCACGCACGAACACCAGCAATCCGACAGTGCCTCCGGGTATGCGGATGGCTCACGCGCACAGGTCCGCATCCCCAGTCTGGTGTTCATACCACGGTATGCGCAAAGCGCACGAATGGGTGATATGAGGTGCACGGGTGACCGACGTTCTTCCCATCCGGTTCGATGCCATTGCTGGTGCGTATGACCAGGTGCGCGGTCATCCACCCGAGGTTGCGCAGCAGATTGGCAGGGCGATTGCGACGATCGCAGGAGACCAGGCGCTTGTGCTGGAACTTGGGGTTGGCACCGGTCGCATCGCTCTGCCCGTAGCTGCAGCTGGTTGTCGGGTCGTCGGGGTCGATATCTCTGCCGACATGCTGCGTGTGGCTCGCGCAAAAGACGGCGGCGACGCGCTGTGGTTACTGCAGGGCGACATCGAGCGTCTGCCGTTTGCTGATGGTGTGTTTGATGCGACGCTTGCGGTGCACGTGTTGCATCTGGCGCGCGACTGGCGCAGTGTGCTCGTCGAGGCGATGCGGGTCCTGCGTCCTGGCGGAGTCTTCATTCAGGGACGCGACTGGCGCGACCCGCAGAGTTGTGTCGGTCGCTTGCGCAGCAAACTGCGGGAAACATTGATCGACCTGTTGCCCGGGTCGCGTCCGCCGGGAGCTGGAGCTGCGGTTGGGCAGGCGCTGGCGAAACTTGGCGCGACAGTCGAACCGGAGGTTGTGGCAGCTGTCTGGGTGGCGCCGATCAGCCCGGCGCAGGTGCTTGAGGAGATGGCATCACGCTCGGATGCCGAAACCTGGGTGCTCGACGACGTGACCCTGAGCGCTGCGCTCGAACGTCTGCGCGCCTGGGCAGCTACAGTGTATGGTGACCTGGACCGGCCGGAAGAGGTGGAACGGCGCTTTGTCATCCAGGTTGCGCGGCGCTAAACGTTCAACGCGGAACGTTTCACGTTCCACGTAATACAAAGGTGATGCAATGCCAGCGACAGTTGTTCGAGAAGATGGGGCGTACCACAGTTTCTGCGGCCTGACGTGTGTGGGCTGGCTGTACCAGAAGATCAAGGATAGTTTCTTTCTGGTGCTCGGTACCCATACCTGCGCTCATCTGCTCCAGAATGTACTCGGCGTCATGGTGTTCGCCCGTCCGCGCTTCGGTGTTGCACTGA
This sequence comes from Roseiflexus sp., assembly GCA_041641515.1. Taxonomy (GTDB): domain Bacteria; phylum Chloroflexota; class Chloroflexia; order Chloroflexales; family Roseiflexaceae; genus Roseiflexus. The sequence continues at coordinate 22,367 of JBEPYG010000022.1, forward strand.
TCGAAGAGGCGGATCTGTCGAAGCAGCAGCCCGAGTTGAATGCCATCATCGACGAGATCGTCGCCGATCACCATCCTTCGGTGATTTTCCTGCTCTCCTCCTGCACGCCAGAGGTGATGAAAGTCGAGTTCGACGGTCTGGCGCGCGCGGTCAGTCGTCCCAATCTGCCGGTGCTCTTCGTGCCTGCCAGCGGGCTCGACTATACCTTCAGCCAGGCAGAGGATTCGGTGTTGCAGGCATTGCTTCCGTTCTGTCCCGTAGCTCCTCCAGACGATCGACGGGTGGTGTTTCTCGGGTCGGTCAACGACGCGATTGCCGATGATTTTCGCACTGAAGCTGCGCGTCTCGGCATCCCGGTCGCCGGGTTCCTGCCCGAAAACCACTTCCACAACCTGCCCCCCATCGGTCCAGGCACGGTTGTTGCGCCGCTGCAACCATACCTTGCAAAGGTTGCCGGTCGTCTGGCGCGCGAACGTGGCGCAACGGTGATGACCTCATTGTTCCCGTTCGGTCCTGACGGAACGCGGGTGTTTTGGGAGGATTTGGCTGCTGTGATGGGCAAGCCGGTCGATCTGCGCGACCGCGAGCAACAAGCCTGGGAGCGTCTTGAACCACACCTTGAGATTCTGCGCGGGAAGAAGGTGTTCTTCACGGCTGACAACCTGATGGAACTGCCGCTAGCGCGGTTTCTCAAAAACGCAGGGTGCACCATCCTGGAATGCAGCAGCCCATATATCAACCGCAAGTTCCACGCGCGTGAACTGGAGGCGCTCGCAGGGGTGCGTATCGTTGAGCAACCCAATTTTGATCGGCAATTGCGCGATATCAGGGAACTTCGTCCCGATCTCGTAATCAGCAATCTGGCAACGACGAACCCACTTGTAGGGCACGGCGTGGTGGCAAAGTGGAGCACCGAGTTCAGTTTTATGCCGATCCATGGCTGGAGCGGTGCAGCAACACTCGCCGGCATGTTTACCCGTCCGCTCAAGCGTCACGCGCAGCTCGATCCGCTGATGGACGATCCGTTGTGGGTAGCAGGGTTGATGCCAGCACGATGAACGTAGGAACGTGCGAATGTGGAAACGCGGACATCCAGCAATCGCGTAATCCCACAACCAAAACGTGGAACGTGGAAGGTGCGCACGTCGCAGCAGGGGTGACAGGGTATGGACACAGTGGCGACAGGGCGCGCCTGCATTCGGTCTCCATTCGTTGACAGCGGTGATGGTACGGGCGCGGGGAACGTAACGTGGACACGGAACAATCACGTAATCGCGCAATCACAACGTAGATGTAATCGCTAAGTTCGGGTATTTCACCCCTGGTCAGGAACCGCTATGCGACTGGCTCTCTGGATGTATCAGGGCACGGCCCATCACGGCGTCGGGCGGATTGCCAACAGTATGCGCGGGGTGCACGCGGTCTTTCACGCACCACAGGGTGATGACTACGTCAACCCGATTTTCACGATGCTAGAGCGCACCCCCGATTTCCCCCGCATGACGACCAGTGTTGTGAGCGGGCGCGATCTGGCGCAGGGAACGGTGCGATTGCCCGAAACGCTCCGTCAGGTCGATGCACAGGTGCAGCCCGACCTGATCGTTGTATGCGCCAGTTGTTCGACGATCCTGCTGCAGGAAGACCTGGAGCGCATGGCGCGCAGCGCCGGAACGCGCGCGGAGGTGTTGGTGTACGATGCCAACCCCTACCGCATGCAAGAAATCCGTTCCGCCGACGGGTTGTTGACGCTGCTCGTCCAACGGTTTGCACGCGCACAATCGCCGATGGCGATGCCTTGCGTCAATATCATCGGTCCGTCGTCGCTTGGCTTCCACAACCGCAGCGATCTGATCTGCCTGCGGCGAATGCTGGCAACCCTTGGCGTGCAGGTCAATGTCGTGGCGCCCCTTGGCGCGTCGATCCGTGACCTGGAGCGCCTGCCGGCAGCGTGGGCAACAATTGCGCCGTATCGCGAACTTGGGCAGAACGCAGCTCGCTGGCTCGAAGAGCAGTTTGGTATTCCGGCGCTTACCGATGCGCCAATCGGCGTTCAACCCACGCTGCGCTGGTTACGGCAGCTGGTCGAAACCCTCAACGAAGCAGGTGAACGTCTCCAACTCCAGACGACCCCACTGCGTCTTCCACCGCTAACCGCGTTCTCGCTCGATGGGATGAGTGCGCCGAGTTCGGTTCCCTGGTTTGCGCGCACTGCCGATATGGAAAGTTACAGCATGAAGCGCGCGTTCGTCTTCGGTGATGCGACCCATACCGTCGGGATGGTGAAGTTCCTGCGCGATGAACTGGGGATGCAGATCGCAGGAGCGGGAACGTATCTGGAGCACGAGGCAGCGTGGGTGCGCCAGGAACTCAGCGACTATCTACCCGCCGATGAGACAGGGTCGGTTGAGTCCGCTTTCCTGGTCACCGAGGTCTTCCAGGACGTGGCGCGGAAAATCGCTGACCTCTCACCTGAGCTCGTTTGTGGCACGCAGATGGAACGCCATGCCTGCCGCAAACTCGATATTCCGTGCCTGGTGATTGCCCCGCCGACACATATTGAAAACCATCTGTTGAGTTATCGACCAGTGCTCGGGTTCGAT
>JBEPYG010000023.1:0-24452 GCA_041641515.1 Roseiflexus sp.
GCCCGCCCCTGCCATACTTGCCATGCCCATTCGAGCAGATCGTTGCCTGCGCGCCAGTAGCCGTCGATAGCGGTCAGCCCTGCCAGCGCTTCGTCAGATACGTCCAGGTGCGTGCCTGTGATGATACGCATTGCCTGCGCGTAGAGGCTGCGGTGTTCCATTGCAGCTGCGCGACGGTAGAGTTCGAGCGCAGTGTGCTCATCACCCTGCGCCAGACGCAGATCGGCGAGATCGATGACACGCAATGGGTTCTCCGGGTTTGCACGATGCGCCTGCGCCAGAAGCGCCTCAGCTCGCGGGAGATCGCCTTGATCGAGCGCAATGCGCCCTGGTACTGCATACCACAAACCTGCACTCCACGCAGCGTACCGCGTGCTGAAGATTAGCCCCAGAAACACAATCATTCCTGCGCACGCAGTATAACCACGCCGGTCACGCAACAGCCGGGGGAGGCGTCGCCACATCACAGGCAATCTGACCAATGCATAGGCGGCAAACGGCAGAACCGCCGCAACAATTGGAAGACGTAATCGTGGATGCCCGATGGTTACGGCCGCCAGCAGGGTCGCAAGCCCAACCCAGAGCAAGACCGGAACCGCACGGGCAGGTTGCGGCATAAAGCAGATACCCCCGATTGCCAGGAGCATCAGTGCTGCGTATTGTGCATCTGCCAGCAGTGTAATGCCCAGACTGTACTCACCTGCATTTTGTACCACCGGCGCGCCGCGCGAGTCGATGGAAATGACGTCCCCAACCGCATAACTGCGCGTCTGAAGCGCATAAAGTGACGCGATCTTGAAGCGCATGCCCCAGAGAAAGCGTACCGGATCATGGCGAATGTTGTCCCACGCCATCTGGAGCGCCAGCGACTGGCGATCGGCCAGGTTGGGGATGGAAGCTAGGTGCGCCTCGCCAGCCGCCTTTTCGGCATCATCGCGCACCGTGCCGTACCACATGCTGATGCCGCCATTCGTGTCGCTCAGGATAACCCGTCCGTGCACCAGATAGTTCCGTGCTGCCCAGGGGCCAATGACCAGCAGAGCTCCCACGAGGAGGAAGGATGCCAGCCAGTAGTACTGGCGATTCAGTCTCCCGTTCGACCACGTGTGCCAGATCAGCCATCCTGCAATGAGTGGAAGAAGGTACAGCCCGACCGCGCGTGTTAGTGCTGCCAGCGCCAGCACTGCACCGGCGCTCAACGCCGCACGGCGAGACCCACGGACAAACGCATGATCAAGAATTGCCAGTCCGGTTATCAGGAGGGTGATAAACAGCGCTTCGGCGTAGAGCGAACTGGCATACGATGCCAGTGGCACGAACAACGCTGCCAGGAGCGCTGTCACCAGCCCCGTCACCCTTCCGAAGAGTTGCCGACCAAATGCATAGAATACCAGCACACCGATGCTCAGCAAACACGCCTGAAGCAACAGCATCCCGGCGACATTCATACCCGCAAGCGGCAGCAGCAGCGCCAGGAATACCGGATAGACCGGCGGACGCAGCCACTTGCCGGTATCGTGATACCCGCCGTGCAGAATGTGGACAGCAGCGCGATAGTATTCTTCCGGATCACCAGGCGGCACGGCGCCGGAACGCGCCTGGATATACCAGAACCAGAGTCGAAGCGCCAGCGCCAGCAACACAATGGCGATCAGCAGAATCACATGGACAGTTGACCCGGACCGTGCGTTGCGCAACGTATGTTGATCCTGCATGCGTCTACGACCTACGGTGTACCTGGTTTCTGACGCAGCACCAGCAGATCGTGTTCTTCGGCAAGAACCTGCCAGCGCCCCGACTCACGCAGTTGCTGAACGAAATCGTGGTGTCGTTCGGTGCGCAGCGCCGCTGCGCGTGTATCGATGAACAGATACTCAGCGCGCTCGAGCGGCGGAAACGACTCATCAGGCGGAACGTAGTAGATGTAGCGGCGCGGCATCATGCGCGGCGCCAGGAACGATGTCACTCCCAGCGGGGCATCTGGCGGGATGAACATCGCCAGGCGCTCCATTGCCGCCAGACGTTCCGGCGATTCACGATAAAGCACGGTTGTCACAACCGGGTTGCGGTACGCCAGATTGGTTGCTGTCGCAACCCCGATCACCCCCAGCATAAGCCATATACCCCAATGCCCTCGGGTTGACGCACTATGTTGCCGCATGCTCTGATTGTCGCTGAGACTGGCACTGTGCGACGGCGTGGACGGACGATGTGCCCGCCACCATCCCCACAGCCGCGCTGCACCGATGATGGCTGCCAGCACCAGGCCGGGAATGACCAGCGCCTGGTACTGCTCACGCACCGTGATCTGAAACGGTCGCAATGAGAGCAGATTCATGAGCAGCGGCGGCGCAGCCAGGATTGCAACATCGGGTGCAAGCAGTGGAAGCAACGCCAATGGTAGCAACATCAGCGCCAGATAGACCACTTTATCCGGGGTGAACATCAGGCGCAAGACATCGATCGGACGGCTGATGATCGTCCAGAGAATCGCGCCGGCGCTGTCGCCGAGGTGCGAATAGTACGCCAGTTGCGGGCTTTTGCCGGGCCAGACGTCGGTGTAATCGCCCTCTGTCACTGCCCCGATCTCCCCCTCGCGCACCTGATAGTCGGGAAGGTAGAACGACGGCACGATCACGCTTGTCGAAAGATAGAACCATGCCAGACCTATCACCAGCGGCGGCGCCGCCCAGCGCCATCCAGTGCGCCACAGCGCCGCCAGGACGCCAAACGCCATCACCACCAGCGATACGTCGGTGCGGGTAGTCAACGCCAGCGCGAGAAGCCCCAGATACGCCCCCCAATCACGTAGACGGGCCTGCTGACGGGTGGCGCGCTGTAAGAAGAAGAACGCTCCCAGTAACGCAGGGATTGCCAGCGTGCGCGGTTGCCATGGGGCGCTCATCGTCACAAACCAGAGCGATGGGTAGAGGAGATAGACCAGCGCCCATCCAAGCCCCGCCAGGCATGAACCATTGAAGCGGTCGCGCGCGATGCCATACACCGGAAGCGCACCCAGTGCCATAAACAACGCCTGAAAAAAGTTGAGCGTGAGCGCCGATGGAAAGAGTGTATAGAACGGAACGATCAACAGGATCGCTGGAATGAAATCCATACCCCATAGATGATTGGTGTGGCGGTAGTGAGAGATCTCGAGAAAGCGCCCCTGGGTCGTATTCCAGATCGACTGCTGATAGTCGATCTGGTCATACCCCTGTGCCCAGTTAAGGTACTTGAAAGTCAGTCCAAAGAAAAGGATTGCGCCATACAGCGCCATGAGCACAATCAGCGCCAGCGTTGCCCGCCGCTCGATTGCAACAAGCAGGCGGTTGATGCCGATGCCGGAATGTTCCTGTTGTGATGAAAGAACCTGTGCCATCGTCAGATTCGTTAAGACTCCTCTGTGCCGACGAAGCCTACACCACCGGCGAACGCACAATGCGTATCACCCAGAGATCGAGCGCTGTCGCCAGCGTGAACGCATAGATCACGATGACCAGCACTCTGCCCCACCATCCGCGCTGCCAGAAGCGCGCAGCGTAGACCCCCCAGCAGAGACAAATCGCCGGGACGATGTAAAACAGCTGCTTGTCGACCATCGAGACGCGATACCCGACGAGTATGAACAGCGTTCCGACCGAAAACCATGCCGCGAGCATCACCCACAGCAGCGGCTGCCTGCGCAGTGCGACAAATCCCGGAACGACAAACATCAGTGGAATGAGCAACCCATAGTAGAGAAAGCCGTCCGGTCGCATATCGTACCGCAAGTGGCGCCAGAACGACAGCATATATTCGCTGAACGGCGGACGCGCCACCCCCACGCTTTCAGGACCGCTCGTCGCCAGATTCAACACGTATGGAACCGTGCGCTCCAGAATCGGCGGAATATACTGCCCATAGTAGATGAGCGTCGATGCAAGCAGCGCCACTACCAGCGACAGGGCAACCGGTCGCAGCGGCTTACGGTCGATCCCTGTCGGCACGATGAGTGCCAGCAGAACGAAGAAGATGACAAAAATGATATGGAAGACCGCCATAACTGTGTAGAACAGCAGCGTGACGGTAGTCAACACCGTGAGCAGCGTAAACGGTCCGCGTTCGTGGAGACGCGAATAGAGCGCAATCATGACCGTCGAGGTGACGAACGTCCACCACATACCCGAGGTCGTCGGAATGTTTCCCCACGAATGCAGCAGAAAGGTCACCGGCGTCACAGCGTACATCAGCGCAGCGAAGAGCGTAACGCGATTGCTCAACCCCATCGCGCGCGCCAGGAGCGCGATCACAAAGACGCGACTGTTATCGAGCAACGCGCTGAAGAGGTTGGCGCTGGTTTCGAGCGACCATGGAAAGAGCGCAAATATTGTCGAGAAGAGATGAAAGAACGGCGAATAGGGGATCACCGGACGGTTCGGACCCCACTCGTTGATCGGCATCACCGACTCAGAAAAGGCGCCGGGAAGATACATCTCCGCCCAGTGCCCATCGAGAATCCAGCGCACCCGATCCATATGCCAGCCGACATCAATGGCGCGCATGTAGGGGAAGAGCAGCCCGCCACCCTTCAACCAGAGACCGACGAGAAAGATGACAAGCAGCGCATAGCGCAGGGCAGGGTCGAGCGGCGCATCGAGTTTGCGAAAGATCCACGCTGCTCCGCGATCGATGAGCGGCGCCAACGCCAGTGTGAAGAGCACGAACCACGCGAGCGGTTCAAGGAACAGCCCCGTCGGATAGCGATACACAACCAGCGCCCACCCTCCCAGAAGCGTAATCGCCACAGCAGCGACGCACGCGCCCCAGGGCGGAACCCGCGAGAAACGGAGCGCACCATACATGCTCAGCACAATCGTCAGAGCCGGCGCGAGCGCACTCCACGGGGGCAACGCAAACGGTGTTGCACCGGTCAACGGCGTCACTGTCACATGTTCGAGCAATACCCCCAGCGGGCGTGGGTCGCGGTACGGGTTGGCGGTGATTTCCAGGGTCAGGTTACCATTATCGAGCGTATGCGCTGGCGCAATCAGCAGATACCGACGCATACCGGACATATCCGGCAGGGTGGCGATCAACTCGCCGTTGGCGAAGACGCGTGCATCGACAGGACCGCCATCCGGGTGTGAAACGAGCGCCCGCAACTCAACCCGCCAGTCGCCGTTTCCCAATGCCGGAAACGTGATGGTGGCGCGCTCACTCGTCCACCGGTATGTCTGCGCTCTCGCGACTTTCGCGCCAACCAGGCTCACTGCAGGCGTCTCGAGGGTGCGGTCTGGGATCGCCTCGATACGCAAACGCACACCATCAGACACATCGATGTCATCCGGCAGCAACAGGCGAAACTGGCGGTTGCCGCCGCGGTCGTCGAGCGTATTGATCCGCCGGTCATTTGCATACACTGCGATGAGACGGCGCGGATGGATCGTATCAGGCGTCCAGTCGTCCAGGGTCAGCGTCACCATGCGCGCATCGTTGTGCAGGGGTGTGTCGATGACAACTTCATTTGCGCCAGGCGCCGCTGCCACCTGGAGCACGGTCGTCTGTGCGGTGAATTCACGTGCATGCATGCCGCGAATGTGTGGGTAATCGAAAGGTGCACCGACGTCGATGGCAACAAATGGCTGAGCGGCATAGGCTACCGCCAGCGCAACGAGAACGCTGAGCGCTGCCAGAAGCAACGGTAGACCAGGTTGCCAGCGGCGTAGATTGATCAGCGCGCCAGACCAGGCAAGCGGAGCGCGTGTTGCTTTCGGAGCAGCCAAACCGGATACCCTCATTGTCACTGAGATAATCCGCCGCATTATAGCACACGCAAAACCGGGGTATACTTTCACCGTATGCAGATCGTCTGGCACTCGTCATTCGCATCACTTACCGGCTACAGCGGTTCATCGCTCGCCTTCGTCCTGGGGCTCGATGCACGCGGCGTTGCGGTTCGTCCGCTTTACCTGTACGGCGCCGATCGCGACGAGCATATCATGATGGGCGGCGTTCATCCGCGCATTGCTGAGTTGCAACGCGCACCGCTTCGTCTTGATGTGCCGCAGATTGTGTACGCCCCCGGTGATCGGTTTTCGAAGAATAGCGGTCGCTATCGCATCGGCTTTACCATGCTCGAATTTGATCGCCTTCCCCAGGAATGGGTCTACCAGGCCAACCAGATGGATGAAGTCTGGACGCCGACGGCTTGGGGCGCTGCAGTTTTTGCAGCAAGCGATGTCACCCGTCCGATCCATGTCGTCCCGCTCGGCGTCGACACAACGCGCTTTACGCCAGGTGCACCTCGCACGCATCTGACCGACCATACTGTCTTTCTGTCGGTCTTCGAATGGGGTCTGCGCAAAGGCTGGGATATTCTGCTGCGCGCCTACCGCGCAGCCTTCCGTGCTGGCGATCCGGTTGTGCTGGTGTTGAAAATTGATTGCCGCGCTCCTGGCGATAATCCGGCGCGCGAACTGGCAGCACTTCTCCCATCGCCATCACCGCCGGTGGTGTTGTTGTACAACCGTGCCCTGAATGCGCAGCGCATGGCAGAACTCTACCAGAGCGCCGACTGCTTCGTGTTGCCGACACGGGGCGAGGGATGGGGCATGCCGGTGCTCGAAGCAATGGCGTGCGGCGTACCTGCCATTGCAACCGACTGGAGCGGACTGACCACATTCCTCAATCAGGAGAATGGCTACCCGTTGCCCATTCGTGGTCTTGTCTCTGCTGATGCCGGTGGCGCCTATGGCGCTGGAGCACAGTGGGCGGAACCGGACGTCGACGCGCTGGTTGATCTGCTTCGCCATGTTGCACAGCATCCCGCAGAACGCCAGAGCAAGGGGCGCCGCGCCGCTGCCGATGCCCGCCGGTGGACGTGGGAGTATGCAGTCGACGCCGCCTACCGCCGGTTGCAGGCGGCAGGTGGCAGTTGATAGCGTTGCTGCCACAGTATGGCGTTCGCACGTGCGATGGACGTCGCCCTGCCGACGCAAAAACGCCATGGGTATGGTAACGCGATACTCTGGCGGGCGATTGTGTGGTTCTGAGAAATCCGCTCTTGTGCCGGCGAGCGTTGTCCGGTTGGGGTACGGCGCCGCCGTGCCCCGACGAAGTTTTCCCCAGCGCGCGCGGGCGTGTCAGGGGTATGACCTGCCGTGCCCCGACAGCAGCAGGCGCATATGGGTTAATTTCTGAAAGACCATCAGTCTGACAGCAGCAGAAGCATACGGGTAATGTATGAACGATCATAACACTTACCCGGTCACGGAAATGCTTAGCGTCAGGTTGACTTATGGTAAGATGTATATAACAGGCATTGCACCACCGGCGGCAGTAGTGCCGTTCACGTGTTTTACGAGCCAGACGTGTGGTATGTTCCGGCGCATATCTGCCCATCGGCGCCAGCTGACCGCACATCAACACGTGAGCGCTTTCAGCAGACCGACAGCTGCTCCGACAGTATACGCTGATCTGCGGTGCAATGCAGCGCATCAGCGACTCCAATATTTCCAGGCTATGACCAGCGCCGCGCTCCGCTCTAGGAGGCGCTGTTTTTTGCCATAACCTGGGTAGGAGACAGGCGCCTGGCATTCCGACTGTGTTTATCCTGATCCGACAGTGAGCGACGGTATGGAGATCGCGCTCATCTCCTGGGTTCTGGTGATCAGCGGCAGCGCGGCACTCGTGCTCGCACTCGCCATTCTGCAACATCGCGAAGCTAGTGGTAGCATCCCATTTTCGCTGGTCCTGATCGCCGGCGCTATTTGGTCGTGGGCATACGTCTTCCAGCTCAACGCCCTGTCGCCAGAACTCGCCAGGATTGCACTGTGGGTCAAGTATATCGGTATTGTCGGCGTACCGGTATGCTGGCTCTGGTTTGCACTGACGTACACCGATCGCGTTGCCCGTCTGACGAAGCGCCACGCAGCTGCGCTGGCCTTCTTTCCGATTCTGACCCTGATCATGAACAGCACCAACGACTGGCATGGACTGTTCTACCATCGTATCGATGTCTTCCCACCGGATGCGTTGCCCCGCCTGAGATTTGAGTACGGTCCGTGGTACTGGCTCAACATCGTCTACTCATACACCATCATTTTCACCGGCATCGGGCTGCTGATAAACTTCTGGAGAAGCGCGCTGCAATTGCATCGCATACAGATTGCGCTGCTGATCGGCTCGTTGCTCTGTATGACCATCATCAGTCTGGCGTTCTACATCAGCGAGCAGTTCATGAGTATCTTCGACATCACCCCGGTTCTGCTTGCGACAAACGGCATATTCTTCTATCTGGCGCTCTTTCATTCTAGGCGGCTCGACACGCGCCCGATTGCCTACACGCATCTGTTTGAACAGTCGAGCGATGGCGTGCTGGTCTTCGATGCACAGGGCACGATTATCGACTGCAACCCTGCAGCGCATCGTCTGCTCGATCTGGCGAGTCCCATCGGGCAACCGGTTCAGGATGCGCTGCGCCTCTGGCCCCGGCTAGCTCACTACTGTTTGAACGCCTCCACGGGTGAATCCATTCGCGTGGAGCGCGGCGTGCAGGCGCTCGATGCGCGCTGCACCCCTGTGCGTGACCGGCGTGGTCTGCAGCGGGGGTATATGCTGGCAGTGCGCGACGTGACAGACCAGTGGCGAATGCAACAGGCGCTTGCAGCGAGTGAACAGGCGCTGCGTGAGGAACGTCGCATGTTCATTAGCGGTCCGACCGTTGTCTTTCGTTGGGAAGCGCGTGAACACTACCCTGTTTCCTACGTGTCGCCCAATGTGCAGGAACAATTTGGGTATGCGCCTGAAGTGTTCACCGAGGGCAGGGTGATCTATCTATTGCTGATCCACCCGGATGACCGTCAGCGCATCCAGAACGAGGTTGTCGACCACGTCCGCCAGAAAGCGACCTGGTATCGTCAGGAGTACCGGCTGCGGCGTGCTGACGGCGAGTACCGCTGGGTGCATGATTACACAACCGTGGTTTACAATGATCAGGACGAACCGGTCTCTTTTCTTGGCTATATCCTCGATGTCACCGACCAGAAGCGCACCGAATCTGAGCGTCTCGAAATCGAACGTCAGCTGCAACATACCCAAAAACTGGAAAGTCTGGGACTGCTGGCAGGCGGAGTTGCCCACGATTTCAACAATCTGCTGATGGCGATCATGGGCAACCTCGACCTTGCGTCGTTGACGCTGGCCGAAACATCTGCCGCCTATCAGCATGTGCGCAATGCCGTGCTGGCGACGCGCCACGCTGCCGGGTTGACGCAACAGCTGCTGGCATATGCTGGGAAGGGGAGCAATCAGTTCGCTGAGGTCGATCTCACAAGGATCGTTGAGGATATGGCGGATATGATGCGCGTATCGGTAGGCAGGCAGACACGCCTCGAAATGTGTCTGCACCCTCATCTTCCAACATTCCAGGCAGACTCTTCCCAGATTCAGCAGATTGTGCTCAATCTGATCCTCAATGCGGCTGAAGCGCTTCCGCCAGAGGGCGGAACCATCCGCCTGTGCACCGACATACGCTGCTACGATGAGTCGTTGCTGGCGACGAACCGCATCGACGACCAGTTGTCACCAGGCGAGTACCTTGTGCTGGAGGTCGCCGACACGGGATGCGGCATGGACGAGGAAACGCAGCATCGCATGTTCGATCCCTTCTTCACCACCAAGACCATGGGGCGCGGACTGGGCATGTCGGCGGTGCTCGGCATTGTACGCAACCATCACGGCGGGATCATGGTCAACAGTGCTCCTGGTCGTGGTACGACGATCAGTGTCCTGTTTCCGCCATTACCAGCCGCGAGCCGGAGCGCTACCCCTCCTGACCGACCCGCAAGCGAGGTATCAGGGGTGAGCGAGTCCGCAACGATTCTCGTGGTGGACGACGAAGCTGATGTACGCGATGTCACGGCGCGTCTGCTCATCCATCTCGGCTTCCGTGTGATCGCCGTTGCAGATGAAGACTCGGCTGTTGAGACGTTGAAAGAACACCTATTGGATATCGCCTGCATTCTGCTCGATGCCAATCTGGGAGGACTGAGCGGACGGTCCACGCTGCGCACGTTGCGGGCGCTTGCCCCGCACGTGCCTATAGTGGTGGCGAGTGGGTACAGTCGGCGCGACATTCTGGATCGACTCGCGGATGCGACGTTCGAAGGCTTCCTGCAAAAACCGTACCAGATGACCGAACTGTATGGGGCGATCCAGCGCGCCATGCGGCACACGATTATGGCGACTGTTTCTGCGCCTCCTTCAGACGCCGATGCACCCCCTGAAGCGCAATAAATGCCGGGCGCGGGCTCCAGTCGGGGTTCAGCAGTCCAAATGATGCCTGTTCGTGATCGGGATTCCCCTGTGCACCCCATAAGACGGCAAAGTTCATGTTCCAGAGAAACATGGCGCCGACCCACGGGCGACCCTGGTCGTCACGATACTGCTCGTACACCCGTGTAATCGCCCGAACGATATAATCCGCCTGATCCTCGAAGGTCAGAAGGTTGCCGAACTCAAAGCCGGGCGTGTTGTTCGGAGTCGCCCATCCGTACTCGGTGATCCAGATCTGACGATCACCGAGACCATGCTCGATCATCAGTGCACGCACATTCTCGACATGGCGGAAGTAATGGGTGGGATGGTCGTTCCACCCCGGACGGTCGCCGGGGAACTCAGGGTAGAGCCAGTCGGGAGCGTTTGCCGCACCTCCAGGATGGACCGCCTGCGCATCGAAATAGTCGCGGATCATGCCATCGCGGTAGGTGTACATCGCGCGCAGGTAATCGATGTCGGGAATGGCGCGCTCCGGATCGAACACGCCGGTCGATGCCGGCGCAGCAGCTAGAACATAGATGTTGGGGTTGATCGCCTTGATGCGACGATAGCACTCTGCCAGAATCTCAACATAGCGCCCCGGGTCTTCCGGTGTCACCCGACCGCCATTTTCAACCGCCAGGTTCGGCTCGTTCCAGATCTCAATCGCCGCAATGCGGTCGCCGTACCGTTCAACCATTGCCGCCACAAAATTGCCCATCACGCGCGGATCGTTCGGTTTGCCGCCATTGCCGGGGGGGTAGAACGAAGGCGACTGGACGATGTTCACCAGTAATTTCAGGTTGCTCGCAGACACATCGGCGACGATGTTGTCCAGTTCATCCCAATAATAGACGCCAGGCGACGCCTCGATGTCTTTCCAGTGCACCTGTTGCCGCACCCAGTCGAAACCGGCGATCTTCGTCAGCATCAGCACCCGGCTGCGGTCGGTGTAGTACAGATGCGCCACTACTCCGAATTGCAGCGCAGATGTGCGGAGAACCTGCGGTTGTGGCGTTGTGGGGTCTGGTACGGTTGTCGATGTCTGCGACACTGGCGCATTGTTCGACGGCGTCTGAACTGCGGTTGTGGGGCGCGCCTCCCCCGGATCGGGTCGGGTCAGTGGATTGGTCGTCGCCGATCCACAGGCGGTGAGCAGTGCGACGATGAGCCCATACCACACAATCCGGCATGGCAAACGAATATCAGGACGATGCACGATGTCTTCCTCACCGAATCCTTATCTCGGCGATGCATCACGCCGTTCGGAGCGAACGTATTATAAGCAATGTGATATTTCTGGCAAAACAAGCATCTGGAACGTCAGCAACGAGCAGTCTGGGAAGAGTTGGAGCTTTCAGAAAAGTCGAACCGGCATCAGAACAGTGACATCAACTTCAAGGGTATAATTGACACAGAAAGAGAAAACCATGCAGGCGACCGGGGAACTCATGACCGAATCGATCGCTACCGAAGTGCAGCAACTGATGACCGAAGGGCGTGCTGCAGCGCTGGCAGGCGACACGTTTACCGCCCGCGCGCGATTTCGCCGCGCTACCGAACTTGACAGCGACAACGTTGAGGCGTGGATCGGTCTGAGCAGCGTGGTTCCGATCCTCGCCGAGAAGCGCGAGTACCTGCAGCGTGCGCTGGCAATTGATCCGACCAATGCTGAGGCGACGGCCAGCCTGGCGTATGTCGAGAAGTTGCTTTCTGAAGGGTTGCAGATCGCGCCATCGCATCGTCGCCAGGAACGGCAGGCGAGTGGTGATGCGTCGCCGCTGCTCTCCGCTCCGGAGCCGCCGTCAACAACGGTCGAAGTGGCCTACTGTTATATTCACCCCGACCGCGAGACTGGCCTGCGCTGCGTTCAGTGCAATCGCCCAATCTGCGGCGCCTGCGCGCAAGTGACCCCGGTCGGGCAACTCTGCCCAGAGTGCCGCAAAGCGCGCCGTCCGCCGCATTATCAGGCAGATCTGTCGCACATGCTGATCGGTGGCGTCACGGGATTCTTTGCTGCGCTGATCGGTTCGGTTCTGGTCGTTGTGCTCGGTGGTGTGCCGTTTCTGGGGCTGTTCCTGGCAATGATGGCAGGACCGCTCACCGGTGCGCTGACAGCGCGTATTGTGGAGCAGTTGACCCGCAAACGCGGCAAGGCAATGCAGGTGTCGGTTGGCATCGGCCTAGGACTTGGCGCCCTGCCGCTCGTTGGATTTGGTGTGATCGCCCTGCTGAACGGCGCCTTCCTTCAACTATTGCTCATCGGGTTGTGGGTGACACTGCTCATTGTGACGTCGGTTGCACGGCTACGATGAACGCCGGAACGTTTTGCACACCGCCAGCCGAATGCTCGTGCACGTGTGCGCCAGCAACAGGGGTATGGGGGTGGTTGCTGACGCGCACGCGCTGCCGGACTGTTGCAGAGGTGGTTTGAACAGGAACGTGTGTACGCATTCGCCGGGAACAAGGATATGTTCCCGGCGAATGTATCATGCGAGCGTGCCGCCCGCGCTCCCGAACTCGCTATCGACTATTCCTTCAGGTGCACCTTGCTCTGCCACGCTCCGCCCGGCGGCTGATGAACGCTCACTACTTAATCCGGTGTGCGTGCCGGCAGCGAACGTCGCGCCTCGAGTCGATGACTGACTGCCCTCATTGTGGGTGGGAATGCGTCGGCGCAGGCCAATGCCCAACGCATCTATGCCTGCCGAGGAAGACCCCGTCGGGGCACGGCGCCGCCGTACCCCAGCCGGGCAAAGCTCGCGCGCGAGGCTATATTCGTGCAAGAGCGCCTGACGGCTTATGCTCTCCCGTACACCGGGATCGCCGCTCCGCTGATGATGCGTGCATCTGGACCAACGAGGAACAGGACAACGCGCGCGATAGCGTTGGGCGCAACCCAGCGGCTGTGATCAGCGTTGGGATCGGCGGCACGATTAGCTGGCGTGTCGATCACGCTGGGCAGGATGGCATTGACAGTGATGTTGGAGTCGCGCAGTTCGGCGGCAAGCGCCTCGGTCAGTTGCAGCACAGCGCGTTTGGCGGCGCCGTATGCAGCAACGTTGCGGGCGCTCTGGGTTGCAGTGCGACTGCTCACATTGACAATCGAGCCGCTGCCGCGCGCCAGCATATGCGGTATAGCTGCGGCGCTCGAAATGACCGCCGTTTTGAGATTGATATCCAGTTGCTGTTGCCAGAGCGACCACGGGGTGCGATGCACCGGTTCGCCGCCTGCAAATCCCCCGGCGACATTGACCAGAATGTCGATGCCGCCATACGTGCCGGCAACCTGACCATACGTCTGTTGCACCGCCGCTTCGTCGGTCAGATCGAGCAGCGCGCCGTCAAGCGTTGCACCGGTGGGCAGAGTAAGGCGCTGGCGCAGGCGGTCAAGGTCATCTGCCGCGAGGTATGGAACCCATACTGTCGCGCCAGCGTCGAGCAGCGCCTGAACGACGGCGCTGCCGAGAGCGCCGCCGCCGCCGGTGACAATAGCGATCTTTCCTTCGAGCGTCATCCTCTGCTCGTTTCTAGAGCGTTTCTCAGAAACGCTGTCACAAAGGCACAGTATCGATGAGAAGATTATCGCGTTTGTGCGTTTGTATCGGACTTTTCACGCACTGCTGCGGCGTCCGGTGAGTGATGCCGCCACGCACCGGACACTCTCGTCACGACATTGGCACCTGCGGAACGATCATCCCTTCGATGCGCTCGAATATTTCGGGAATCGAATGACCGGTAATGGTCAATCCGTGGTTCTTCAAGCCAATCACCGCGCGCGACGGATCGGGCGCCTGGCGCACCAGTTCCGCCACCTCGGCAGCCAGTTCATACGTGCCGCACGGATAGTTCACCTGCGTTGATGGAATGGGGTCGCGCCACCAGGCGTGGATGTGAATGATTGCGTGCACCTGCGGGTGTTCGCGGTAGATCATGAAGTGCTCGATGGCATCGACCGACACGCGGCGTGGCTCGATGTGCGGTGGGACGCTCAGATTGATCTGCAGGTTCTCCGGGTCGTACCCCGTCACCAGCAGAATATCACGTCCGACAATATCGAGGCGGCTTTTGTCCACCCCCGACGCCGACATCCAGAAATACTCCGGGTTGTGGAGCGCGCGAGCGCTCAGATTGCCATAACTGAGTCCGCCAATGCCGTACAGACGCTTGACGTGACGCAGTTCGCGCTCCGACAGATACTCCTGGATCGGGATGGCGGCCGGGAGCAACCCCATGCTGTCGAGTTTCCGCCCTGCCCAGCTGATCTGGCGGGTAGCTTCATCGCCATTCCAGAGGTAATCCGGCAGATCGGGCGTGAACTTGTTGTTGATCACCAGATGGCTGCACGCCAGCGGCTGAATGCGCCGGTAGATCTGATCGAAGAATGCCTGTTCGTCACCGTCGAGTCGCACAGTGTAATGCCCCTGTTCGATAGTGACGAAATGGCTCTCAAGCACGCCATCGACGCGCGTATTGTAAATGACCATATTCGCCAGCGAGCGTACAATGAGCGGGTAGGCCGCCTTCATCACATCACGCTGGTTCTCTTCGCCCTCGACGATCGTCACGACGAATGTGCCCTGCCCGCGACGATGGATCGGTCGTGGCTGGTCGATGTCGCACAGGTTCAGCACCAGGCGCGTAGACGGCGATTCGGTTGCTTCGTCGTTGCCTGATGCGCCAGGGGCGATCAACGTATGGCCGTGGCGTTCCAATGCAGCGCACAATCCCTGGGCAAACCAGGACACAAAAGCGCTTTGTGTGTTTCCTGCAGTCGTAAAGGTCAGATGGTCGTCTGGGGCGAGCCGCGGCCCCATAAGTGGCGTCCAGGTATCCTGATGCATGGTAGTTCCTCAAAGATGTTGCAACATGTCGAGCAGCCTGCTTGTCTGCACGAAATCTTACGCAAGGATAGCCGCACCAGACGTACCTGTCAAATGCATCGAGCAGCACTCCGCCCAATCGTGGGCGGACGGCACGCCGTGTCTCGACCGGGTGCGGTGACGGGGTGCAGCGCCTGGTCGTGAGGGGACGGTACGCCGTGCCCCGACCGGGCGCCGTGACGGTGTGCAGTGCCCGATCGTGGGAGACGGCACGCCGTGCCTCGACCGGGCGCTGTGACCTTCCGCCAGATCCACCGCCGGTCGGAGTGGGGACGGCACGTCGTGCCCCGACCGGGCGCGGTGATGGTGTGCAGCACCTGGTCGTGAGGGGACGGCACGCCGTGCCCCGACCGGGCGCCGTGACGGGGTGCAGCGCCTGGTCGTGGGGGGACGGCACGTCGTGCCCCGACCGGGCGCCGTGACGGGGTGCAGTGCCCGATCGTGGGGGACGACACGTCGTGCCCCGACCAGGCGCCGTGACAGGGTGCAGCGCCTGGTCGTGGGGACATAGCAGATCGTGCCCCGACCAGGTGCCGTGACAGGGTGCAGCGCCTGGTCGTGGGGGGACGGCACGCCGTGCCTCGACCGGGCGCTCCTGCCTTTGATCGCATGGTACGCGAGAAGTCAACCTATCTGCAGGGTTTCGATGACATCCTCCTCGGCGCGTTCCCGCGCGGATCCGATCGAGAAGTATTTCGCTTCCGGGTGATGAATGACGATGGCCGCCGTGCTCTGCTCCGGCACCAGTTGCCAGGCTTCGGTCAACGAGACGCCAATCTGATCAGCCGGCAGCACACGGAACAACTTCTCGTGCTCTTCGAGGTCCGGGCAGGCGGGGTAGCCCCACGAATAGCGTTTGCCCTGCGTTCCTTTCAACCCCAGGTGCTGGCGGATGAGGCGGTTCGTGTACTCGGCGAGCGCCTCTGCCAGCGACACCCCTAATCCGTGGATGAAATAGGCGCGCGAGTAGTCGCCGGCGTGCTGCAGCGCCTCGGTCAGATCATCGACCTTTCGTCCCATCGTGACGATCTGGAACGCCACCACATCGTACTCGCCGCTCTCGCGTGGGCGGAAGTAGTCAGCAAGGCAGAGACGCTCGCGCTCCGGCTGACGCGGGAAGATAAAGCGCGTCAATTCGCGTGGCTGTGCACCGTTCAGCACCGAAGGCGGATCGTACACAATCACGTCGTGCCCGTCGCTCTGGCAGGGGTAGTAGCCGTACACCACCTGCGGTTCGAGCCATCCATCGCGTTCCGCCTCGCGCACCAGGTCGCGCACTCTGGCATCGAACTCCGCCTTCAGGCGCTCCCATTCCTCGCCTTTGGCGTTCTTCGCGCCCCATTGCAGGCGATAGAGCGCGTTGCGGTCCAGGCACTCGACCACATCCGCCAGTTTGATGCGACGGACAACTTTTGCTCCCCAGAACGGTGGCGTGGGGATAGGCACATCGGTGCGCACCCCGGAACGAACCTTCGCTGTGTCGCTCAGCGTCGCGCGCCCGAGTTCCGCCAGCGCCACGCGCCCGCGCTGCTTCTTGCCGAGCGCCTCGGCAGCTTCCATCTTCGTGCGTTCGACGAATGCCGCACGGGTTGCCGGGTCTGCCAGCTTGTCAACCGTCTCCAGCCCTTCAAATGCGTCCTTACAGTAAAAGACGCCTGGTTCATAGGGGGTGTTCTCGTCGACGAACAGGATGCGCTGCCCATACTGCTTGTTGATCGCCGCGCCGCCGACCAGCACCGGGAAACTGAGACCGCGCCGGTAGAGTTCCTGCACGCAGAGCGGCATCTGCTTCGAGGTGCTCACCAGCAGCGCCGACAACCCGATTGCATCGGCGTTGACCTCAACCGCCTTCTCGATGATGGTATTGATCGGCACCTGCTTGCCGAGGTCGTAGACGGTATACCCATTGTTGGCGAGAATGGTGTGCACCAGGTTCTTGCCGATGTCGTGCACATCGCCATAGACCGTTGCCAGGACGATTCTGCCCTTGGTGACGCCTTCGAGTTTTTCCAGATACTGTTCCAGATGCGCGACGGCGCGCTTCATCACTTCGGCGCTCTGCAGCACGAAAGGCAGGATCAGTTGTCCGGCGCCGAACAGGTCGCCGACTTCCTTCATTGCCGGGAGCAGGACGGTGTTCAGCGTATCGACGGCTGCGGCGTTGCGGAAGGGTGACGTGAGGAGCGACTCGCGCGAGCGTTGTGCAGGATCGCCCATGCTGTTGCCAGCGTCGACGCGCGCTTCCGCCGCACAGATTCGCTCAGCAATCACCTGGTCGATATCCGCCTCGATGCCTTCCTTCTTGCGGTGCACAATCTTCCAGTGAATGCGTTGCGCCGCCGTCATCCCCTCGGTCGGATCGGCGCGTTCGGCTTTCGCCTCTGCCCCGTGCTCCTCGAAGAACTGAATGAAGCGCGCCAGCGCCTGATCGTCGCGGTCGAAGATCAGGTCTTCACACACCCTGATCTGTTCCGGCGGAATTTCGGCGTATGGCGTCACGTGCGCCGGATTGATGATGGCGGTATCGAGACCGGCATCGACGGCGTGTTTGAGGAACACCGAGTTGAGCGTGGCGCGTGCATGCGGCGCGACGCCGAAACTGAGGTTACTGACCCCCAGGGTCGTAAAGCAGCCGGGAATGTGCTGCTTCACCAACCGGATGCCCTCGATCGTTTCGATGGCGGCGCGGCGCAGTTCTGATTGACCGGTGGTGATCGGGAAGGTGAGCACATCGAAGATCAACGCTTCGGCTGGCACGCCATACTCTTCCTGCGCGATCTGCGCGATGCGCTGTGCGATTGCCAGTTTGCGTTCAGCGGTGTGCGCCATCCCTTCTTCATCGATGGTCATTACGATCGTCGCAGCGCCGTAGCGCGCCACCAGCGGCATCGTGCGGTCGATCTTATCGCCGCGCCCGCCTTCGAGCGACACCGAGTTGACAACAGCGCGGCCCGGGTACATTGCCAGCGCCGCATCGAGCACATCGGCTTCGGTGGTGTCGATCACCAGCGGCAATTCGACATTCATCGTCAGCTTTTTGATCAGTTTGACCATCATCTCGCGCTCATCGGAGCGCTCGGTCATCGCCACGCACACATCGAGCAGATGCGCGCCCGAATCGACCTGTTCACGCGCCACTTCGAGCACGCCATCGTAATCGTCGTTGAGCAGCAGGCGCTTAACCTTACGTGAGCCAAGGGTGTTGACCCGTTCGCCAATGATCGTCAGCGTCCCTTCCTGACGCAGCGCAGCTGCACGCACCCCCGACGAAACGCTCGGAATGTACTCAATGTCGCGGACTTTCGGCGGCGTGGCATCGCCAACCACCTCACGCAGGCGGCGAATGTGCGCCGGGCGTGTGCCGCAGCATCCGCCGACGACCGCCACGCCATAATCGTGGACATACTCGCCAAGAATGCGCGCGAACGGTTCTGGTTCCATGGGGTAGACCGTCTCGCCGTTGACCTCGATCGGCAGACCAGCGTTGGGAATACACGAGATCGGCATGCGCGAGTGCCGGGTCAGATACCGGATTGCCTCACGCATATGCTCAGGACCGGTCGAACAGTTCAGCCCGATGACATCGACCGGCATTGCTTCGAGGGTGGCAATGATCGCGGGTACTTCGGTACCGAGGAGCATCTTGCCGGAGAGATCGAGAAACACCTGCGCCTGCACCGCGACATCCGGGCGGTTAAGATCCGCTTTTGCGCGACGAGTGCCGTCGAGCGCTGCCTTCACTTCGAGAATATCGACGCTTGTTTCGATCAGCAACACATCGACGCCGCCTTCGATCAGCGCCACCGCCTGCTCATAGAAAATGTCCGACAACTGATCGAACGTCACATCAGAAAGCGTCGGGTCATCCGACGACGGGAGTTTGCCGGTAGGACCCATCGACCCTGCGACATACCGCGGTCTGCCGTCGCGCGCCTCGAACGCATCGGCGACACGTCGCGCCAGGCGGGCAGCAGCTACATTGATAGTATGCGTCTGATCGGCGAGCCCCCATTCTTCCAGGCGCGGGCGTGTCGATTGGAACGTGCAGGTTTCGAGCACATCCGCACCCGCTTCCATAAAGGATGTATGGATCTGTTCGATCACGTCGGGGCGTGTGATGACCAGATAATCACGTGCGCCGAACGTCCGCTCGCCGCCATAATCAGCGGGTGTCAGATGGAATGTATCGATGCTGGTGCCCATGGCGCCGTCATAGATCAAAACGCGCTCACGTAGGGCTTCGAGGTAGGTTGGTTTCTTCGTCAAGGAAACACCTCGCAGTATTCGACTGATGACAGGACTCGGCTCCATCAGGATCGCGTTAGTCCAGATGCGGCAGGGATGTCTAACAAAAAACCTCACGCCTGCGCGCGAGGTTCCCGGAAGCCTCATCACCACTCATCTTCCAGCCTGCGCTGCCGGAATTGCCACCCTATGGCCGGGGATCGACACGACATGCAATCTGCTCGATCCGGCGGCTACGGGTTGGCGGAGCTTCGTCGGGCCGGTCCCTCCACTCCTCTGGATGAGCATCGTTGCCGAATAGTATAGCATGGTCGGGAAAATCGCGTCAATGTCAATTGATTCATCTCGTGTTCGCCGCTTGACATCCCTCGCCTGCAGTGCTACCATATAGGTCGCACAAGGGCGGTTAGCTCAGCTGGTTAGAGCGCCACGTTGACATCGTGGAGGTCACTGGTTCGAGTCCAGTATCGCCCACCATCTCGCAGGACGAGAATTGTGAATTGAGCGTTTTGTCTCAGTTCCAATTCTCGTTTTGTTTAGGGGTCACTGCAATCGATGAGATCGATGAAAAGCGTGAAACCTGCCCCGTTACCTTTCCATCTATGAGACGAGTGCTGCGCGTATTATTTTTCAGTGCCATGCTCATCTGCCCGGCATGCCATCGCGGGCGCATGTTTCGTTCACGTTTCACGATGAATGTGCGCTGCCCGGTGTGCGGCATCGTTTTCGAGCGTGGCGCGGGTGAGTTCAGCGGCGGGATGGCGATCAATACAGTCGCTACCTCATCGGTCGCGGTCACCGGCGCGGCGCTCGCCTTTTTTACCGATATGCCGGTCTGGCCCCTGATCGCGACGCTGACGCTCGTTTCGGTCGTATTCGCCATCTGGTTCTACCGTTACGCGCGTGCATTGTGGGCAGGCATTCTGTATTTGACCGGCTCGATACGGGAAGATTAATCAATGTCCCTTTATAACAGTCTGCGCGATATGATCGTTCGCCTGGTCGTGGAACGTCCGGCGCTGCGTCGCTCGACCGATGCCTGGGCTGAGGCGCTCGCTGCGTCGGCGGCAACGCTCAAGGCGCGCATGTCCGCTAGCGCCGATACTCCTGTCAATCGCCAGCAACTCCGGCATATTATTGGTCTGGAACGTTGGGGGCAGCGCCGGCTGCGGGTGGCGCTCGGTGAGCCGTTCATCAACGATGAGATGGACGAGTACCAGCCGCCGGTGGATCTGAGCCTCTCCGAACTGATCGATGTGTTCCTCAATACGCGCGACGAAACCGTGCAACTGGCAAGGCGCTGCGCCGCCGATCCACGCGCTGAGTCCGCGATTGTGCGACACAATCAACTGGGTCCGCTCAGCATTCGCGGCTGGTTGCGGTATCTCGATCTGCACGCCAGTCTTGAGGCGCGCCGGTTGCGCTGACCGCCGCCACGAAGGCGTCGAGCCAGCTCCAGACCGCTGCCAGCGCCTCGACGTCGGCTGCCAGATAGATGATAGCTGGCGTCAGTAGGGCGAATGTCTCCGCCGGCGCTGGCTGCGCCTGCCACTGCTGGTATGACTCCCACGCCAGTGTCCAGTGATCGGCGCCGGAGGACCACGTCCACCCAAGCCAGCGCGCAACGGCTTTCAACCCGCCGCCGCGCTGGTCGCTCAGGCGGGGTGTCGGAAGCACGACGCGCTTTTGCAGCTCGCGTTGCGCGTCGATCATGAAAGGTGCGAGTTCCTTGCATGTTTGTGGGTCGGCGCTCTGTTCCAGCATCAGTCGCTCGGCTTCTCCCCAATGCGCCAGCGCGCCTCCCGTGGCGCGCACGGCGCTGAGCACGCGCCGCCATCCCTCCTGGGCACTGCGCACTCCAATGACCGGGATGCCCTGGATTCTTACATCAAGGCCGGCAAGCAATGGTTCGATCACGATGACGAAGCGGTCTCCGGGGGCGCCGGCAAGCCCGAATGCCCAGGGCTCGCGTGTGCGCGGGTCGCTCTCGATATCGAGAAAGAGCCGGACGCGCGGAAGTGATGGAATGGCGGCGTTGATCGGCAATGGCTGATCGGTGAGCAACGCCTGCGCTTGCAGCCGAAGACGCGAACCTGCTGCGGGCAAGCGTTCCGGCAGCGACGCTAGGATCGCAGAGTCGAGCGTCACGATCTGATCCATACTATGGATGCCGTACCGCCGCAGTGCGTTCCCCTGTCGCCGGCTCAATCCGGGAAGCAGGGCGATGTCGCGAGCTTCACGCGCTGCTGCGTCACATGCCGTGCGCCATGGACAAAACGGACAGTGATCGCTGTCGAACCAGATCATCGGAGCTTCCCCGACGGCGATCGCAGCGGCGCGCCGTACCTGTGCGGCAAATGCGGCAAGCGATGCAGACTGGCGTTTGATGAATGCCGGCCCCCGACCGTTCGCGCCGAGCCACAGTTCACCCGGCGGGTCACTCGCCTCCCCCAGGGTTTGTCGGACAAGCCAGCGCCATGAGTCGAGCAAGAGGCGGTCCCAGCGGGCAGGGCGGGTGTGCAGTACAATGGCGACCGGCTTGTACGTCCACCCAGGTGATGAGGTCGTTGCCCATCGCTGCAGGAGGTCAGGAGCGCCGCGCAACAGGTGATCGCCTGCAGGCGCCTCGAGTGCGCCGCCGACAATTGCTGCCGCGCCGCGTTGCATTGCCTGGCGTGTCTGCACTACCCGTTCGTCCCACGGGAGCGCCGAGAAGTCTTCGATGCCTTCGATTGCGGCGAGGATGTGGCGGGTGTGGCTGGTGCGCAGAGCAATGCGCGCCCGGGCATCGGCAGTGGGCGCAGCGTGTGGCGGTTGATCGCCGCGCCGGTCGAGCCAGATGCGTCGTTCACAGCGCGCCAGCCAGGCCAGGTCGGCGGCGTCGAGCGGTGGAAGATTGTTGAACCGTGAGCGCCCGTTCGTATGTCATCTCCTGCCAGTAGCTACACCTTCGGACGCATCGGCCGTGCTATCGATCGGGCATGTGGGGGACTCACCGCGCACACACGACCAGAAGGCGCTGCAACGTCGCCACGCAGCGTGACGCGCAGTGTGCGGCGCTGACCCGGCGGCCAGGGTGATGCGGCTGGCAAGAGCATCAGCCAGCGCCACCTGATGACCGTCCACCTCGAGCAGCACTGCGCCATCGTCGCCGACTGCCAGAACTCCGGCATCAGCGCCGGGCACAACTCCTTGCCGCGCCAGAAACGCTGCTGCTGCCGGTTCGGCATCGACGGCGACAATCGTGCCGCGCATTCCGGCGGTGCAGACAGTGAGCGGTTGGGGCATTCGATTGCCGGAGGTGTGCGTTTCGGGATCGCGTTCCAGAAAAGCTTTGAGCGCTGCAACCAGGCGTTCCGAGGTAATATGTTCGAGCTGGCACGCCAGGGTGTCGGCTTCCTCCGGATCGATGCCCAGGTTCTCGACTAGGAAAATGACCCAGAGACGGCGGCGCGAGAGGATGCGTTGCGCCCATTCCTCGCCATCGGGGGTGAGGGTGACGCCTTTGTACGGCTGGTATGCGAGCAGCCCGCGCTCTTCCAGCCGATGACACATTTCATTGGCGGAGACCTGCGAAACTCCGAGTTTGTTCGCCAACGACGACAGCGGCACTGGCTGATCCGGCGCCTCGCGCAGCAGTGCAGTCATCACTAGGTACATCTCGACGCTTTCGCTCACGCACCCCTCCCGCCATGCTTGGGCATGCCATCAATCTGTGTGTAGCATACGACAGCGCATGCTGGCTGTCAACTGTACCAGATGGCACACCTGTTCGTGCATTCCGTGGCGCCGCTGCATCAGGGGGCGCGGCGTCACGGCGCTGGCAGAAGCTATGACCGTGCTCATACTCCGATCCCCACTGCTGCTCCATGCTCCTGATCGTGATCACCGGTCGCCAGCAGGATCAATGCCGGTGGTCGTCCTCCGAGTCAGGGGTATTGTGCGGTGTCGAGCAGGTGGAGGTATCCTTCACGCCACTGCTGGTACGCCAGCAACCAGGGTGTATCGCGGTGAGTTGCAGCGATCCAGGCGTTGGTTCGATCCACGCTGTCTTGAGCGTCAGGATCGATCGCTGCAGACCATTGGGGAAAGACAGGTTCACGGTTGACAAGCGCCGCTTCCGTGTGGGCAATTGTGCGTTGCTGCCACGCCCACAGATGCACGACGACATCCCTGATCGACCAGGGCGATGAGGGGAGTGGAGCGGACGCCTCTTCATCGCTGAGGTGCGCCAGCGCTGCCAGGATGTGGCGTTTCATGGCGGTCATGCGTGTGTCGCACAGTGCTGCGATGAAAACAAGCTTGGGGATGCGGGCGAGCCGCCCGCGCACTCGGCGGCTCGTTTCACCTCAGGCGGCATGTCCTCTTTTTTCTTCCTGCAGCGCTCCCTCGAACGCCTGGATCAGCGTTTGCACTGCTGTCGTCACCGGCAGCGTTCCCTCGATGACCGCCTGCTCAATGGCGGGCAA
This sequence comes from Roseiflexus sp., assembly GCA_041641515.1. GTDB lineage: Bacteria > Chloroflexota > Chloroflexia > Chloroflexales > Roseiflexaceae > Roseiflexus. Next base: position 23,894 of record JBEPYG010000023.1, read on the forward strand.
CTGCGCTTGCACCACCGGATGTGCGAAGAAGCGGGTGCGCAGGTGGTCTTCGATCAGCGTGTAGACCCAGTCGCGCGCCTGATCGCGGCGTCGTGCGGCAAACACGCCTGATGCGGTCGTTTCGTCACGGAAGCGTTCGATCTCGCGCCAGATCTCTGCAATCCCCTCGCCGGTCTGCGCCGAGCAGATATAAGCGCGTGGACGCCACCCCTCCGTGGCCGGCGTCAGGTAGCGCAGCGCGTGGGTATACTCAGCCTGCGCCGCCAGCGCGCGTGTGCGGTTGTCGCCGTCAGCTTTGGTGATCAGCAGGGCATCGGCCAGTTCGATGATCCCCTTCTTGATCCCCTGCAACTCGTCGCCTGCGCCCGCCAGCATCAGCAGCAGGAAGAAATCGACCATGCCGCGCACCGCGATCTCGCTCTGCCCGACGCCAACCGTTTCGACCAGAACGATATCGAACCCGGCAGCTTCGCAGAGGAGGAGGGTTTCACGGCTCTTGCGCGCCACCCCGCCAAGGCTGCCGCCTGTCGGTGAAGGGCGAATGTATGCGTCAGGATGA
>JBEPYG010000024.1:0-22524 GCA_041641515.1 Roseiflexus sp.
AATTGCCTGCGCCAGATGTTCGTTGCCTTCATCCAGCGCTGCATCTACGCGCGCCGCCAGTTCATCGTCCACCCACGGTTCGAGCAACGTCGGGTAATCGGAGACGACTTCACGCAGCACACGCGAGCTCTCGGCGCGCAAAAACGCCTGATACGCTGCATCCGTGAGATGGAAGGCGCCGGGATCGAAGCTCGACGGTACAGGCGACAGAACGGCGTCAGAACGATCCGGACGATCACCAGGCATTGTGCCAGCGCGTACATCGTTGAGCAACACGCGCGCCTCGGTCAACGCGCGAGCGATGTCGTGCTCCGCCTGGGCGTGTGCAGCGCCGATGAGTTGTTCGATCACCGCATCGGCTTCCGGCGTCGCGAGCACAGGATGCCGCTCGACCACTGCAGCCGCCTCGGCAGCGGTGTCGGCTGCAATCAGTTCCTCGATGGCCGTAACGATTGCATCAGGGGCGGAAGGGGTGTTTGATGGTTCAACCGGCGGAGGAGGCGTCGAAACGCCACGGGAGCGCTCCGGGGTCTCCGACGGGCGCGGCGTGAAGCGTCTGCCACGGCGCAACATTGCTTTGCGCACACCACTAGCTTCGACTTCCACTTGCACATCGCCGAGGTAGGGAAGACGCGCCTCTTCGGGAAGGCTGCCGACCAGAACATACAGCAATTCCTGCGCCCGTTCGCGCCACACATGCTCCGGAGCATCGGCAGGCGCTGCAAAATAGACGCGCCGTCCATCCGGATCGTGGACGAGTAGCGGACCGCCTGCGTCCGCCTGATGGCCACACTGCGGGCAGGTCACCACATTCAGTTCGCCCGACAGCAGCATATCAGCCAGATCGGGGCGTTCCCGCGCATCGAGAAGCGTCCAGATCTCCGCCTCGAATGGCGCGCGACAGACCGGACACATCAGCGACGCAAGTTCGGCATACGAAATCGACATAGCAGGAACAGGCGACAGATGCCAGGCGAAGCGCGTTCCTCAACGCACAAGCAACCGCCAGAACATCTGTCGCTTCCATTGCACCAACCGCTGCACAGAGACAGCGTAACGTTACGAACCGGCAGATGACGCGCCGGCCGTCTCCATCGCCGGTGCGCCAGCGCCAGCAAGTTTCGCCTTTTCTTCCTCGACGAGCACACGCCGCAGCACTTTGCCGACCATCGTCTTGGGCAGTTCGCTGCGGAACTCGACCTCACGCGGCACCTTGTACGGCGCAAGCTGCTGTTTACAGAACTCGCGAATCTCGTCCGGCGTCGCACTTTCACCCGGCTTGAGCACGACGAACGCCTTGATCGTATCATCACCGCGAGTTGGATGCGGAATGCCGACAACCACTGCTTCGAGCACCTTGGGATGCGTGAAGAGCACTTCCTCGACATCGCGCGGCAGTACCTTGTACCCCGACGCAATCATCATATCCTTCTTGCGATCAACGATGTAGAAGTACCCTTCCTCATCGACCTTGCAAATATCGCCGGTGCGCAGCCATCCGTCGGGCGTGAACGTCGCTTCGGTCTCCTCGGGGCGATTCCAGTACCCCTTCATTACCATTGGACCCTTGACGACCAGTTCGCCTTCTTTATCCGAACCGAACGGAATGTCTTCCCCTGTTTCCAGATCGATGATCTTGGCATCGACATCTGGCAGCGGAATACCGATCGACCCCTTCTTGCGCTTGCCGAAGACCGGGTTGCAGTGTGAGACTGGCGACAGTTCCGTCATGCCAAAACCTTCGACCAGGCGTCCGCCGGTGATCTGCCCAAACTTCTCCTGGACTTCGATGGGCAGTGGCGCCGAACCGCTGATACAGGCTTTGATCGACTTCAAATCATATTCATTGATGCGCGGATGGTTGACGATCCGGATGTACATCGCCGGCACGCCAGGGAAGAGGGTCGAGCGCTCGCGCTGCATCACGTCCATCACGTGGTCGAGTTCGCGTGGATTGGGAACAATCGTCAACTCGCCACCCAGATAGAGACCGTAGATCATTGCCACGGTCATGCCATAGACGTGAAAAAATGGAATGGCGCACATCATCTTTTCTGCGCCATAGTCAGTTTTCGTCAGCCATGAAGCGACCTGGATCGTATTCGCCACCAGATTGCGGTGGGTCAGCATCGCCGCCTTGGGCAGACCGGTCGTTCCACCAGTGTACTGGAACAGCGCAACGTCTTCAGGCTGCACATCGACCGCGGGCGGATTGGGTCCGTAGCGTTCGAGCAAATGCTGGAACAGGTAGACGCTCGAGTCGTGCGCAACATCGACCCAATCCGGCTGTTTGCTCTGTTTGGCGTGGACCAGGAAGCGCGACAGCGGGCCAAGCGTATCGTAGATATGAGCCACGATCACGCGCTTGAGCGGCGTTTCGGCGCGAATTTCCTGCAGGCGCGGATAGAACAGGTTCAGCAACACAATCGTTTCAGAACCGCTATCGACCAGTTGATGCTTCAATTCACGCGCAGTGTACGTGGGATTGTTGTTGACGACGATTGCACCAATGCGCATCGCAGCAAAAAACGCAATCACATAATGCGGCGAGTTGGGCAACATCAGCGCGACGCGATCGCCCTTGCGCACTCCCAGTTGATAGAGTGCATTGGCGAAACGGTCAACCATCTCGTTGAGTTTCTGGTAGGTCATCTTGCCGCCAACGGTATACAGACCACGCGCCAGATAGCTCAACACAAAATTGGTTGCCGTATTGTACGGATACTTCCTCGTACTCTCTGCCAGAAAGTGGTTCAGGGTAACGTTGGGGATTTCGATGGAACGAGGCACATTGGGCTCATAACTCGCAAACCAGGGTCGATCCAGATTGTTGTTCATGTTTCATGCTCCTTTGCATGGCGTCAGGCGGTGCACCAGACCCCATCAATACTTCTACTCCGAGTCAGACGAACCAGCACCGTCGAACACACATCCGATTGCTGCGCTGCCGAGCGACCCACACCCGGCAGCGGCGTTTCCCTGAGCCCGCGACGCTACACGTCGTCGCGCAGCCAACCGCGCTCACGCGCGATAAACTTGACGGTGGCATCATCGGGCGGGTAGAGACCGGCAGCCTGATAGGCGTATGCCAGCAGCGCCGCTCCGCCGATCATACCGATACCCAGGCCGATAAGAAATGCTAGTGCGCCCACAACGTTGCGCATGACCGAAACTCCTCTCGCAGTATCCTAAGCCTCACCCTGCATACCTGAGACAGGTGCAACCGTATGATACCGCACAGCGCACCATTGCGTCAACTACTGTGGACGCGTTGCGTTATGAAAACTTGCCGGACAGAGAAAGGTTCGGGGACAGCTCCAGAGTCGGCGGCGGAACGGCGTTTGCAGGCGCCATGAGACGTTGTCCCGCCGACGCAACACCGCCATGGTTACGGTACGTCTGAACCCGTACACAAACAGCCAGCTTTGAGACAGCCGTGTGCTATAATACATGACGGTCGACCCCGCACTCACTGGAGAGTCGACGATGCATCCAACAAACGCCGCGCCATCATTGCAGACCAGTTATGCTTGCCAGGCGCATCTTCTCCACGAGGACGGGTTGCGTCCATCTAGAAACAAGGGCGGAGGTGCGTCATGCTTGCCAGAGCCTATGTGCTGATCGAAGTCGAAGCCGGCCATGTCAGCTCAGTCCTTGCCACGTTGCGCGCGATCAAAGGCATCACTCTTGCCGATCCGGTGACCGGCCCATACGACGTCATCGTGACGATTGAAGTGCCCGACCAGCGCGACATCGGTCGTCTGGTGATGAACGAGCTGCATGGTATTCCAGGAATTAAGCGCACGGTAACGTGCCTGGCGATCTGAGAGGGAGCGACGATAGCGTTGCTCGGAGAGGTTCACGTCAAAGGGTCATGCAGTGCCCCGGCTCAACGGAAAACCAGAGTTTGCAGTGATTGGTCTCGGGCGATTCGGCAGCAGCCTGGCGCTGACGCTCGCCGAACGCGGATTCAGTGTTCTGGGCATCGACCGTGACCGTGCTATCGTCCAGTCGCTTGCCGATCGTTTGACCCAAACCGTGGCCCTCGACTCGACCGATGAGCACGCGCTGCGCGCCGTCGATATCCCGTCGTTCGATACTGTCGTCATTGCCATCGGATCGAACTTCGAGGCGAACCTGCTGACCACGGTAGCCGTCAAATCGCTCGGGGTGCCACACGTTATCTGCAAAGCGACCACCGATCGCCAGCGGACGATCCTGCTGCGGGTCGGCGCCGATCGCGTTATTCTGCCGGAACACGAAGCCGGATGCCGTCTGGCGCAAGAACTGGCCGCTCCCGGCATGGTCGATCAGATCGCGCTGGGTGTGGAACACAGCATCACCGAATTACGCGTTCCACCGTCATTCGTCGGTCATACACTGCGCGAATGCGATTTGCGTCGCCGATATGGCGTGACGGTGCTGGCGGTCAAACGCGGTGAGCATCTGACGGTTTTCCCGGCGCCAGATTTTACGTTTGCGCAGGGTGACCTGCTGGCGGTTATCGGCGAGAATCAGAGCGTTGCACGGATTGCCGAATTGAAATGAGATTCCTGCCGCACTCATCGGCGCGCCCTTTTCCTCGACGACGCCCCATGCCGGCTGCGCTGCGCCTGGTGATCGGCCTGGCGATCCTGGTTGCTACGGGCACGCTCGCTCTCATGCTGCCGGGGATAGGCGCAGATCGACCTCTGCAATGGAATGAAGCGCTGTTTACGGCAGTCTCGGCACTGAGTGTGACCGGTCTTTCGATCATCACCCCTGTCTCTGACCTTAGCCTTGCCGGGCAGATTGTCCTGTTGCTGTTGATTCAGATCGGCGGCGTCGGGTTCATGGTGATGGCAGTCATCGTCTTTCAATTGCTTGGAAGACGAATCACCCTCACCGATCGCCTGGCGTTGACCGACTCGATGGGACTGCTGGTGCCTGGCGCGATTGTGCAGCTGGTGCAGCGTGTCCTGCTGACGGTGCTGTTGATCGAGTCGATCGGCGCCGCATTGCTCTGGATCCACTGGCGCGATATGCTGGGACCAGAACGCGCCCTGTTTTATGCGATCTTCCATTCGGTGTCCGCCTTCTGCAACGCTGGTTTCGACCTGTTCAGCGGCTTGCCGCAACACCCGTATGGCATTCCTAACGATAGCGTGACGCTGGCAATCCTGGGAACGCTGATCTTCCTCGGCGGTCTGGGCATCCCGGTGCTGGCGGAACTGCTGACTTTCTGGCGGATACGCTTTTCACTGCATACGCGCATCACGCTGACGGTCGTCATCACACTGGTCTCGATTGGGGCAGGCGGGTTATTCCTGACGGAGCAACAACCCGGTCATCCGCTGGCAAACGAACCGCTCGACCGTCAGATTGCACTGGCGCTCTTTCAGTCGATTTCGACGCGCACTGCCGGGTTCAGTGCGTTTCAGCCGCTCGATGATCTGTCGCCAGCTGGCCGATTGTTGACGATTGTGCTGATGTTCATCGGGTGTGCGCCGGCATCGATGGGCGGGGGCATTACAACCGGAACGTTCGCCGTCCTGATGCTGGCAGTCGGCGCGTATGCGCGTGGTCTTTCATCACCACAGGTTGGCGGGCGCACACTAGCGCCGCAGACAGTGCGAAAAGCGGCAGCGATTCTGACCATTTCGCTCATGGTAGCGCTGACAGCAACCTGGCTTATTCTGGTGACACACGAGACGTCGCTCGACGATGCACTGTTTGAGGTCGTGTCGGCGTTTGCGACGTGCGGTCTCTCACTCTCGCTCACCGGCGAATTGAATCTATTCGGTCAACTGGTAATCTGTGTAATGATGTTTTGGGGGCGACTCGGAGCACTGACACTGGTTGCGGCGCTGGCGCACCAGCGCCCGCAACTGGTGGCGTACCCCGAGGAGCAGGTGCTGATCGGGTAACGCAGGTGCTGGCATCACGCATTGAAGATGAATGTGTTGAGCAGCAGCACCACGCCGACCAGAGAGAGCCATGTGATCAGCAATGCCAGTATCTGCACAACGACCAGGGGAAGCGGTCGTATGGAGAAGAGCAATGCAGACCGTGTTTTCGGCGTCGATTGTGCCATACCTGTATTCCTCCTTTTTTTCCATAGCATACCGGTGTATGCGGCAGGAGGGAAGGGCATGGCGCCCCAAAGTCACCGGGTATTTCTTCCTTTTGCGCTCCCACAAACGACACGAAACCCGCGAGGCATGCAGTGCGACGCTCTGCATCACCTGCCTGCATCAGGCACATCTCCCAGTGGGCCGGTGCCGCGCGGCTGGCGCGATGATGCCGCCCTATCAACACCCCTCAGCGTGTGGCGTCGCGTATCGTAGTGCCCCTTAAGTTCATCGACGACCATTCCTTTCCAGAGCGGGACACCGATCATGTACGCGGCACGCCCGATCATATGCGATGCAACGGGTGCAGTGAGGAACAGGAACAGCACACCTGCGACTGCACGCACTGTGATTGCAATGTCGGCCGCCGACACGGCAACCGCTAGCAGAACACATCCGGCGCCGAGCGACGACGCCTTGGAAGCCGCCGACATGCGCAGAAAAATATCGGGCAGGCGAAGAATGCCGATACCCGCCAGCAGCAGCAGGAGCGTTCCGATGATCAGCAGTGCAGCGCTGACAATCTCTTGAATCAGACCGATCATATGCGTCGCTCCGTGTAGTAGGCAAAGGCAATCGTCCCAATGAAACCAATCAACCCAACGACCAGCGCCGCATCGAGAAAGGCGGGCTGGTTATTAATGAGCGCGTAGGTTGCAAAGATCGCGATAACAGCAGTTCCCATCACATCCAGCGCCACCACACGATCTGGCAGACTCGGTCCGCGCACCAGACGAATCACCGGCAGCGCAATCGCGATGCTGAGCAATGGGAGAATCACCCAGAGTGCAATCATCTGTATCATCAGTTAAACACCTCGTAGACTAATCGCTCGAACCCTTCCTTGATCCCGCGCCGGAACCGTTCTGGATCGCCAATATCCATAGCGTGGACATACAGGCAGCTGCGGTCATCGGCCACATCGAGACTCAGGGTGCCCGGCGTCAATGTAATCAGATTGGCAAGCATCGTAATTTCTGCGTCCGAACGAATATCGAGCGGAATGGCGACGATGCCGGGCTTAATCTGCTCTTTTGGAGTCAGAAGCACGACGCGCGCAACATTGAGATTCGCCAGAATAATCTCCCAGAGCACGTACACCACAAACCTGACAATCTGCGGCGCTTTGATGAAGTAGCGCTCGCCGCGCAACTGCCGGCGGAGGAACCAGAGCACACCATACCCAAGTGCAAACCCAAATACCAGATTGACCGGGGTGAAGACGCCGGTCAGCGCACTCCAGGCAATGGCCAGCAAAATATTCAACAACAACATGCTCTGTGCCTCATCGTACTGCGAGAGACGCGCTCTGCACCGCCGCAATATACTCCGCCGGGTCGAGCAATTGTTGGGCGGCGCGTTCCATCACAGCGTAAAATGGCTCAATGACGACGCCAAGAACGATCGTTGCCAGCGCCATGCCGACGGCCGGTGCAACCATCCATCCCAGACCCAGAGGTTGCGATGCAGATTGCGATGTCTCGGGCGCTTTCTTCCAGAACGCTTCCGCCCAGATCTTTGTCATCGAAAAGGCGGTCAGCAACCCCACGCCGAGCGATACCGCAACAACGATGTACTGCTCGACCTGCAACCCAGCCTGGACCAGGATCAGTTTGCCCCAAAAGCCGGAGAGGGGCGGAAACCCGGCCAGTGAAAACGCCGAGATCAGAAACAGGATTGCCAGCCACGGATGAGCCTTGTAGACGCCACCCAAATCCTTCAACTCGTATGAACCGCGTAACCGATGAACGATGCCACTGATCAGAAACAGGTTCATCTTCGCCAGGATGTTATGGATAATGTAGTAGATCGTCCCTGCCAGCGCCAACGTTGTAAACAACCCCAGCCCCATGAGCATATAACCAATCTGGCTGACAATGTGCACCGAAAGAATGCGACGGAACTCATTCTGCGCCACTGCGCCGAGAACACCGGTCACCATCGTCAATGCCCCAATCACCAGGATGATCGTGTGGGTCAGAGCAATGTTCTGGGTAAAGAGCAGAGAAAATACCCGAATCAATGCATAAACCCCGACTTTGGTCAGTAACGCCGAGAAGATGGCAGAAACAGCGATTGGCGGCGTATGATACGATGCCGGCAGCCATGAAAAGACCGGGAACATGGCCGCTTTGATGCCAAACGCCACCAGAAACAGCATTGCCAGCGTCGTCACCAGACCAGGCTGATTAAGCAGCGCCAGTTGCTGCGACAGATCGGCCATATTCAGGGTGCCCACCGCGCCATACATAATCCCGATAGCAGTCAGAAACAGAGCTGATGAGACTAGATTCAGCGTCACATATTTGATCGAGCCTTCAAGTTGCGCCCGCTCACCGCCCAACGCCATCAGGATGAACGATGACATCAGCAACACCTCGAACCAGACGAACAGGTTAAAGATGTCGCCGGTGAGAAATGCGCCACAGATGCCCATGAACATGATGTGGAGCAACGGATAGTAGCCAAACCGCTCACGCGCTTCGTCCATGCTGCCCAGCGAATAGATCGAGATCGCGAGCGCAGTTACTCCCGTAATAACCACCATGATCGCACTGAACAGGTCAGCAACGAGCGAAATGCCAAACGGAGCAGGCCAGTTTCCCATTTGCGTCGCCTGAATTCCATAGCGTGAGACGTGGTTCAGAAGCGCGACTCCCGCCACTAACAGCGACGCGGCGCCGGCGACATTCACGATGCGGTGCAGATCGCGACGTCCCCAGAGTAAGAGCATCACAATGCCGGTTACGAATGGAATCATCACCGGCAAAATCAAGAGAATTCCCATCACATACTCTCACGAAGACTCAAACAGAAATCCTACTGTTCTGTTGTTCTCAATTCATCAATATCGTCTGCGCCACAGCTGCGGTAGGCGCGGCGAAAGAGCACAAGTGCAAAAGCCTGGACACCGAAACCGATCACAATCGCCGTCAGAATCAACGCCTGCGGCAGAGGATCGGCATACGGCGGAGTTGGAGCAGTGGCGCCAAGCGGCACGAGCGGAGGATTACCGCGCGTCAGACGCGAGACGATGAAGATCAGCAGGTTGGCGGCATACCCCAGCAACGCCAGCCCGATAATAATCTTGACCATGCTGCGACGCATCATCATATAGAGACCAGCGGCATACAGCGCTCCAATAACGATTGCCCAGATGAATTCCATTCCGTTACTCTCCCTCTACCTCAAAGAGAGCATACATAATCGTCGCCGTAGTGCCGATGACCACCAGATAGACCCCGACATCAAACAACAACGGCGTGCCGAGTTTGCCGATAATCGGCACCGGTTGCTCATACCAGAGGCCGGTCATCAACGGCAACCCCAGCGCCAGCGAGAATACTGCACTCACCACCGCGACCAGCAGGCCTGCGCCTATCAGGAGTTTTGGGTCGAATCGCAGCGCATTCTGCGCCTGCGATACACCGTACACAGCTGCATACAGCGTGAATGCCGCTCCTGCAACCAGCCCGCCGACAAACCCGCCTCCCGGTTCATTATGACCGCGAATAAGCAGGAAGATCGAAAAGATCAGCATAAGCGGCACCAGCAATCGAGTTGCAGTTGCCAGAATCAGTGATGGCATCAGTTCACCTGTTGAACGCCAGTCGTGTCGACATGCTTACCTTGTGCACCGTTATCAGCATCGATGAGACCATCGCGCCCATCGATTGCATCGTCCTGCGCCCTGGACTCAGTCCCCAGCTGCAGTCTGAGCAGTGCAAAAATCCCGATAGCTGCCAGACCCAGCACCACAACTTCTCCCATGGTATCAAGCGCACGGAAATCGACCAGAATCACATTCACCACATTCCGCCCGAATCCTTGCGGAACACTATTTTCCGCCAAAAATTCGCTAACCCGCGACTCGGTCGGCGTTTCCAGCGCCGCCAGGGTCAGAATCGTCATCAACGCGCCGCCAGCAATGGCAAGCGCTGCAGAACGCAGCCGTGAACCGGCGGTTGACAGATTATTGAACCGTGGCAGGCGGTAGATGACCAGCACGAACAGAATGGCAAACAGCGTCTCGACGGCAAACTGTGTAATCGCCAGGTCAGGTCCGCTGAAGAGCAAAAACGCCAGTGCAATGCCGTAACCAACGAATCCCAGGCCAACGACCGCCGCCAGACGCGATGTGGTGCGAATGACAAACAGAGTCACTGAAAGGATGAGCAGCGCCACTATCAGCTCATAAATGCGCACATCAGCCCAGTCTGCCGGAATTGAGAATGCCACCTGGCCGGCGATCAGGGTCAGGGTTGTCAGTACCAGCGTTGTGGCAATAATCAACCCGACATAGAAGCGAAGATAGCCATTTTGCAACACGCGAGTTTGCCAGGTTGCCAGCGCCAGCATACCATTGAGCAAACGCTGATACCACCCCTCAGCCCCCCATGGCGCCAGCGGCGCCGTGGCGGCAGCGAGGCGTCCGAAGACGCTGCGCGCGCGGTACAATCCGATCCCAACGATCAGCGTTATGACGCTCAATGCCAGCGCCTGACCGGATGCCCCTTCGATGCCGGCCCACAGCAGCAGCTCGATTTCCTTCGTTTTTCCGATCACCGAGCCGGTCGCCGGTCCGATCAACGCATTCCCTATTTGAATCGAGAAGACCCCAATCCCCAGACCGCCGAGCGCCAGCGCGACCGGACCAAGCCGCATACTCAGCGGTGGTTCGTGCGCCTGCTTCGGCGTAGGAACCGGTTGTCCAAAAAACACGCGCACCGAAGCCAGCCCTGCAGCTACAACCGTCAGGATGTTCGTCAACAGCGCAACACCGATCAGGATTGGCTCTTCGAGATTGGCTTTGTATTGAACTTCCTTGGCAATGAACCCAAACATGGGCGGCAGTCCAGCCATCGAGATAGCGGCCAGCATGCCAGCTGCAGCAGTGATCGGCATGGCGGCGCGCAGCCCGCCGAGACTGGCAATGTCACGTGTGCCAGTCTCGTGATCGATCGATCCCGCCACCTGGAACAGCGCCCCTTTGTACAGCGCATGGCTCAGGGTAAACACCATCGCAGCTTTGAGCGCATCATCAGTGCCGATGCCGATCAGGGTCACTAGCGTGCCCAGCGCCGACACTGTGGTATAGGCCAGGATCCGCTTCAGATCGGTCTGCTGCACTGCCAGAAACGCACCTGCGATCATTGTGGCGCTGCCAAAGCCGGTGAGCAACAGTTGCCACGCTTCGGTGCCGCCAAGCACCGGGTTGAGCCGCGCCAGCAAAAAGACGCCGGCCTTGACCATGGTTGCCGAGTGCAGGTACGAACTCACCGGCGTTGGCGCTTCCATAGCGCCAGGAAGCCAGAAGTGAAACGGAAATTGCGCCGATTTGGTGAACGCGCCGAACAGGACCAGCGCCAGGATACCGCTGTACAGCGGGTGCGCACGCACCACATCGCCGCGAGTCAGCATCTCGCTGATCTCCAGCGTCCCGGCAGCTAGCCCGAGCAACACGATCCCAGCCAGTAACGCCAGCCCGCCGATGCCGGTGACCAGCAAGCTCTGCAACGCCGCCTTGCGCGCCTTTTCATATTCGTGCTTGTAGCCGATCAGCAGATAGGAACTGATGGTGGTCAGCTCCCAGAATACAAACAGGCTGATCAAATTGTCGGATGTCACAATGCCGAGCATCGCTGCCATGAAGATCAACAGCAGCGTCAACATCCGCCCAAGCATTGGATCATTCGCCAGATACCCGCCAGCATAGATCAGCACCAGCGTACCGATGCCGGTGATCAACAAAGCGAAGAGCAGGCTTAATCCATCGATGCGAAACGACAGATCGACTCCCAGACTCGGAACCCATGAATAACTGAAACGCAGCGCCTCGCCGCCGGCAACTGCCGGGATAAGGCTGATGAAATAGATCATCAACGCGAACGGAAGCAGCGCCGCGATCCATCCTGCATAGCGCGGCGTAACCCGGTGCAGCCATGGCGCAGCTATGGCGCCGCCAAACCCTGAAAGAACTGCAGTAAGCATCAGCTTTGCCCAGAAATAGCACGGGGTCCGAAGCGTTCCGCCCACTCCGGCCCCGCAGTCCTTACACTCTACAGTATATCACGTTTCATTGGCGCATCGACAGGGTACTCTTTCCCTTTCCAATGACAAACTTTGCCTGAACACCGCAGCATGTTTCATTGCCTGAGATCGATAGCGTCGTTTATTCCAGCAGTGAGCGTGCTCAACCCTTGCGCCTGCATCGATGCATTCACTATCTCACCCCATACTAGGCATTACGCTGGTCACAGCCACGCGGATGGTCAACCGCCTGTGCGTGACCATCCGCAGCTTGCGCCGCCAATGCCGGCTACCCTCGCCCGGGAACACGCTCATCGGCACGCGCCGACGCTGCCGTCTGCGGCATAGATGATGATCATCTGCACCACTGTTACCGAATCTTCACTGATCGATCAATCAATGTCTGATATTATATTGATTGTCTGATCAATCAATGGAGACGGTTATGGGAGCAGCAGACGACACCGACACGCCTGATCGACGGCGCCAGATTATGGATGCAGCGTTGCGGGTGTTCAGTACCAAAGGGTTTCAGAAAACGACCAATCGTGACATTGCCGAGGCGGCGGGCGGCATTTCACCCGGTCTGATCTATCACTATTTCAAAGACAAACAGGACCTGTTTCTCTCAGTGCTGCGTGAGCGCGCCTCGATCCTGACGATCGCCGATCATCCGCAGCAGTTGATGGAACTCCCGCCTCATCAGGGGTTGACCCTCATCGGGCATTCCTACCTGAAGATCATGAGCGTGCCAGAAAGTGTTGCGGTGTTTCGCATCATTCTGGCGGAAGCGCTGCACTTTCCCGAAGTCGCCGCCATGATCCGGCAACATGTCATGGATCGTGTCTTTGGCATGCTCCGCGCTTACCTTCAGCATCAGATCGATCGCGGGTTTCTTCGTCCACACGATACAAGGATCGCTGTGCGCGCATTTCTCGGCAGTATCGTCGTCCATATCATGGCTCGCGAGGTTTGGCGCCAGCCTGAAGCGCTCGAGATCACCAATGACCAGATCGTTGAAATGGCGGTTGATATCTTTCTTCACGGCTTGAGCCGTGAACCAGGAGAGGGATGATGTTGAGCCGTCTCTGGCCCGTTATGCGCAAAGAGTTCATTCATATCCGGCGCGACCCGCGCACGCTGGCGGTGATGTGCATCGCACCATTGATGCAGTTGATCCTGCTCGGCTATGCGGCGACCACGGATGTGCGCAACATACCGCTGGCGGTGATCGACCAGGATCGCACATCTGCCAGTCGCACCCTGATCGAGGCGTTTGTCGCCTCGGGACAGTTTGTTGTGGTTCAGCACGCCGCAAGCGACCAGGAACTTGCCCGGTCGATCGATAGCGGTCATGCGCGCGCCGGTCTGATCATTCCACCCGGCTATGCGGTCGATCTGCTGCGACGCCAGGGCGCACAGGTGATCTTTGTGCTCGACGGTTCGGATCCGTCGATCGCGAGCTCGTCGCTGTCGGCGGCGCGTCTGATCGGGCAGGCGATGTCGATCGGTATTCAAACCGAGCGGCGCGCTGCAACCGCGCCGCCGCTCGAGATGCGCACCCGCGTCTGGTACAACCCGGATATGACGAGCGCAGTGTTCATGATTCCTGGGCTGATCGGGCTGGTGCTGCAGTTGCAGGCGACGCTGCTGACGGCGTCGGCGATTGTACGGGAGCGTGAACGAGGAACGATCGAGCAGCTGATCATTACGCCGATCAGTCCCTTCGAATTGATCGTGGGGAAGATTCTGCCTTATGCGCTGGTCGCGTTGCTGATCACGCTCGAAGTGCTGTTGCTCGGAACCTTCTGGTTCGGCGTGCCGATCAAAGGCAACGTCGGGTTGCTGCTGACGATCTCTTGTCTGTTTCTCCTCTCGACACTCTCGATCGGATTGTTGATTTCGACCGTGGCAAACACGCAGCAGGAGGCATTTCTGCTCACCTTTCTGACCCTGCTGCCGTCGGTCTTTCTTTCCGGTTTCATTTATCCGGTAGCTGCGATGCCGGCGGTGTTGCAATTTATTAGCGGCATCATTCCCTTGACCTACTACCTGATTGTGGTGCGCGGCATTGTTATCAAGGGGGTCGATGCTGCGGTCCTGCTGCCGCAGATCGGCGCGCTGGCGTTGTTCGGCGCAATCCTGATCGTTGCAGCGACGGTGCGTTTCCGCAAACGGCTCGACTGATGAAATCTGGGAGGCAATCATGCACCCACGTATACGCATAGTTATTCCGCTGCTTCTGCTGGCAGCGCTCATCGGCGGCGGGTACTGGTGGTTTCAGCAGTCGGCGCAGGCGCGGAATGGCGCCCTTACCGGTTCGGGAACCATCGAAGCTGAAGAGGTTTTGGTGACGGCCGAGATTGCCGGGCGTGTGCGTCGCCTCTTTGCCAATGAGGGTTCGGAGGTGCGCGCCGGGCAGGAACTGGTGCAGATCGATACCGTTCTGCTGGAGGCGCAGCTGGAACAGGCCAGAGCAACTGTTGCAGCGGCCGAAGCGAACCTGGCGCAGATTCGCGCCGGAACGCGCAGTGAGGAGATCGCCATCGCCGAGGCGCAGGTGAAACAGGCGGAGGCGGCGGCGGCAGGCGCTGCCCAGGCGTATGAGCATGCCCTCGACATCCTGAACAATCCGCAGGAACTGGAACTGCAGCTGGCACAGGCGCGCGCCAATCGCGATGCAGCGTTGCGAACCCTGGAAAAACTGCGCGCCGGTGTGCGCCAGGAAGATATCGATGCTGCACGCGCATCTCTCGCCTTGGCACAGGAGAATCTGCAGGCCGCACGGGATAAACTCTCCGCCGCCAAAACGCTGGCGGAAGCACAGGTGGAACAGGCGGCGGCGGCGCTCACACAGGCGCAGGCGCGCTATGCTCAGGCAAAGAGTAACTGGGAGTATGTGCGCGATACCGGGCAGGATGCGCTCATGCCATTCCTGCTGGTTACAACGCCGTCTGGCATCCAGCGCCTGCCCAATACAGTCAGCGATGGAGCTCGCGAGAACTACTACGCGCAGTTCGTTCAGGCGGAAGCAGCATTGCGCCAGGCGGAGACGACGCTCGATCAGGCGCTGGTTCAGGCAGAGCAGGCGCGCCAGGCGGAAGCGGTTGGTGTGCGTCAGGCGGAACTCCAGGTCAGCATCGCACAGACGACCCTGGCAAAGGCCGAAATCGGTCCAACACGTCAGGAGATCGCTGCTGCCGAAACCGCCCTTTCCAATGCTCAACGCTTCCTTGACGCGGTTGAAGCGATGCGCGCCGATCCCCAACAATTGCGTGCAGCAGTCGATGCTGCGCACACACAGCAGGCGATTGCGGAAGCGCAATTGGCGCAGGCGCGCGCGCGCCTGGAGATGGCGCGGAACGGCGCCCGCCCCGAGCAGATTCAGGCGGCAGAGGCGCACCTGGCGCAGGCGCGCGCGGCACAACGCCAGGTGGAAGTGATGATCGAGAAGGCGACCCTGCGCGCGCCACGTTCCGGTATCATCCTGAGCCGCCCGATCCACGAAGGAGAGCAGGCAACCCCCGGCATGCCGCTGATGACAATTGGCTCACTCGACACAGTGCGCCTGACGGTCTACATCAGCGAATCTGACATCGGGCGCGTGCGCCTTGGGCAGACGGCGGAGGTCACGGTCGATAGCTTTCCTGGTCGCATCTTTCGTGGTACAGTCACATTCATCGCCCAGAGCGCCGAGTTCACGCCGCGTAATGTACAAACCCGCGATGAACGTGCAACGACGGTCTTTGCTGTACGTATCGAACTGCCCAATGCAGATCATGCGCTCAAACCCGGTATGCCGGCGGATGCGACTATCATCGAATAACATAAAACCCATGCAGTGAGACGTGAGACCGGCACACCGGACTGTCGATATGAAAGGAAGAACGATGGAAAATGCGCGCCACGAAACAGGAGGAACAGATGTCCAGCTGCGCTTTTGCACGATCGCCGGTCCTGAGCACGCACCTGTCATTGTGCTCATCCACGGTGCGCGTCTGACACGCGCCATGTGGCAACCGCAGATCGATGCCCTCAGTACGTCGTTTCGCGTCATTGCGCCCGATCTGCCAGGGCACGGCGCGCTGGCTGATGTGCCGTTTTCATTCGACGAAGCAATCACCCGCACTGCTGCAGTGATCGATGTCGTCGCTGGCGGTCGCGCTATTGTCTGCGGTCTGTCGCTGGGAGGGTATGTGGCGCTGGCATTTGGAGCGCGCCATCCACAACGCACCTTGGCGCTGGTGCTGTCAGGCTGCGCATTCTCATTTCGCCGATGGACCGGTCGCTTCCTGGGTGCGCCGTATGTCGCCATTTCGCGCTTCGTGACGCACACGTTTTCGCCGCTGCTGGCGCGCGCCGAGGAGCGCGCCCTGCGCAAAAACTATCCCGCAGCGCTGGCGGATGCCATCATTGCGCGTGGGTTCTTCTACCGTTTCTATGCCGAGATTTCAGAAGAAATGCTCAATTTCGATCCGCTGCCAGCGTTGCAAGCCTGCGATTGCCCGGTATTGCTCCTCAACGGCGCACAGGATCGCTTCTTCCGTCGCCACGAACAGTCGTACCTGCACGCCCTGCGTCATGGTCGGCTGCACTTGATCGATGGCGCCGCGCACCTGGCGAACCTTGATCAGCCGGAAGCATATACCACAGCGCTGCAGGCGTTCGTCTCCGAGATTGTAGCTATACCATGAGCGAAACGCCAGCAATCGAAACCATCGACCTGAGCCGCTCTTTTGGAGCAGTGCGCGCTGTCAACCGCCTGAACCTGACAGTGATGGCCGGGCGAATCCACGGTTTGATCGGACCGGACGGCGCCGGCAAGACGACGACGCTGCGCCTGCTCTGCGGTGCACTGCGCCCCGACAGCGGTCGCGCCATCGTCGCCGGGATCGATGTGGTGCGCGACCCGGAAGGTGTGCGCCAGCGCATTGGCTATATGCCGCAACGCTTCAGCCTGTACGGCGACCTGACCGTGCTCGAGAATCTGCGCTTCTATGCTGACGCCTACAGCGTCCCACAGACGACGCGCGCCGCGCTGCTGACCAGATTGCTCAGATTCAGCCGCCTGGAACCGTTTCGCAACCGGCGCGCCGACGAACTCTCTGGCGGGATGCGGCAGAAACTGGCACTGGCATGTGCGCTCATCCATCATCCACAGGTACTGCTGCTCGACGAACCAACCACCGGCGTCGATCCAGTATCGCGGCGTGAATTTTGGGATCTACTGCACGAAGCGGTTCACGACCGCGGCATGACCGTGTTGCTGACGACACCCTACATGGACGAAGCAGAGCGCTGCTACGAGGTCAGTTTTATGCGCGCCGGCGACATACTGGCACATGGAACGCCACGCGAACTGCAGCGTCTCGTGCCCGGCGTCGTGCTGGAGATTCGCGCCGAGCCGCGTCATACAGCAGAAGCGGCGCTCCAGGCGCTTCCCGGTGTGCGCGATGTTCACGTCTTCGGCGATCGTCTCCACGTGATTGCTGAAGCCTGGTTCGACAACGCCACGCTACACCAGACCTTTGCAGCCGCGAATGTTGCGCTGCACACGATTCGTCCGGTGTCGCCCGGCATGGAGGATATTTTCCTCTATCTGCAACGAGAAAGGATATCGCAATGACACGCCAGATCCTTATACCGCTCGATGGTTCCGTCACCGCCGAGGCCGTGCTGCCCTACGTCACATCGCTGGCGCATGCAACCAGCGCTTCGCTCCTGTTGCTGCGCATCGTTACGCCCGGCGAGATCAGCCAGTCTCTTTTCTGGAAGACGACCATTCCGGCGGAGTTACGTCGAGAATGGACGGAAGAAGTGCTGACGCGCGCCAACGTCTACCTGTTGAGCGTGGCAGACCGACTGCGCTCGATGGGGCTGCAGGTCGTATTCGATGTGCAGCCGGCAGACGATGCCGCCGCCGCGATTGTTGCGCGTGCAGAACACGAGCCCGGCATCGGATTGATCGCAATGACGACCCATGGCTACGGCGGCGCACTGCGCTGGGCATTTGGAAGTGTGGCCGGCAAAGTATTGCACGCCGCTCCGACACCCCTCCTGGTCGTGCGTTCGGACGGCGGAGCGCGTGCACCAGTAACCGAAGTCACCTATCGCACACTCTGCGTCCCGCTCGATGGGTCACCCTTGGCAGAGCAGGCGCTGGCTGAAGCGCAACTGATCGCCTCCTCTACCGGCGCAGCACTCGTGCTGATCAGCGTTGTCCCGCGCATCGGCAATGGTTTTGACGAAGCGCGCATCTACCTGGAACAGATCGCAGAACAGTTACGAGTCCACCAGCTGCAGGTGCGCATTCGAACTGCCGAAGGATCGCCTGCCGGACAGATTATCGCTGTCGCAGAAGAGGAGAATGCTGATCTGATTGTGATGGCGACCCACGGACGCACAGGTCTTCAGCATCTGTGGCTCGGCAGCGTCGCGTCAAAAGTGGTTCACAGCGCACCCCTGCCGGTATTGCTCGTGCGCGCGCAGAATAGTTGAGCGGGAAATGTGGCATGTGGCATATGGAATGTGGGAACGTGCAACGTGGGAACGTGCGAATGTGAAGCATGGAACGCGGAACGTGGAATGTAAAACGTGTGAACGTGGAATGTGCACACATAAAACATGCGAACGTGGAATGAATCCCACAATCACGTCATCAGAACACAGAGCGTAAGCGGAATCTCAAATGACCGAAGCACACACCGTTACAACCGACCGTCTGACGCGCCGTTTTGGGTCATTTGTTGCGGTCAATGAGGTTTCACTGCAAGTGGCGCGCGGCGAAGTCTTTGGTTTTCTGGGACCGAACGGCTCCGGCAAGACCACCACAATCCGCATGCTCTGCGGTTTGCTGACGCCGAGCAGCGGCAGCGGGCGCGTCCTGGGTCTCGACATCGCCCGTGATCAGGAGGCGATCCGTCGCCAGATCGGCTATATGTCGCAGAAATTCAGTCTCTACAGCGATCTGACAGCACGGGAAAACCTGACGTTCTATGCTGACGTGTACGGTCTTCCGCGCACCCAGCGCGCTGCACGTATCGATGCCCTACTCGACCTTGCAGGATTGCGCGGTCATGATCGGACACTGACCGCCGAACTGCCAGGCGGCTGGCGGCAGCGCCTGGCGCTGGCATGTGCCATCGTCCACCGTCCACGTGTCCTCTTCCTGGACGAGCCGACCAGCGGCGTCGATCCCGAAGCACGCCGCGGGTTCTGGGATCTGATCTACGACCTGGCGGGCGAGGGGGTGACCGTTTTCGTCACGACCCACTTCATGGACGAAGCGGAGCACTGCAACCGCATCGGACTCATGTACGGCGGTAGACTGGTCGCACTCGACACACCGCTGGCGCTGAAGCGCACAGCGTTCGACGGCGCCGTGCTGGAAGTCGAAGGCGCGCCGCAGGAACCGGCGCGCACAACCCTGCTGGCGCAACCCGGCGTGCGCAGCGTCACGCCGCACGGCGCGCGACTCCACGTCATCGTCGACGACGCCGGACTACGCCTGCCACACCTCACCGCTGCACTGGAGAAAGCTCAGGTGTCCGGCATTCATATCGAGCCGGTTGACCCTTCGCTCGAAGACGTATTCGTGGCTATCGTAGATCGTTATCTGGGAACACAGCTAGCTCTTCCAGACGAATCAACCGCTCCCTGAGACGTAGTTGGTCTCATTCAGGTCTCCTAAAGCTGAGATGGCGGCGTACCGTCTGACGTTCGACATGAGCGGAATCTGTCCACTCGATGGAGGGGTTAGGCTTCACGGCTCTCCCTCCGACTCTTCCGCGTCTCGGCGAGCTAGCCATAGCAGGATTGCAGTGTCAGATCCACCTATCTTAACCACACGTGTGCCATGCATAAGCACACCAAGTCCGTGCTCCTCGTCCCAGTCGCAGTCGAGTTCGAAGCCAATATATGGAACTCCCTCACGACTGACCTGATGAATGTTCACCGAGCGCAAGCTCACCAGATTCTTCAGGTCTTCAACTGAGTTCGCGTTCCGCATTGCTGTGCCATTGTCCGTTTCGAAGCCAAACTGCTCTTGTATGTCCGGGTACGCATCAAGGATGGCTTGTTGCACCGCTACGGACACCTTGGGCTCATGCGCAAAGAACCAGTCGAGCAATCTCAGCTCGCTGTCGGTAAGCGGCTCGGAGCTTCGACCTTCAGGAGCGAAAAGCACCCGCACAGTGCCATCGCTGGGTTGAGCGGATCTGGCGGAGCCA
This sequence comes from Roseiflexus sp., assembly GCA_041641515.1. Classification (GTDB taxonomy): domain Bacteria; phylum Chloroflexota; class Chloroflexia; order Chloroflexales; family Roseiflexaceae; genus Roseiflexus. The sequence continues at coordinate 20,369 of JBEPYG010000024.1, forward strand.
TAGGCCCCGCCTCGCACCTGAAAGCCTTCCCAAGACGAGAGATTCACGGTAGCTGACCACCAGGTGTTGTCTTCAAGGCTGAACTGTGGTGTGTGCATGTTCGTGGTTACCCCAAAAGATCCATCTGCATCTCGACGTGGAATCCTTTACGTCCGGCGTATTCCTGTAACCATTCCGCGCAGAACCTGCCATCGGGAGTTTGTGAGCGTACTAGCACCACAGATGAGCACCGAGCAGAGATCGCTTGTACATCCGGATAGTCGGACCCCAACCGCCAACCAGCCCACGGACGGTCATCTCGGTTCGTGAGCGGCGATGTTCCCACTGTGGTAATGATGGTTCTTATCGTTTCGATTCCTCACTTGGTGGTGAACGAGCTACGTTAACGAAGACGTATCATAGTTGTATTACCAGCTGCCCATCGTGATACAGCATAGCGCGTCCCAACGATCGGGTTCAGCCGCCGGCTGTAACGATATCACACTGCCAGATTCGGCATGGTGTTCGAGCACCTCTGAGTCCCAAAATCACCATGATCCAGCCGGTCAGCTGCAAGCACTTGTTAGTCCGCCCCGCCTCTGCGCCTACATGCGAAATCCTTACACTTCTACTTCTTCGTCCTCAAAAGAGTCTACGCTATCACCGTCCGATACAACTATTCCACGTGCAATAGGTTTACCCATAGCTTGCTCGATACGATCAAGTAACGCTGCTTCACGCGCTTTGAAGAAATCGTCAAAGCAATCCCGACGCAAAGCCAGGGGATCTATCAGATGTGACTCGAGGATCTGATTCATACGCGCCTCATCAATGCCAGCACTCTGTTGGATTCGGAGCAAGTAGGCACTTGGCGCGTTGTTGCTAATCATCCGATTCGTTCGAGCTGCCAGGGGCGTCTTGTTCACGATACTGTCATAGCGCCGTGCGTCTATCCCATTGTGCTTGCACCAATCCTGTGGGAAGATGTGATGGATATCAATCCGATCGTCAAAGTACATCTGCACGTTGATGGAATCACCCGTACGGAAATCCCAACACCCATCGCGCATCAATAAGGCATGGATGCCTTTGTAGGCGGCACTATTGCGAGTGCGCAGCGTGAGAAAGCGTATAGGCGCGAAGTTGGCATCCAGCACTGTTGAGGGCTCGCTCCCCCCGTCAATCCAATCTAACACCTCAGGAACATCCTTGGCAAACCGCGTCTCGATCGCCCCACCGTACAATTCGCCGAAGACACCAGACCAATACCAACGCGCCAATTTTGCAGACACACCGGCGCTCTCGGCTTTATCACCGAGCACTGCAAATATAGCTGCGAGAGGCGTCACCTGGGTGCGATAGGGGAGATCACGGGCACTGAAAATCTTCTGACCGAACAGGAAGCGTGCTGCGCGCTCAAAGCCTTGCGTAACGGCATCGGCCCACATCCGATAATCATCAAGCGAGAGCCGCAGAATGTCCTTACGCTTACAACTGATACCTGGCGCATTTTCAGATGAAGTGCCGCTCTCGATACTTTGTTGTCGTCGTGCTCGTGTCGTGAGCAGCGCAACAGCCTGGAGAAAATCATCGCTTTGGATGCTCCCCAGGACCTGTTGCTTCTTGAGGCGCTTCTCCCGCACAGCCCAATCGTCCCGCAGAGAGAAGTCATCAGCGGCGTAGGTCGCTGTTAGAAGCTCAAAGACGGTGAGCGAGACACCGCCAGTATTGACCTTCTCAAAGACTTGGCAGACTGCCTCCTTTGGCGTTTCTTTCCGCAACAAGATAAGTGGCAACTGGTACTGCTCGAATCGCTTGATAATCTCTCTCTCAAACGCATCAAAACGCTTGACTTTCTCTCGATCGTAATCCCAAAATTCACTATAGCCAGCCCGCCAGTCGGAACAATCAAAGATTTGCGCGAATGGGAACAAGCCTGCCTCATACTCTTTTGCTGGTGTTGAATAGTCTGCAATTACCTCCCCACGAAAGTTGCGAATCACACGATCTTCGGGCAGGGCAACGATCCCCTCGAAGCGATCACCGTCCGGATTGAGAGCTTTTTGTATATCTAAATAATACCAGCGCTTGATCTTGTTGCCACGCACATCTCTGGTTGTAACTGCATCACCCAGGAATAGTGATTGGAAAAGAGAGGTAAGGCGCTGTTGGCCATC
>JBEPYG010000025.1:0-22407 GCA_041641515.1 Roseiflexus sp.
GATAGTGCCCGCGCAGGCGCAACACTGGAACACCGATGACAAGCGCTGCCAGCGCCGCCAGCAGACCGCCGATGAGCAAAGCAAGCCCGAAGGGAAGTTCCAGCCCCGCCAGCCATGCCGGCAGATCGGGCAGGATGAGCGCTTTCGTGCGGAACGGTATCGTCAACAATGCCGAGGCGTAGGCGCCAATTGCCATAAACGCGGCATGACCGAGCGATACATCGCCACTAAAGCCATTGGTCAGACTCAGGCTGACGGCAAGGATGATATTGATCGCCATGACTGCCAGCACGCGCTGGTAGTAATTGTTGAGCCAGAGCTCCGCAAGCACAATGAGCAACACGCCTGCGCCAAGCGCCAGCCATCTATAGAGCGGTCTCATGCACGCTGTCCTTCCGCCGAACCGAGCAACCCCGTCGGGCGCACCAAAAGGATTGTCAGGAGCAAGAGAAAGACGAAGGCATCGCGATATCCAGAGATCGCGGGAGGCGCAAAGGCGACAAAAAAGACCTCGGCGAACCCAAGGAGATAACCACCCAGCATTGCACCGGGAATGCTGCCGATACCGCCGATAACCGCAGCAACAAACGCTTTGAGACCCGGCAAAAAGCCGGTGAACGGATCGACCAGCCCAAACCTGCCGCTCCAGAGCACACCGGCCACACCGGCCAGAGCGGCGCTTATCGCGAATGCCACAGCAATCACCCGGTTCACGTGCACACCCATCAGCGCTGCAGTCTGCACACGCTCACTGCACGCACGCATGGCAATCCCGATGGTTGTATATCTGACGAACAGGTTCAGGAGGATCATCAGACTGACGGCAAGAAGAAGCGTCAGGATATCAATTGGCGCCACGGTCAGTCCGGCCCACTCGATGCGTTGGGTCAGTGCCGGCGGCAGACGTAGTGGGCGCGGTTGAGCGGTGAGGGTCATCAACGCCGAGTTCTGGATCAGCGCGCTGATGGCCAGCGATGTGATCAGCATAGCTACTTCCCGCGAGCCGCGAATGGGACGATACGCCAGCCGTTCAATCGTTATGCCGGCGGCGCCACAAATGAACATCGCCAGAAGGATGCCCGTCCAGACCGGCAGCGCGAAAACAGTCAACGCAGCCAGCGCCACATAGGCGCCGAGGGTCATCATATCGCCGTGAGCGAAATTGATTAGCCGAAGAATGCCGTAGACAATGGTCAAGCCAATCGCCATCAAAGCATAGATACTGCCGATGTTGAGGGCATTGATGCATTGTTGCAAGAAGTAGTTCATCTGATGTCTCATGCTCCGAGATATGCAGCTCGCACACGCGGATCGTTGCGCAGCATCGGCGTGGGAGCGCTCAGCGTAATCGTACCGGTTTCAAGCACATAGGCGCGATCGGCGAGCTGCAGGGCATACCAGGCATTCTGCTCCACCAGCAGAATCGTCACTCCCTGACGACGGAGTTCTGCAATGACCTGGAAAATACGTTCAACGACCAGCGGCGCCAGCCCGAGCGAGGGTTCGTCGAGCAGCAGCAGGCGCGGCGCACTCATGATCGCCCGTCCCAGAGCCAGCATCTGCTGTTCGCCACCGCTCAACATGCCGGCAAGAAGCCGCTGGCGTTCATTCAGAATGGGAAAGAGGTTGAACACCCGTTCCATGTCGCGCGCCACAGCCTGACGATCACGACGATGACCGGCAGCAAGTCGCAGGTTCTCCGCCACGGTCAACCGGGTGAAAATCTGGCGCCCTTCAGGGCAATGCACCAGTCCGCGACGCACGATCTCGTGGGGCGCCACACGGGTAATATCCCTGCCATCGAAGATGATCTGTCCACGCCTGGGACGTAACAACCCCGAGATAGCGGTGAGCGTTGTCGTCTTGCCGGCGCCATTGCTGCCGATCAGCGTGACGATTTCACCCGCCTGCACATCGAGTGAGACTCCCTTGAGCACTTCCAGGTTGCCATACCCAACGTGCAGATCGTGCAGCTGTAACATCGTTATGCCTCGACGTTCTTGTAGCTGAGGAAGGCGGAATCGCTCACCCCCAGATACGCTTCGAGCACCCGCGGATCGTTTTGCACTGCGGCAGGCGTCCCATCGGCGATCAGCTCGCCGTAGTGCAACACCTGGATTCGTTGACACATGCCCATGACCATCCGCATATTGTGTTCGATCAGCATCACGGTCAGGTTCAACTCGGCGTGCAGGTGCGCGATCAGGTGCATCAGGGTCTCGACTTCAGCCGGGTTCATGCCGGCAGCCGGCTCATCGAGGAGCAGCACTTTCGGTTGTGCGACCGTCGCCATCGCAATTTCCAATCGGCGTTGCAAGCCATACGGCAAGCTATCAGCGCGCATCTCGCGATAGGCGGTGAGTCCCAGCAGATGCAACACCTCCAGCACCCTGGCGTCACGAGCGCGTTCCGAGGTTGTAAAACCGTGCAGACGCGCCAGAGTGGTCAGCAATCCAGGATGCTGATCGAGTTGTGCACTGATGCGCATATTGTCCATGACCGACAGACGGCGAAAGAGGCGAATGTTCTGAAACGTGCGAGCAATGCCTGCCCGACGGATTGCATCAGGCGACAGGCGGCTGATGTCGCGCCCTTCGAGGAGCACCTGACCGTTGCTTGCGGGAACGACACCTGTCAGCACATTGAACAGCGTGGTCTTTCCGGCGCCATTTGGTCCGATGATGCCGATCAGTTCGCCGGCGCGCAGGTTTAACCGATAGTTGTGCAATGCAACGATGCCGCGAAATGACACAGAGAGGTTCTGCGCTTCCAGCAGAACCTTCGCCTCTTCATACGCCATGGTATGGATCCTTTAATTACGTCCAGGTCACGTGTGTCACTTGGTCGAGCTTCGATGCCTGTGCCTGTTCCTCAGCGAAGGCGCTGCCGAGGCTTGTCATTGTTCCGTTGCCATAGAGGTGCTGAGCGCTCCCGGTCCCGGCGGTTGAGCCCACGTGCCCTGATAGCCGCAGATGTCTGACCGACTCATCAGATCTGCGATTCATCAGGAGCGCGGAGGATGGACATGCGCCGATCTCTTCTCCTTAACGCGCTACACGATCTTTTGACGCGGATTTTACGAGAGTGATTGCCTGTTATATACAGGAAGATACCGTGGTTGTCAAGGGGCGACTCTGGAGTTTTGAAAACCCCCTTGCATGAATGTTAAGTTTATGCTAAGATTGCGTTATCTCCTTCTCCTCTCTTCTCTCATCGAGGGTGTCTGACGTGGTCAGGCGCCCTCGATGATTCTTGTCGCAACGCGCGATCATACAGCGGCAGGGTCTGTGCCATGAAGCGATCGGCGGTGCGCCAGCTGTGATCGCCGTCGGGCAGCACCGGCGTCTCCAATGCATTGGTCAGACCTCGCGCGCGCAGGCATGCCAGCAGATGTTCGCCGCGATAGTAGTTCGACTGCCACGGTTCCTGCGACTCGGGACCATACGCCACGACCCAGGTGACGCGCGCGAGTTCCTCCCATCTGCCGCGCAGGATCAGGTTCGCTGCATTGTGTCGAGCGACGAAGGTCAGATCGCGCGGCACCCCGTATGCCGCATCAAACATTGAGTTTGTCACCACCCGATCCCGTTTGCGAACACGCCGTCCGCGATCACAGGCGTACAGAAACGTCCCATCGTAAGCGCCAGCGCAGGCGAACAGGTCGGGACGGCGCGCCGCCGCCGACAGCGCCATCGCGCCGCCGAGCGAAAAACCGGCGATGCCGCGCGCCCGTCCATCGGCAATCACCGGAAAGTGACGTTCGACGTAGGGGATCAGGTCATCGAAAAAGTAATCGGCGAAGCGTCCGCTGCCAATGCCCAAGGCGCCATGTGCGAGATGCGGCGCGCGCATATTGACGAGCATGCCGGGGATACCGTTATCGTCACTCGATGTTCCTGGAAACACCAGCACCAGAGGTCCGATGTTCCCGGCCGCGCGCTGCTCTTCATAGACATCGATCACATTGCGCCCGCCACGCGATTGATCCTCGAACGGATTGACCCATTCGCGTTCGTGCCCGCGCAACAGATAGAGCGCCGGTGCGCGGTGGTGATCCGTCACATCGGGCGGAATATAGATATAAAAACTGCGCGAAAGACCGAGCGCCGGACTGAAAAACGTCACATGGCGTGCGCGCGCATCATATACGACCGGCAGCGCGGGAGCTGAGACAGAAGGCACAGTCATTCCAAACGACCCGGCAGCAGCCTACGGTCCCAATCGGTCGAGTTCCTGTTGCGCGAAGCGGCTCCCTTTTTCGACCGCAGTGCGGTACGCCTCTCTAGCTTCTTCCACGCGCCCGAGTCGTTCAAGGGTCAACCCCAGCCAGTAGTACGTTCCGCCATCATTCGGCGCAATCTCGATCGAACGGCGGAAACTGCGCTCGGCATCGGAATAGCGCCCCATATTGTAATGTGTCCAGCCGATGCCAAAGTGCGCATCCGCCTGATCGTCCTTGATCGCCAGCGATCGCTGGAGCGTATCGAGGGCGTCATCGTACTGGCCAAGCGCCGACTGCGCCCAGCCCAGACCGGTAATCGCGCTCACGAAACGGTCATTGCGGTCGAGCGCGTCGCGGAAGCGATCCTCTGCGCGCTGATAAGCTTCGATCTGGGTGGCGCTGCCGCTTTGCTGCGCAAACCCCTTACTCATATGCGTCCATCCAAGGCGCGCGAACAGATCGGGACGGTAGGGCGTAATCGTGATAGCTTTCTCGAGGGTGGCGATGGCGCCATTGTAATCGGGGGGCGCAATTGCCAGCAGTGCATAACTCTTGCCCAGATGTGCATCGGTATCCTGCGGATTCAGTTCGAGCGCTTTGTCGAACTCAGCGATTGCACCCGCGTAATCCTCCAGATAGTACAGGTTCCACCCCAGCCCGGCGTGGGCGTGTCCGTATGCCGGATCGACCTCCTGAGCGCGTTCAAACTGTTGTCGCGCCAGGTCGAGCAACGCAGCGGCGTCCTGGCGGCTGCCGCGCTGGATGGCATTTGCGCCCTGGTCGTTGTAGAAATAGCCAAGGTTGGAATGGAAGACAGCAATCTGGCTCTGCAACCCGATCGCGCGGTTGAACTCATCACCGCCGCGCGCCACCATCGACTGATCATTACTGAACTGATATTGATACCAGTAGACAACGCCGCGTGCATTGTGCGCCAGTGCCTGCAGCAGGTTCTCTCTCCCTGCCGCTTTCTCGAGTGCCGTCTCGGCATCATCGACCGCCTCGCGCAGCATCGCCGCATCGGCGTCATCGAGCGCACGGGCGGCTTTGATGACCGCACGCGACGCATATCCCGCCGGATGGTTGGGATCGGCAGCGACTGCATCATCAGCGGCGTCGAGAGCTTCGTTATACCGCCCCTGACTGTGGAGCGACTCGGCAAGCACGGCATGCGCCAGTGCAGCTCGTGGGTCGGCGGCAATGGCAGCGCGCGCTGACTCCTCGGAGTCGGTGTAGCGGTCACGCATCTGATGGATCAGCGCTATGCGCGTGTGCGCCTCGGCATTCGTTGCATCGAAGCTCAGAACCTGCTTGTATGCTTCGATCGCCTGATCGAAACCGCCGCGCTGACTGAACAACTGGTGCGCCTGCGTCAGCGCGGCATCGACCTGCTGACGGTCGTTGGCCGTTGGGGATCGGAACAGGAACAATCCGCCAGCGACAAGCAGCAATACTGCAGCGATGCCGCCGATGATCAGCCCCACACCGCCGCCTTTCTTCGGTTTGGCGGGCGCCTGCGTCGTGTACTGCTGTGGTGGCAGCGTCCCTGGCGGCACGTTCATCGTGGGAACGCCAGACGATGGAGCGAGCGGCTCGACAGGTGCGCCATATGCAGGTGCGGCGTGAACAGTCGGAACGCCGGAGGGCGGGGACGATGGTTGGGCGGGCGTCCCATAAACAGGCGAGACGGGCGGCGCGGCGTGAACAGTCGGAACGCCGGAGGGCGGGGACGATGGTTGGGCGGGCGTCCCATAAACAGGCGAGACGGGCGGCGCATGGGGACGGGGCGCCGCTGTTCCGGCCGGCGGCGACGGCGGTGTAGTCCGCACATAGGGCAACGGCGTTCCGGTTGGCGGCGAAACGGGAGGCGTGGCGCCGCTCATCGAGCTGGCGTCTGCACCAGCTGCCTGCTTGAGCGCCATCACCAGTTCGCCTGCGCTCGGGTAACGCGCCTCCGGCTTGCGCGCCAGGGCGCGCATAATCACATCCTCAACCGGCAGCGGCAAATCGTGGCGGAAGTCACGCGGCGGGATGGGCGCCTGCTGCAGCCGCGCAACCAGCATCGCCAGCGGCGTATCGGCTTTGAACGGCATGTGGCCGGTAAGCATTTCGTAGACCACTACGCCAAGCGCATAGATGTCGGTCGGCGGTCCGACATTCGGCAGTCCCTGCGCCTGCTCGGGCGACATGTACTCTGGTGTGCCCATCACCGTGCCGGCGATGGTCAACCCGCCGCCGCCGCCTGCGCCGCGTGCCAGCCCGAAGTCGGTCAGGTAGACCCAGCCGCTGCGATCGAGCATCATGTTGGACGGTTTGATGTCGCGATGGATGACCCCCCGGCTATGAGCATAGTCGAGCGCACTGGCAATCTGCTCGATCAGCCTGATCGCCTCATCGAGCGGCAGCGTACCCCGATCGCGGATGATCTCCTTCAGGGTGCGCCCGTCGATGAATTTCATTGCGATATAGTGCAGTCCCTCCGCCTCGTCCACGACGTAGATCGGAACGATGTTGGGATGTTCGAGCGCAGCCGCGCTATCGGCTTCCTGACGGAAACGAGCGATGTAGGTGCGATCGAGGCTCAGTTCCGGCGGCAGCACTTTGAGTGCAACAATGCGGTTGGGCGATGTCTGTCGCGCTTTGTAGACCACTGCCATGCCGCCTCGACCTAGTTCGGAGAGGATCTCGAAGCGACCAATCGTTCGACCGATCAGATTCAACTCGGGCATGGGCGCCTCTTTCGCTCACAGGTGGTTCTGATGTGCTGTACGTATGTTCGGGAGGTTCGCAGTTCTGCAGCGCGCTGTCACCGCTTCGCCATGGTGGTTGTACCAGTAGCGACGCTTCTCTCATAGATAAAGAACGGCGCCAGACCCCTCGATTGCACATTCGGTATATATGATACCACGCTCTCCCATGGTTTTATAATAGCCAGGTGGTTCCGGGTATCTTTGGAACATTGTATCATTATTTTGAGAACTGGATCAACTGATGACCTTGCGCGCTTCTCTTCGGGACTCCGCAACGAAACAGCTGCTGGCGCCAAAAGCATTCTACTTTTTCTGGTTCACCGCGTTGGGTTCGTTCATGCCGTTCATTACGCTGCACTATCGGAATATTGGGTTAGACCTGGCGCAGATAGGCGTACTGCTGTCGCTGGGTGGCATTCTTCAGTTTGTCAGTCCGGTGTGGGGGTTGCTCGCCGATGCGCTGCGATTGAGACGCCTGTTGCTGCCGGTGGCGGTCATTGGAGCGGTTGTTCCAGCAGTATTGCTCGGTGTCATGACCGATTTTTGGGTTATCTTTGCGCTGGTCGTAACCATGGGCCTGTTTTTTGCGCCGGTCGGACCTCTGGCTGATAGCGCCACACTTGCTGCGCTTGGGAACGCGCGCGAGCATTATGGATCACAGCGTGTCTGGGGTGCGGTTGGCTGGGGGATCGGCACGGTTGCTGTGGGGTGGGTGGTGCAGCACCTGGGACTGGGCGTGATCTTCTGGGTCTATCCGCTTGCCGGCGCTCTTGCGGCACTGGCTGCGCTGACCATGCCTCGTGCTGAACTGGTGACGGTCAATGTGGCGCAGGCAGCGCGTCGCCTGTTGCGCGACCGGCGTTGGGCGCAGTTTCTCGGAAGCGCGATGCTGATCGGGTGGAGTGCGGCGCTGGTGCACGGGTTCTTTTCGCTCTATATGGAGGATCTGGGCGCTGGCGGCGCACAGATCGGACTGGCGCACACGATTGCCAGTATCAGCGAATTACCGGTTATGGCGCTTTCGGCGTTTGCTCTTCGTCGCTGGGGCGCGCGCCGCTTAATGATGACCGCCGGCTTTGTCTATGCCATTCGGATGCTGTTGTACCTGGCAGCGCCGTCGCCGGAGTGGGCGTTGGCCATTCAACTGCTCCATGGTCTCTGCTTTGCATCGCTCTGGACTGCCGGCGTGGTCGAGGCGCAACGTCTGGCGCCCCCTGGTCTGGAAGCAACTGCCCAGAGTCTGTTCGGCATGGCGACGTTTGGTATGGCTGTTGCGCTTGCCAATGCGGTTGGCGGTGTTATCTACCGCGATTATGGTTATGGCGCACTATTCGCGACGGCGGCGCTGATTGCAGCGCTTGGAGCGATCGGTCTGGCGCACGGCAAAGAAGAGTGACTATCGGGCGCCGGTTATGGCTCTTATGGTTTCCAACCATTCAGTCGCGCCAGCTCCTCACCCAACAGCCCAAAGAGCACGCCGTCGGGTCCGTGATCCTCGAAACGTGCGCGCTCGAACCATTGCACCAGGATCAGGCGACCGTCCGGCAGTGTTTCGATCTGCGGCTCGGAGATCGGCATGCCGAACAGCGCCAGGTTCTCGGCTTCCGCCTTGCCACGCCTGCCGTCGAACTCCAGTCCGCTGGCGCGCCAGGCGCTCAGAAACGGCTCGCAGATGCTGTGCCCTGTTTCGGGGAAATAGCGGCATCCTGGCTGTGGTGCGCCTTTTGGTAGCGTGAACCAGTCGACGCCGCGCGCACGCAGGATGATATCGCCCATGCGACTCAACTGGACGTTGTACGGCGGGCGATTCTCAGGACGGAGTTCAAAACGGTGCCGCTGGAAGTACTGGACCAGCGCCTCACGCCCATCTTCGCCACGTTCGGTGAATTCTTCGCTGATGGGATACCCGAAGACCTGCAACCCGCCATGTGCGCGCCAGAATGAGAGGAAGACACCGCGCAGGGTGTGTCCGGTTTCCGGAAAGTAGACTGCACCGCGCTGCGGCGAAACCGGCGTGAATGCTGTACCGGCGAGCACGGCGCGGTCCAGCGCGAAATCGATACGCGCCACGCTGAGCGCCGTGCCGGTCAGTGACACCTCCTGCCGTGACGACTCGCCGGAAGGGCTGCGCGCGACAACAATGTATTGTCCAGCAGTAAGATTGTCGAAGCGGTATGCGCCATCTGCATCGGGGCGTATTTCCTGTCCATTGCTCAACGCAACCGTCGTTTGCTCGGGCGCTGCGCTGCGCACAGTCCCCTCGATCCGCGAACGGCGCAGAAGATCGGGGTCTTGCGCGACCTGCACGGCGCGCAGCAGGTTCAGACGTCCATACCCGTATGCCGGGTCTTTGCCCGGAGCGCCGCGATCATCGGCGCCAAGCATCAGCACTTCGGCGACCTGGCGGGCGGACAGTTCCGGTCGTACGGTCCAGACCAGCGCCGCCGCGCCGGCGACGTGCGGGCAGGCAGCGGATGTGCCATCGGCAAAGCCATAGGTATCGCCAATGGTGCGGCGCCACAGGGTGCTCCACACGCCTGCGCCAGGTGCAGCGAGCGCAACGAAATCGCCCGTGGTTGAAAAATTCGTGATTGCGTCGTCCGGCCCGGTTGCCGAAACCGCCACAACTCCGGGATAGGCGGCAGGATAGTTCGGCAGATTGCCCTCCGCCTGACCATTGCCCGACGCAGCAACCAGGAGCACATCACGTTCCAGCGCATACGCGACCGCCTCGCGCAACACCCGCGAGTCGTCCGGTCCGCCGAAACTCATACTGATGATCCGCGCCCCGCGATCGGCGGCAAACCGGATGCCAGCTGCAATCGCGGCATCACTTCCGCGACCGCGCCGGTTGAGCACTTTGACCGGCAGGATGCGGCAGCGCCAGCATATGCCGGCGACGCCGATTCCGTTGTCGCCTTCAGCAGCAGCGACACCGGCGGTGAATGTTCCGTGCCCGTCATCGTCGCGCGGATCATCGTCATTGTTGACAAAATCGAAGCCGGCGAGCACGCGACCGCGCAGATCGGGATGCGACGGCGACACGCCGGTGTCGAGAATGGCAATGATGATATCGCTGCCGGTCGTGATGCTCCAGGCATCGAATGCCTGAATGACCGCCAGTGACCACTGGCGGTCAACTCCTTCATCGTTGGGAACGCGCAACACCTGGCGTTCGCGGTTTGGTTCGGCGTAGACGACCCCGGGTGCGTTGTTCAGGCGCGTGATCAGGTTGGTTGTATCGAATGAACGGGTCGAGCGCAGCAGGTAGGCGCCGCCGCCGATGTCCCGCGCTTCGCGAACGCTTGATCGTTGGAGCAGCGAGTCAAGGGGATCGGTGTGCGGACCACGAACGCGCGCGTCGGCGGTTAGCGACCAGCCTTCGGCGAGGCGCACTACAAGTTCATTGGAAACTTCGCTGACCGCAACAGGCGCCGGAGAGGGCGCCGCCAGCGCGAGCACAAAAACGGTGAGAACGAGCAGGTAGCGATACATGCAATCGATGCCTCTCTAGACGCACCATGCATTATACCCGCTGATGCTGTGAGCGCGGACGAATGAGAACCTTAATTCCTGGTGAGAAAACGTGCTATAATTGCAAGTCATTCGTTCAGTGTTAGGGTCAGGAGAACCGGGAACCAGGAACTGCGAACCAGACCATGACAACGCAATCGATTCACGACCTCACGGCTTACGGCATCGACTCGCGCTGGTTGCGCAACCATACTGCAGAACGACGAATCCTCTTTGTCTATGCCCATCCAGACGACGAAAGTTTCGGCAATGCTGGCACGATCCTGCGCTATACGAATGATGGCGTGGCGGTGCACTATGTCTGCGCCACACGCGGCGAGGCGGGCGATGTGCCGCCTGAGATGCTGGCAGGGTACGCCGATGTTGGGGCGCTGCGCACAGTGGAGCAGATGTGCGCCGCAGGCGTCCTGGGACTGACCGGAGTCCATTTTCTAGGGCGCCGCGACTCCGGTATGGCCGGTTCACCTGATAATCAGCATCCCGATGCGCTTATCCGGCAACCACTCACGCACGTTGCCGGGCAGATCGTTGCGGTGATCCGCGCCATACGACCGCAGGTCGTCGTCACATTCGGACCTTATGGCGGCTATGGGCATCCTGATCATATCTTCTGCCATCGCGCGGCGACAGCGGCATTTGAAGCTGCCGGGAACCCAACACTGTATCCCGAGCAGGTGGACGCGGGGCTCGATCCATGGCAACCGCAGCGTCTCTACTACTCGACGTTCGGTACCCGCTTTCTCTCTTCAGTTGTCCTCATCATGCGTCTGTTGGGTAAAGACCCAGCTCGATTCGGGCGGAACGGCGATGTCGATCTGGTACGCGCTGCGCGTGAAGCGACGCCGGTGACGACGAGCATCGACACGTCTGCGTATTTCGAGCTGGCCATGCGTGCGCGCGAATGCCACCACAGCCAGGGAGGCGGCATCGGCTGGCTGCGTCGCCTGCCCAAACCGCTTCAGCGTCGCCTCAACTCGGTCGAGCACTTCACGCGCGTCGCGCCGCCGTGGAACGGCGGTTCGGTCGAGCGCGATCTGTTTCCCCGCGAACTGTCATCCTGACACTCGTTCAGGTGCGCAGTGCAGATGGCGCTCAGCCGCGTTCGCCTTCCGTCCGCCCGAAAAACCACCACGTCACCGCAACCGAGAGCGCGTACAGTGTCGCGGTCGCGGCGAACAGCGGGCTAAAGCCATATCGTTCCTGAACGAACGTGCTGATCAAGGGCGCAATGAGAAACCCGACGCTGTAGGCTGCCCCCAGAAGACCGATCATGAACGGGCGAGCGCTCTCCTCAGTCTGCTCCATCGCGTAGGCGTCGTAGAGCGGCGCCGCCATATTGGACGCTACCACTCGCGCCAGCGCTGCTGCAATGGCGAGCCACAGATCCGACGCCGCTCCCAGGATCAGTAGTAACGGCACGCCGATGGCACGGGTCACTGCCACGGTGCGCATCTTTCCCAGCCGCGCCGCCAGCGCCGGACCCGTCAACGATGCCAGACCGGTCGCCACATCGAATCCCGCGAAGAGGGCGCCAAGCGCGCGATTGTCGAGACCGAAGCGCTCACGGAAGTAGAGGTTGAGGTAAGGAATGAGGAGCGCTGCGCCCCACGAGATCAGAAATGGCGGCAACAGCAGTTTCATCGTCAGTGCCGGTTTGCGCAACAGCGCGCGCAGCGGCGCCGGAAAACGCACGAACCAGTGCCGGGCCCACATCAGCCATGGAGGTGCGCTATCGAATGGGGTTTCTGTCGCTGAAGCAGGGTTGTCCGGCAACGGTGATGCTGGTGGACGCTTTGGTTCGCGGATCAGCACCAATGGCGGGAGTGATGCCAGCACCCCGATCCCCGCAACAGCAAAGACGGCGCGGTAGGTTTCGCCGCTATCGGCAGGGATGCCAGACGCCCGCCCTAGCGTATCGGCAAGGAACCCGGCGCCAAGATTGCCAATGCCGCTCAACCCAACGGCCACCGCAGCGCTGGCGCTGAACAGATAATCGCGGGTGGCATCGTTGCTGAGGCTCATCATAAGCGGAGCAGCAGTCACCTGCATCAGCACGGACGCCATGCCCATCAACGCAGCAGAGCAGACCAGCAGCGCAGCTTGCGGATAAGCGGCGAACAACAGGATGCCAGCAGCGTACAGCGCGACAGCTGTTACGAGTGCACTGCGCAACCCCAAACGCTGGACGCCCAACCAGAGCGGCAGGCTTAACAGCGCCGCAACCGCCTGCGTTACCGTCTGCAGAATGCCGAGGAAGCCACGGGAATATCCCAGCGCCAGCACAGCCAGGTTATAGTACAACCCTACGACCGAAAGGCTCAGGGTAAGGATTGCCAGGTGCAGAAGATAACGACGCGCGCCGGTCTCCAGCGCGCGCCAGCGTTCGATGATATGGCGCATTCAATGTCTCTATGGGTAACCTTCCTGCCTGTAACCTGCCGTCTATTTGAACCGATGCTCTTCCGGGTCGTTCATGTCGAACCCCACAGCATCGAGGCGCTGCCAGAGGTCATCAGGGATGGGGAAACGCGCCAGTTCCAGAGTGGCAGCGATACGCTCTGGCTTACTGATGCCAACCACGGTCGAGGTGATGCGCGGATCGCGCAGCGAGAACTGCAATGCAGCTGCCGCCAGCGGAACCCCGTATTCCTGGCAAATCGCCGCCTGTGCCCGCACTCGCTCCACAAGCGCAGGCGGCGCTTCCTGGTAGGCATAGCGCGCGTAGGCGTCCGGTCCTTTGGCAAGAATGCCGCTGCCATACGGCGCCGCATTCACGACGGCAACCCCCCGGCTGACCGCCACATCGAGCAGCCGTTCCGCTGAACGGTTCAGCAGTGTGTAACGGTTGTGCGTCTCGACTGCCATAAACGCGCCGGTTTCGACATAGCGGATGAGCATGTCGATCGGACCGCCGGAAATGCCGATGTGCTCGATCACTCCTTCCGCCTGGAAGCGCTGCAAGACCTCTAGCGGACCGCCTTTGCCCATCACTTGCTCGAAGGTCGTGTGCTCTGGGTCGTGGATGTATACAAACTGCAGGCGATCCATCCCCAGCAACTTCAGGCTGCGCTCAACCGAGCGTTTGATCTGGTCGCCGCTGAAATCGCCGGTCGCCAGATCGCGGTCGGCTTTCGTCGCCAGTACAAAACCGGCCGGCAACCCGCCAATCATCCGCAGGACTGTGCCGATCCGGCGTTCACTCTCGCCATCTCCGTAGGCGGCGGCGGTGTCGAGAAAATTGATCGGGCTGCGAAAGGCTTCAATCAGAGTTGCAATCGCCTGATCTTCGGCAACGCTGTAGGCGAACGTCTCGGGCATATTGCCGAGCGGCGCGCACCCGATACAGAGCGGCGTTACCTGGAAGCCGGTGCGCCCAAACGGACGATGTGGCAGCGTCGATGGTGTGTTGTCCATAGCGAAAACTCTTTTGATGGCATACGAAGAACGCTGACCAGGATTATCGCAAGGGATGGGAAGAGTGTCAAACCGTTTGAACCCTCAGGCTCTCTGCTGGCGAGCAGAAGCAGAACAAACGCCAGCATCGCCAGGATGCCGAACACGATCCAGACGATGCCAAGCGCAATGCCCAGCCACGCTAGTGTTGCGCCCTTCTCCGCACCCTCTTTCCGCCTGATCCTCATAAGTGCAAAGACGCCGGTCACCAGCGCTACGAGCACGCTGAGATTTCGTACCGGTATGAGGATGCCATCGACGAGCGCTACGACCAGGTCGTCACCGGTCGGCGCCAGGCTCAGCACGACGACTATCCCTGCCATGCACAGCAGAGCAAGAAGGCCGCTTGCACAGCTGACGATTGCCAGCCTGGTGATACGGACAGCACGAGGCATGGCGTCATCCTCCATATATGTGGTGACCAGGGAGTGCAATGTCGCCCCGCAACGGACTCAGCGTTGAACGTTCGCCCATTCAACGACGATGTTCAACGCAGAGCATCGCACTTCTCGTCACGTCCCGCGATCACGCCGCCGACTGCCGCGTTTTCGGGACCATCGTCTGTGGCGCACCATAGGTCAGGCTGCGCCACACCCACTCCAGCGGACCGAACCGGAAGCGCTTCAGCCAGACGACGCTGATGACCAGCTGGACTAGCCAGATAGCTAGGCTGAGCAGCAGCCCGACGAACGCTCCCACCTTACCAAACAGCCCCAATCCGTAACTGTAGAAGATGAGCGTACAGACGATCGACTGGATGATGTAGTTGCTCAACGCCATCCGTCCCGCCGCTGCCAGCGGTTCCAGCCGGTGATGCCAGGTTTCCCGACGGGTGAGCATCACGAACATCGCTATGTAGCCGTAACTCAGCACCGGACCGAATACCAGCAGCAGCAATGACGGCAACCCGGCCAGCGGTGAGGTCGTCTCTACCGTCCACCAAAGCCAGGTCAGCGCAACATTGGCGACCAGCCCCACCGCCAGGCACACTCCCCCGGCCGGCAGACGGCGCTCGTTCGCCGGCAGCTGCATCAGGCGCTGAAAGACCTGACGCCTGCCAGCATACATGCCAGCCAGGAAGATTGCCAGGATCTGGAGGGCGTTTCCGCTGAACAGGAAGATCGCCAGAACGATCAGCCACTCGACGGCGCGCCAGACAAAAATCTGTCCCCACGTACCGCTGGCGTAGGTCTCGATCGTCTGCTGCTCAAGATTGCGTACCAGAGCCATAACGTCGTCCGTGGCGGTTGTGTCGGCTGGCGCAAGACCTGTCGCCAGGACTCCCAGAACGATGAGCCCGGCGCTGATGACAACCGGGATGGCAAACAGCACTCCCGCCCAGATCAAGAGTGTTCGGGGTTGCACCTTGCGAAACAGCAGGGCGACCAGACCAACCAGCGCATAAATGAACAGGATGTCGCCATTCCAGATCAGCAGGGCATGCACGAGACCAAATCCCATCAACACCAGCAACCGGCGGATCATAAAACGCACCGGAGCGCCGCCTGCTTCCTGTACACGCTCCATTTGCAACCACATCCCCAACCCAAAGAGGAAGGAGAAGAGCGGGTAGAACTTGCCCGTTGCCAGTGCGTGCGTGAGAAACTCGACGGCATGGTCGAGCATGCTGTCGCCGCGCGGCGTTCCGGTGAACGCTGCGATGAACGGAAAACTGAAGATGCCCATATTGACGATCAGAATGCCCAGCAGGGCGAATCCGCGCAGAATATCGAGCAGATCGATCCGCTCGCGCGTCGGGGTTGGCGCTATTGCGTGGGACACACCATCACCTCGCCTTTCTATACCATGCACCGATAAGACGTACACTTCTGCCTGTTTGTGGCACGTGCGGACATCCACAGGTTCTTGTCACTCGTCACTCGTTGCACCGCCTCTGAGAGCGCGCACCCGGCGCCAGATGACAATCGTCTGCATCCCCATGTAGAACAGCATCCCCAGCCACCACGTCCCAAAACCTGCGATGACCCAGATCGCTACTGTTGGTGCTGCCGCTTCGGAAGGCGACGCAGACTCGCCGCGCCCTATCAGAGATTCCACGATGCCTCCTATGATGCCGAAGATAATCAGCGCCAGAAGAAGACTGTACGGCGACAGCGCCGATTGCTGCTCCTGAAGCGATGACCACGCATCGATCCGCTCGGTCAGGCGGCGTTCGACGCGCCACTTGACTGCCAGTACGGCACTGGCGGCGATTGCAGACGCCAGGGCGCCCGCCGGCAGGTTCATCACTGCCAATGCACCAAACGCGACACAGAGCAGGTGGTATGCCAGTGTGAGACCTGCAGCTATCACGCGCGTTTGGCGCAGGTGTTCGCCGTAGACAGGTTGAGCGACCAGTTGGGTTCCTTCCAGCATCTCCAGTTGTCGGAGGCGCCGATATATCAGGAAAGCAAAGAGCGTGCCGAGGATGGTCAGGAATGTATAGACGATGGCAAGGAACGAAACCAGCCAAGCGTGATCGAGCGTGTCGTGGAACAATCGTACCGATGCCACTGAACCGAAGAGACCAGCGTAGACCAGAATCACGAACACGACCGTGAATCTGGTGAACAAGAACTGTTCACGCAGGCGGGCGCGCAGCATGGGCGCCGTTGCCCATTCCCTGATCCGCGCCTCGAGGCGGCGGTGAAGGCGCAGGTGGAATGCGGCAACGATGATGGCGCCGGCCAGTGTGATTGCCGCCAGCGGAAAAACTCGGAGTGAAAAAGCGGTCCACGCAACCACGGTCAGAAGCGTGAATGCAGCACCGGTGTCGTAGTAGTACATCACATCGTTCCAGATCGAGTCGGACGGTTGCCCGTCGAAGGCGCGGCAGCGCCCGGTCAGGCTGGCAAATGCCGGCGGAACGCCAACGATAGCGCCAACGATACCTACTCCGGCCAGATAGGCCCAGACTCCCGACTGGCCCGTTTAAGATTGTATCAGCGCCGGTACGATCAGGACACTGGCAACCAGCAAGGCAATTGCGGCAAGACTGGTCAGTCCGCTTGCGCCGTATACCTGTTGAAAATGTTCTTCTTTCATACGTCGCTCCCGTTCCTCGCATGCTTCGAGCTTCACCAGCGGCACGCGACATTGCACAATCGTTCGTTCGCCTCGCTTCGTATGCACTTCCAGCTTCCCCCCAAGCGACTCCGTCCGGGTGCTCCTGTTGGTCAATACCATACCGGATGGCGCGGTTGCAGGATCGAAGATCTGCCCATCGTCTTCGATGCACATGCGCAATCACTCCCGGCCCTCCGCCATTTCCTGCGTGAGGGTCAAACGCGCGTGGTGGACGCGAGCGTGGTGCGCCGCCTCCAGCACATCTTCGTCGTACTGAGTATACCTTGTGAGCCAAACGCGCGTGGCTGACGCGAGCGTGGTGCGCCGTGTTCGAGAGCGCCTCCTGAACGACGCGAAAGATCGTTTCCTGCGCGCCTGGCGGCAGGCGCTCTTCGTCGGGTAGCGGATCGTGGTGCAGTTCGGTCGTCACTCCGGCACGAAAACGCAACGCTTCGAGTTGCTCGCGGATTGCTTTGATCAACCCGATGGTTGCCAGCGGCTGCGGACGAAGGTGGATGAGGAGCGCTTTCATCTCCGCCAGCGCCGCCTGCGAGAGATCGCGCACATACTGAATATGCTGCGCTGCGCCGTCGGGATCATGCGCGCGCAGACTCTGCGCTGTTGCAGCAGCTGCCGATTGCTGCTCACTCATATGCCGTGCTCGCGCCTCGATGTCCTGCTGCAGGCGACGACGATCCGCATCTTCCTGCTGTGCGCTCTTTGATCCGACAAGGATCGGGAGTGCGGGAACAGCCGCTGCCGAGCCGAATCCGGCGCTCAGGATCAGCGTGGTCAGCGCTTTGATTGATGGACGTCTCTCTGGTGACGGGTGCATACGTTCAACTCGTGCAGATGATATTCGACTTTCTCGCTCATACCAGGATATCCACGCAGGCGCCGCTGCACCACCCCTGGCGTAGTGCGGGTCACTCGTTTGGGAGAGATAGGGTTGGAACGGGGAATGTGCCCGACCCTTGAGGTCTGACGTCGATGATCAAGATCTGCTGCGTTCCATCCGGCGGAACGGTCGCGGCGTCTGGCACGCGCCCGTCCCCGACTTCAAGCGTCTGGAACGTGGAATGCGGAACGTGGAACGTGGGCGCAAGCCTCTCGCATAAATCGCGTAATCTGAACGTCAGGTTGCAGGCTAGAAAGCTCTTTCCTCCTGGTATAATGAACCCTCTACCGGAGGTCTTATGCTCGCCATTCTCCTGCTCGGTCCGCCGCAGATCCTGTTCGATGGCATCTCTGTAACGATGCCGCGCCGTCGCACTCGCGCGCTGGTCTACTATCTGGCGACGCAGCGCAAACCTGTTCACCGCGAACGTTTGATCGACCTCTTCTGGCACGACCACGAACGCGCTGCTGCCCGACAGTTGCTCCGCACCACGCTCCACAGCGTGCGCCGGGCGCTCGGATCGAGCCTCGAAGGCGATGAGGAACTGACGATTGCACACGATGCCGACATCGACTATCGCGCACTGGTCGATGCTGTGACCGCGTCTGCTGTCGATGAAGCAACGCTCGCAAACGCGCTGAAGCGCTACCGTGATGATCTCCTGGCAGGCTTCACACTGCCCGATGCACCGCTCTTTACCGACTGGCTCGAAGCAGAACGCGAACGGGTGCGCCTGCTGGTGGTGCGTGGATACACCCGCCTGGCGCGCGTCGCCGAGACGCGCGGTGATTTCGCTGCAGCGCTGGCGGCGCTCGATCATGCCCTGGCGTTCGATCCGCTTCAGGAAGACCTCCAGCGCGAAGCTATTCGTCTGCACTATCTGGCGGGTGATCGGGTCGGCGCTATCCGCCGCTACGAGCGTCTGCGCGACATCCTCGACGCCGAACTGGGCGTGCCGCCGATGCGCGAGACGCGCAAACTCTACGATGCGATCGTGACCGATCGTCTGACCGATGAGGCGCTGCAGCCCCATCACAGCATCCCGGTCAAGCGATATGAGCAGGCGATTGCACCCGAAAACGGGTTTGCTGCAGCGCGTCATACCCTGACGTCGCCGCTGCCATTCATTGGGCGTTCGGCGGAGATGACCGCAATCGAGACAGCCGGTGCAGGACGACTGACACTGATCGAAGGCGAAACCGGCATCGGCAAGACACGTCTGGCATACGAGGCACTGGAACGATACGCTGCACAGGGTGGACTGACCCTCACCGCGGCGGCGCGCGAACTGGAGCAGGGGTTGCCCTACCAGCTCTGGCTCGGATTGTTGCGCGACCTTCTGGCGCGTCCCAACTGGATGGCTCTACGGTCGCAGCTCGATCTCGAACCAGTCTGGTTTGGCGAGGTAGCGCGTCTGTTGCCGGAATTGACGCCAGGAATGTCGGCAGTAGCGCAGGCGGATGAAGCGCGTCTATGGGAAAGCGTGGCGCGATTGCTGATCGCACTGGCGCGCCAGCAGCCATTGATGCTGCTCTTCGACGATCTCCATTGGGCGGATGCCAGCAGTCTTGGGCTTTTGGGGTATGTGGTGCGACGGGTCGAGGATGCGCCTGTGCGTCTGATTGCAACCGCACGGACAGCGGATCATCATGCGCCGCTGCGTATGCTGTTGAATACGCTGCTCCGCGAAGGGCGCCTGGAGCGCATACTCCTGCGTCGCCTGAGCATTGTCGAAACCGAAGCGCTGGCGCGGGCGTTGAGCGCTCACGACGCACAGCGGCTGGCGGCGTGGCTGTATCGCACCACCGAAGGCAACCCCTTCGTCATTGCTGAACTGGTGCGCCATGCCCGCGCAACCGGACTGCTTTCCGCCGATGGACGGTTGAGCTCGGTTCTTCCCGATGTTCCAATCGTTCCGATGTCGGTATACAGCTTGATCCAGGAGCGTCTGACGCGGCTTTCCGAGGAAGCGCGTCGCGTGCTCGACACGGCAGTGGCGATTGGGCGGGTGTTTTCCTTCGACGTGGTAGCGCGCGCTGCTGCCCTTTCCGAAACAGCGGCGCTCGACGCGCTCGATGAACTGCGCGCTGCCCGGCTCATCGAGCTGCTGCCCGACGGTCGCTTTCAGTTCGACCATAGTCTGACGATGGAAGTGGCGCAGCGTGAAGTTGGCGAGCCACGCCATCGGGCGCTGCACCGGCGCGTCGCTGAAGCTCTCGAGGCGCTCAACCGCGAACGGCTGGACGATGTAGCAGGGTTGATCGCCTGGCACTTCACTGAAGGCGGGGCGCCCGATCGCGCCGCAGCCTACGCAACTCGCGCTGGTTATCGTGCTGCGAAGGTCGCCGCCTGGACGGAAGCGATTGCGTTTTACGAACAGGCGCTGGCAGGTGTGACGTCTGCTCAACGGTTCGATGCACTCATGAACCTGGGTGAAGCGTTGCTGATGGGCGGACGATCGGCGTCGGCGGCGGAACGCTTCCGCGAGTGTCTCGCGCTGGCGCGCACGCCGGCAGAGGCGCGCCGGGCCCGTTTGAGCCTGGCGCGTGCGCTGACGCCGCAGGGACGCTACGCCGAAATGATCGAAACAGTGCGCGGCCTGGAGCGAGAAGGCGATCTCGATGAGCGCATCGCTGCCCTGTTTCTGTGGGGAACGGCGCTGTCGCTGGAGGGATCCGACCTGATCGGCGCTGCGCTCCGTTTGCGCGAAGCGGCGCGCCTGATCCTCGCCCAACCTGCGCCCGATCCCGTCGCACTCGCGCAGGTGCGTTTCGAACTCGGCGGCGTGGCAGCTCAACAGGGCGACCTGTCCGCCGCAATCGCCTCCTACCGCGAGGCGCTGGCAGCCGCCGACAGTGCCGCCCACCATCCCGGGTCGCTCACCTGGCGCATCCTGGCGCGCAACAACCTCGCCTACCACCTGCATCTGCAGGGGCATCTGGACGAAGCGGCGCGCTGGCTCGAGGAAGGACTGCGCCTGGCGAGCGAGTATGGCATGCTAGGTCTTCAACCATATCTGCTCTCGACGCGAGGTGAAATCGAATTGGCGCGCGGCGACCTCGACGCGGCTGAAGCTAGTTGTCTGGCGGGGCTGACCATCGCCGAACGCCTGGATGTTCCCGAACGTGTGGCCGGGATTACCGCCAACCTCGGGTTGATCGCGCTGAGACGGGGACGCACCACGCTTGCCATTCATCACCTCTCTACAGCTCTGGCGCGTGCCGATACACTTGGCACACGCCATCTCGCTGCACAGATTCGCGTCTGGCTGGCGCCGCTCCTCCCGCTCGACGAGGCGCGGATCGTTCTGGCACAGGCGCGCACAATCGCCGAAAGCGGCGGTCGCCGTCGCCTTCTGACGGACATTGCCCGGGCGGAGGAGACGCTGGCAGATTGTTCACGCTCGTGTTGACGCTGGTGTTGATGCTGAAATGCTACGCTGCACATGCGTAACTTTTTAGCATCTGTCCGAATGACCCTGTTCCGCTGTCATTGCGAGGAGCGCAGGCAACGGGGCAATCTTCTATTGCACAGGGAGATCGCTTCGCTCGCACGGACACAGTCCCCTTCGATGATGCGGACAGGTTCTCAGCAACAGGAGTATCAGGCATGGCTCAATGGATCATCGACGACAGTCATTCCCTCATTCAGTTTACCGTGCGCCACATGATGATTTCGAAGGTGCGCGGACGGTTCGATCGGTTCAATGGCACGATTACGGCAGATGAGCAAAATCCGGCCAATTCATCAGTGAACGTTCAGATCGATGCTGCCAGCATCAACACGCGCGATGCAAAGCGCGACGGGCACCTGACATCGCCGGATTTCCTCGATGTCGCCAGTTATCCATACATCACATTCGTCAGCAAACGTATCGAGACGCTGGATGCATCGCACGGCCGTCTGATCGGCGATCTGACCATCCGCGGCGTGACCCGCGAGGTGACGCTTGATGTTGAATACAACGGACAGGCGCGTTCGCCGTGGGGCACGGTCAGCGCCGGTTTTCACGCCAGCACGACGATCAACCGCAAAGACTGGGGATTGACGTGGAATATGGCGCTGGAGACTGGTGGGGTGCTGGTTGGCGATGAGGTGGAGATCGATATCGAGGTTGAGTTGATCAGGCAGGAAGAGCAGCCGGAGACGGTCGAGGCGACAGCGACGTCATCAGAAGGTTGAGATCCGCATCAACAACGACGCGCCAGCCTGGCGGCACGATCGTCGTCGCGTCGAACTGGGCAATAATTGCCGGACCATCGATCGTGTCGTCAGGGCGCAGGTCGTCGCGTTCATACAGCGGGGTGGGTTCGAGCGTTGCAGTGTCGCCGGTCAATGCTGCCTGCACTACGGCGCGCGGTGTCAAAGAGATGGTGCGCGGCGGCAACCCTTCCGGTGCAATGTCGATGGTGCGGCGTGGGCTGACTGCCCGCACCCGCAGCGTCACTGCTTCGATGCGGCGCTCGCGCATTGCGTGACCGTAG
>JBEPYG010000026.1:0-21481 GCA_041641515.1 Roseiflexus sp.
GGCGACCAACATACGTTTGCTACAGCTGGCTACGCAGCACAACTGGCAGCGCCGCTTGGCGCTTCCATCACGCTGCTCCACGTGATCTCGCAACAACCGGTGGTATTCGAAGCGCTGGCGTCACCGGCATCCGATGAAGCAACGTTTCTGGACAGTGGAACGCCGGAAGCACTAACACTCCGGCAGGTTGCTGCCGATCTGCGTGAACGTGCCATCGCGGTCACAACTCGGATACGCTTTGGGTTGGTGCTTGATGAGATTCTGGCGGAATTGCACGAAGGTGACTACGACATCCTTGCCGTCGGCACCCATCACGCTACCGGACCGCTTGATCGTGTGCTGCTCGAAGATCTCACAGGTGATTTGCTTGATCGTTGCCCGCGCACGGTGCTCGTTGCCCGGCGCATCGCTCGTGATTGAACATTTGTTACAATACTGTCTATGAACTGTTTCAGTCAATTCCAGCGACGATTACAGGCGGGGCAGATCGTCGTCACCGGCGAGATCGCGCCGCCGCGCGGCGCTTCGCGCACCACTGTCGAACGGCTGGCGCTCGGTCTGCGTGATGCTGTCGATGCCATCAATCTGACGGATAACCAGCGCGGGCTGGGGCGTATGTCGGCGCTTGGCGCGGGCATCATCGTGCGCCAACTGGGGCTGGAGCCGATTGTGCAGATGACCTGTCAGCACCGCAACCGCATCGCACTCCAGGCAGATGTGCTGAGCGGCGCTGCGTGCGGCATCACCAATTTCCTGGCGATGACCGGCGATCACCCCAAAATCGGCGATCATCCCGATGCCAAGAACGTGCTGGATTTGAACTCGTTCCAGTTACTCAAAATGTTGCGCACCATGCGCGATGAGAGCAGATTTCAATCAGGCGTTGCACTGACCGAGGCGCCGCGCTTTTTCCTTGGCGGCGTCGCCAACCCGAATATCGAGCGCGTCACGCGCCTCGAGCGCAAAATCCAGTTTGGCGCCGAGTTCATCCAAACCCAGATCGTGTTCGACCTTGATCGGTTCCGGCAGTGGATGGCGGATGTGCGCGCCGCCGGATTGCACCAGAAGGCCTACATTCTCGCGGGTATCATGGTTGTCAAATCGGCGCAGTCGGCGCGTTTCCTGCGCGACCATCTGCCCGGCTCTCGTGTGCCCGAATGGGTCATCGAGCGTATGGAGGGCGCCGATCATCCCGAAGAAGAGGGGATTGCCATTGCTGCAGAATTGACCCGCGACTTGCTTGCCATCGAAGGAGTGCGCGGCGTGCATATCATGTCGGTCGGATGGACCAAAGCTATTCCACAGGTTGTTGAGCGCGCCGGGTTGCTGCCGCGCCCGCCGTCTCCACTCGATGATCAGGAATGAATGCGCCTATGGTGGTGATGAAATTCGGTGCAGTGGCGGTCAGCGATGCGGTCCGGATCAATGATCTGGTGCGTGTCGTGCGCAATGCTGTTGATGAGGGTGAAGCGATCATTGTGGTCTGTACTGCAATTGCGGACATTACGAGCCTTTTGATCGGTGCGGCACGTGCTGCAGCGCGCGGCAACGTTGCCACTGCTGAGCAGGCGCGCCGTGAGTTGTGGCAGCGTCACCGCACTCTCGCCGAGCGGTTGGTGACCGATGAGTGGGAACGCGAGACGCTCTATCAGTCCTGGGCTGAGCTGCTCAAGTCGTTCGACCGGATTGTCCGTGCTCTGGCAACGCTGGGGGAACATTCTCCGCGCAGCAGTGATGCAGTCGCCGCTATCGGCGAACGTTTCATTGGTCTCTTGCTGGCGGTGGCGCTCCGGCGCGCAGGCGTCGCAGCACAGCTGATCGATGGCGCCGAGTTGATCGTGACCGACGATCATTTTGGCAATGCCCGCCCATTGCCGGACGAAACCGCCCGCCGCTCCCGCGCGCGCCTGCTGCCGCTCACTCAGTCGCGCATTGTGCCGGTTGTGACCGGATACATCGGCGCCACGCGCCAGAATATCACCACAACCCTAGGACGTGGCGGCGGCGATTACTCGGCGACCCTGATCGCAGCAGCGCTCGGCGCTGACGAAGTGGTGTTCTGGACTGACGTGGCCGGCATCCTGACGGCAGACCCGAAACTGGTTCCCGAAGCGCGCACGTTGCCGGAACTGTCCTACATCGAAGCTGCCGAGATTGCAACCCTTGGTGCTGAAGTGCTTCACCCGCGCACGCTGACCCCGCTTGCACATCGCAGCATCCCGTTGCACATTCGTAACCTGCTGCACCCTGACGTACCCGGTACGCGTGTGGTTGCCGAGCCGCGTATTTCGTCCGACACGGCGCGGACGATCATTTCTGCTCCATCCATCAGTCTTATCGAGATCAACATGAGTCCGCTGGCAGCAGCCGAACTCGGGTGGGCGCCGGAACTGGCGGCGCGGGTGCTCACCGAACTGACGAAGTGCGGGATCGAGGTGCTCACGTTTGCCCAAAGCTTCAGCGAACGAAGCTTGCTTCTGGCGGTACGCACGGCTGATGTCGAATATGCGTATGAGCGTGTTGAAGCGTGCCTGCTCCCGGAACGGGAAAATAGCGCGCTGCGCACGCTCAGTCTGCGTTCGCCGGTGGCGCTGGTAGCAGTGCTCAGTGCGCCAGGAGGTGCGCATCTGGCGCCGCGCGCACTGGCGGCGCTGGCGCGTGTGTCGGCCACGGTGCTGGCGATGGTCTATGGCAATGCCTCGCATCACCTCTCATTCATCGTACCGGAAGAAGAGATGAGCAGTGTTGTGCGCGCACTGCACCGCGAGTTGATGATGGGGTGAGCGCTATTTGCCGCCGCTGATCAATTCGTATGCCGCGCGACTGCGGTTCCAGCGCACCCCAGCTGCCTGGGTGTACGGCTCGCCGCTGCTGTTGATCGGCAATGCCGCAATAGTGGGTGGTTGTGTCGTGTCAATGAGCAGCATGATTGCCACCGGGTTATTCCTCGCGTCATTCGATGGCGGGAAACTGATCGCGCCCCGCTGACCAATCGTGATGCCGGAGCGACTCAGACTGACAAGCACCTGCGGTCGTCCAGCAGCGTCCGCCTGAACGATCACTGCTTCGCTGACGCTACCGATGTAACCGGTGTATCCTGGGCGGCTGAATGTAGGACCGGGTGTGACGCCGCCCGGTTTGTACGCGACAACATCTGCGCGCCCATCGGTATTCAGATCGCCGCTGTAGGCAATCGTCCATTCCGGGCCGACCAGCGATTCGGCGCCGGGTGCAAGCGTGGGGCGCGTGGCAGGCGGCGGCGGCACGGTGGGCACAACAGTGGCAGGGGCACTCGTAGTCGGCGCCACAGTCGTAGCCGGCGCCGGGTACGCGGTTACGACCGCCATAATCGATGTATCACTGGAGGGCGATGGTCGCCCGGCAAATGGGTTGGCACAACTGCCAGACACCGTTCCAACAAACATCAACCCGGCAAGTGCGAACAGACGCCAGCATGCTGATTTCATCATACACGCCTCCGCAACGATCAGACGTCGGATTGGGTGCAGTGTAGCACGATCGGTATCAGGCGTCTACGTCTTCCTGGGAAGCGGTGCGCGCTGTTGCACCGGCGACGACCAGCACATATTCACCCTGCACCCGCGCCGATGCCAGATATTCACGCAGATGCGAGAGCGTCCCCCGTTCTACGTGTTCGAATTTCTTCGTCAGATCGTTTGCCAGGGCAGCCGGCCGATCGCCATAGACCGACAGCGCGTCCTGCACGAGGGCAACAATACGATACGGGCTTTCATAAAAGATGAGCGTATGGGGCGAGTCGCGATCAACCTCGAGAAAGCGCCGGCGCGGACCGGGTTTGCGTGGCGGAAAGCCGCGAAACGTGAAACTGTGGAGCGGCAACCCGGAAAGAACGAGCGCCATGATCAGCGCCGACGGACCCGGGATCATGGTCACATCGATGCCCTCGGCGAGCGTGCTGCGCACCAGGGTGAACCCTGGATCGGCGATGCCAGGAGTGCCGGCGTCACTGATCAACGCCACGGTCTTTCCCTGACGCAACAGTCCGATCAGGCGTTCGCCCGCCTCACGTTCATTGTGTTCGTGAAATGAAACCAGTGGTTTGCGAATATCGTAGTGCTGAAGCAAGATGCTGCTCTTGCGCGTGTCTTCGCACGCAATGACATCCGCCAGACGCAGCGTTTCCAGCGCCCGCAGCGATATATCGCTCAGATTGCCAATCGGGGTGGCGACAATGTACAACATCGCCGCTATTGTACTCCACAGAAGTTGATCATGTCGAATAGACAGCAAAGCGTATGACCAAACATCCACGCATAACCCTGCTGCTATTGTATGCTACAATGCATAACTAGGCGTAAACGTTCCTCATCGTTTGGTATTGAAATACTGTACGAACACGGGATAGTACGTCCCGCTCTCTGGTCAATAATGACAACAGTTGCCATACAGTCTGGGACAATGAACGATCAGATGTCCAGACGCGCTCGTGTATGCGAACTGGTCGAATCGACGCCGTGGTCAGTCGTTCTTATCGACGCTGCGGGCGCTATTGCCGCAGCGAGTCCTTCGGCGTGTCGCCTTCTGAACGTTCACGCCGGTGCGCCGGCTATTAATCTTCTGCCAGCACATAATAGTGATGAGCAGATACGTGCCCACTTTGATAATGTGCTCATATGTGCATTCAGTAATACCCCCGGTTATCCATACGTCTTCCAACGCCACGAACCCTCGCTCATCGAGATAGAAATAGCGCCAATCTCTATAGACAATTCAGGATGGGTATCGGTGACTGTGTATGAACCGTCGCGCAAGGATGTGTTGCAACGTTTGATCCAGACCTTGCACACACATCTGCTTTCGCTCTACAACACCGGTTCATTGCGTGAGACGTGTGATCGGCTCAGTGCATTTCTCTCGCCGGCAGGCATGAGTCTCGCAGTCTTCACCAGGAACGGCGAGATATGCTATGCATCGTCCCCATTTGAGACGGTTATCCTCGATACATCTCTGCTTGAGTCAGCGCTTCATCAGAACTCCTTCCTGTTCGTCAGCTCGCTTGCTGCCGAACCCTCCAGAGAGATTGCACAGGGAATCGGATCACGTGGGCATATCATCGTCCCACTACCAGGGACCGAACAACCTGCTTATGTGCTGCACCTATGGGGAAGCGCTGTTGCACCAGAAGTTCAGGAACAGACAAGTATCATTGCCGCTCTGATCGCATCACTGCTGGCGCACAGTATCGAACATGAGCGTGCAACGCGACGACAGCAGCGTCTCGATGCTCTGGTAGACCTTTCGAGGACTATTCTGTCGCTCACGACAACGGACGATGCGCTGCGCGAGATCTGTCGTCAGACGATGACCCTGCTCGAAGCCGACCACGTCGGCATCTATCTTCCAACGAATGATCCAAACCTCCTTCGGTGCGTGGTGGTCAGCGGCGCCGCAGAGCATCTGCAAGGCAGGACACTGCCGGTGATCGGTAGTCTCGTTGGGCGCACCTTTCGTGAAGGCACAACCCTCACATTTACCAACCTTGATACAGAAGAAGGGGTATACCGTCCATTCTGGGAAGCGCATCATCTGAAAGCGACAATCCTTCAGCCACTGTACGATGGTGAGCGCGTGATTGGCGTGCTTGCGCTCGGATGGCACGCGGCGCCGGAGTTGCACGACGACGATTATCAAGTCACCCGCCAGCTCGCAGTACTGGCAGCGGCAGTTGTGGCGAATGCACATCTCTATCACTCTTCGTTCCGATCAGAACTCCACGACCGCCTAT
Organism: Roseiflexus sp.; assembly: GCA_041641515.1. GTDB lineage: Bacteria > Chloroflexota > Chloroflexia > Chloroflexales > Roseiflexaceae > Roseiflexus. Next base: position 5,768 of record JBEPYG010000026.1, read on the forward strand.
CGTTCGAGCGGATGGAAGAACTGGTATTCAGTCTGGCGCCCGATGGCAACATTCTCCGCTGTAACCAATCCGCGACCATCTGGATCGGTGCGAAACCCGGCGCGTCGTTCTTCGATTTTGTCGTTCCTGCCTGTAAAGACAAGGTACAACGCTACCTTCACGATGCAGCCGCCGACCAACACCTGTCTCCGCCATGGACGTTTGAGGTGTTCAATGTCCAGGGGCAACCAATCGCACTCGAGACAACTGCACAGGTGATCCGACTCGACTCATCAGTGACCGAAATTGATCTCATCTGTCGCGATGTCACTGCACAGCGCGCTGCCGAGCAAGAGATGCAGCAACTGCACTTGGAATTGACCACCCTTCTGCGCATCAGTCAGACAATCAATCGGGCGACCGACCTTGATGAGGTCTTGGGTGCAACGCTCGATATTCTTATTCAGGCGATGAACATCCACGCTGCTGCAATCGTACTGCATAGCGCTGATGGGCGCCCGCAGTTGAAGGATGTTCGCATTCTCTCGCAGACCAGTCTTGCCCGGTGCGATCACCTTCTTACCCAGACCTTTCCAGAAGAGCAGGAAGCGCTCACAGCAGGAACATCGCAGATCATCGATATTGGAGCGTTACGCACGCGCACTCCTGATATGCCGGCGCTTACGCGGTTACCCAACGACGCTGTGTACCTTGCGGTTGTTCCCCTTGTAATCGATAGTATTGTCGTCGGCTTGCTCGAATTCCTCAGCAAAGAGCGTCCATTCGAGAATCGCGATGTGGCATTCGCAGAAGCGATCGCATCCCAACTGGCGCAGGCGATCCGCAATGCGCAAACGAACCAGGAATTGCGCGAGACCTCGGCAATGAATGCGCGGCTTTATCGCGAAGCCGAAGCGATGCGCGCCTATCTTGACGCTATCATCCAGAATGCACCCGATGTGCTGATTGTCTGCCGCCCAGATATGTCAATGCAGCCGCTGAACCAGGAGCCGTTGACTGCCCTTGGGTACCAGCGCCACGAACTCGCCGGTCAGTCATTGTTGCGCCTTGTACCGTCTGATCACCGCGCTGCGCTGACCCGCGCATGGTTGGAGGTGCGGAATGGCGAGTCGCGACGCTTCGAGATGGAGTTGCTCCGCGCCGACGTCGGCCGTTTTACGGCACTGGTTTCGTTTGATCTGATTCCAGATTACAACGAGGTGTTGGTTATTATCCGGGATGTGACAGAACTACGACAACTGGAAGCGCAAGTGCGTCAGCACGAGAAACTGGCGGCGCTCGGTCGCCTGATTGCCGGCGCTGCGCACGAGCTGAACAATCCCCTTGCTGTGATTCTCGGGCTATCACAACTGCAACTGGGGGAGGATATTCCGCTTTCGGTACGTAGTGATCTGGAGCAGATCGAACGCGCTGCACGGCGTGCTGCAGCAATCGTCCACCAGCTGCGCGCATTTGGTCAGCGGCAAACACCAGAACTTATCCCACTTGATCTGTCGGCAGTCATTAACGAAACGTTGCAACGTCTGGCGCCGAAAATTGCTGAAGAGAATATTACGATAACCATTGATCTTCCTCCCGATCTGCCATACGTTCTCGGTGAAATGCATCAGATCGAGCAGGTAGTCTTCAACATTGCGCTCAACGCTATTCAGGCGCTTGCACTTCGTCTGTCTGGCGAACCGCGTCGACTGCGCTTCAGCGCCAGAGCAGATGCAGAAAGTGTTGTCCTAGTGATTGAAGATACCGGACCGGGGATCGAACCGGAACATCTGTCGCGCATATTTGAGCCATTCTTCACCACACGTGATGTCGGGCAGGGCATGGGGATGGGGCTTGCCGTGGTGTATAGCATTGTGCAGCAACATCGCGGCGAGGTGTGGGTGGAGAGCAGGAAGGGTGTCGGAACGACTTTCAGCGTGCGCCTGCTGCGAACTGATGAGACGCCGCAAGAGGAGCGAACGTCAGCACTATCCATCCCGCGCCATCTCTCTATTTTGCTCGTCGAAGATGATGATCTGGTGCGCGCGATGGCACAGCGCGCGCTGGAACGTCTCGAATGTCGCGTCGATGCCGTCTCTAGCGGTGACGAGGCGCTGGCGCGCGCACTCGCCTGGAATTATGATCTGGTGATCACCGACCTCCAGATGCCAGGACTAGATGGCGTCGAATTGTATGAACGTCTCCGGGTGCTCAAACCATCGCTGCGCTGGCTGATCCTGACCGGCGATACCATGGGTGAACGGAGCAGTGGATTCCTCCAGCGCACTGGAGCGCCCGTGTTGCACAAACCGTTCACCCACGACCAGTTGATCGAAAGCATTGCCGCAAGCCTGCAGCGAGATACATAGGTTCAGACAATGCACCACGCCTCGAATCTCCCTGTCGTTCAAATTGTGCATCGTCCCGGTGTGCTGGATCTAGGTTGGGGTCATCCCGATCCTGCCGTGCTGCCGGTGACAGCGCTCCAACGCGCCACAGCTACCGTACTCGCACGCTATGGCGCCGACGCTCTGGCGTATGGCGCCGAACGCGGACCTGGTCCGTTGATCGAGTGGCTCTGCACCCGCCTGATGGATACCGATGCACGTGCGCCCGAACCGGCTGATGTTGTGATCACTGCCGGCGCCTCTCAGGCGCTCGACCTTCTCTGCTCACTCTGCACAACCCCTGGCGACCCAGTGCTCGTCGAGTCGCCGACGTATCATCTGGCGGTTCGCATCCTGCGCGACCACCCGCTCGACCTGATCGCTGTTCCGTCCGATGCCGACGGCATCGATGTCGCTGCGCTGGAAGCATTGCTCGAGCGAATGGCGCGGCGCGGCAAACAGGCGCGCATGCTCTACTTCGTTCCCACACATCACAACCCAACCGGCGTCTGCATGAGTCTCGAGCGTCGCAGGGCGCTAGCTGCTCTCGCAGCACAGTATGGTGTGCTGCTGGTTGAGGACGATGTGTACCGCGAACTGAGCTACGACGCTCCTGCGCCGCCATCGGTGTGGAGCCTGGCGCCGCCGGGCACGGTTGCGCGCATTGGATCCTTCTCCAAATCACTGGCGCCGGGGTTGCGTTTGGGCTATCTGACCGCCGATGCGTCATTGACCCGGCGCCTGATCGGCAGCGGACTGCTCGACAGCGGCGGCGGTCTCAATCCATTTGTGGCATTGACGGTCGCTGAAGTCTGTACATCCGGTGATTTCGATAGAACGATCGCACATCTGCACGCCACCTATCGTGAGCGACGCGATGCGCTGGCAGACGGGCTGCGCGATTATCTGCCGCCAGGATGTCGCTTTACTGTGCCAGGCGGCGGGTTCTTTCAGTGGGTGGAATTGCCGGAAGGGATCGATGCCGGAGCTTTGCTGCCGTGCGCCGAGAAGACGGGGGTCTCGTATCTTCCTGGATCGCGTTTTTATCTCGACGCGCCGAGACACAACACCTTGCGTCTGGCGTTCAGCCTGTACCCGCCGCATCAACTCGTCGAAGCGGCGCGACGCCTGGGAAAAGCGATTGCGACAGGGGCGTAACGCAGCTACGGAGCGTACCTCGCACGCTGGCGCCGAAACAGGCGCCGCCGCGATCGCTGACGGTAGTAGGGATCGGTCTCTTTCAGGCGACGACGGTTCGCCAAGCTGCTCCCATCGATTAGTCCTGTCAGAAACTGCTTGATGTCACCCAGCGATGCCGCCTTATCCGCCAGCACCAGCACCCACGCCTCACGCGACGTTGGCGCCGGACCGAGTGGATACATATGACTTTCGATCGCCGCGCACACGGCGGAGTCTTCGCCCTGTTCGGCAGCCCAACGCGCGGCGACACGTCCGTGCGTTGTCAACGTGCCTGCGCGCGAATTGATATCGTGGAGCAGCGCCGCTCGCACACAGGTGCGAATATCGGCGCGCAGCAACCGGCTCAGGTGGTACGACATGCGCACCGAACGGGTCAGATGATCGTGTTTGGGAATACTGTGATGCATGTGGTGGCGAGTTTCGACAACTTCCGGCAGGGTCAGGAGATCACGGATGTAATCGAAGGCGGCGTGATGTTCCATGCAAACCTCGTCCTGAAACAGCGATGCGTCGATGGCGTCCTACGAATGCCGGTGTTGGTTATACCACACCCGAGGCGTCTATGGCATTCCCCAAGAGTACTGATTTATACCAGGCTCACGTGAACATGCTACACACAGCGCTCCAAGACGCTATGCGCGACCATATCCAATCTCAAAGAGCATTATCCGCCCGACCGGGTGAGTGCGCGCTCAAGCAGATGATCCGCAGCAGCATACGGATCGAGCGTACGCGCGACGATCTGTGCAATCAATGCATCCCAATCAGAAGACGATACGTGTGCACGCACCCGCTCAAGCGCCGTCTCCTGGAGGATCAGTCGCAGTTCACGTCCGGCGCGTTCCTGCTCGCGTCCGGCAAAGCGCCCGCTCTCGCGAAGGTAGCGCAGGTGCTGCTCCGCTGCCATTGCAATAGCTTCGATGCCTTCGCCGCGCGTTGCGACAGCAGTCAGCACCGGCGGAGTCCAACCGTCGGATGGGAGATCGGCCAGGCTCAACATCGTGCGCAACTGATGAACCGTCCGTTCGGCGCCATCGCGATCCGCTTTGTTGACCACCAGAAGGTCGGCGATCTCGAGAATGCCGGCTTTGATCGCCTGGATATCATCCCCGGCGCCAGGGATCTCGATCACAATCGTGGTATGAGCGGCGGCAGCAATCTCGACCTCACCCTGACCGGCGCCAACGGTCTCGACCAGCACCAGGTCGAACCCAGCTGCATCGAGCAGCGCCACTGCGTCACCGGTCGCGCGGGCAATGCCACCCAGTCGCCCCCGGCTTGCCATGCTGCGAATGAACACGCCAGGATCGCCGCTGAGTGCCTGCATGCGGATACGATCACCCAGGATGGCGCCGCGTGTAAACGGTGACGTCGGATCGACCGCAATAATGCCGACAGTGCGATCAGTACGGCGCCAGTGCGTAGCGAGTGCGGCGACCAGAGTCGAGTTTACGGCGCCGGGTGCGCCCGTCACGCCAATGATATGGGCGCGACCGGTGTGCACAAACAGGGCGCCAAGGAGCGCGCGCGCCTGCGGACCGCCAGTCTCGACCAGGGTCAGCGCCTGCGCCAGCGCACGTCGATTGCCTTCCAGCAACGCCTGTGCCAGATCCACGCAGTCAGGTCCTCGTTTTGCATCGTTCCTGAATGAAGCGCACGATCTCGTGGGTTGAAGCGCCGGGTCCGTACACTTCGGCAATCCCATGCTGCTCTTTCAATATGCGGGCATCGTCATCGGAGATGATCCCGCCTGCCACCACCAGCACGTCGTGCATGCCGTGGTCGCGCAGCAATTCCATCACGTGCGGCAGCAGGGTCATGTGAGCGCCGGAGAGGATCGAAAGACCGATCACATCGACATCTTCCTGCAGCGCCGCCTCGACAATCATCTGCGGCGTCTGCTGAATGCCGGTGTAGATGACCTCCATGCCCGCGTCACGCAATGCACGGGCGATGACTTTGGCCCCCCGATCGTGCCCATCGAGACCTGGTTTTGCAATCAGCACGCGGATTGGACGATCCATTGAAACCTCATTTACGGCTGTTTGCGCTGACGTGGACTCCTGCGTCCGAAGAGTCCTGGTCGTTCATACGCCATGTCGATCATTTCATTGAACTCTTGCTCACCAGGGCGCATGTTGGGGCGTTCTGCCAGCCATTGTTCACGCACCTCTTGAGCGTGACGAAACCAGTCCAACAACGCCTCGCCATCGCCTGCTGCGACCTGATCGCGCAATTCTGCCAGGCGCCGCGACATTTCATCGAGCCAGCGCGCCAGCGCCTCGCGGTTGGTCAGGCAGATGTCGCGGTGCATTTCGGGGCTGCCCGATGCCAGCCGGGTCACGTCGCGAAAGCCGGTCGCTGCCAGCGGCGCCATCTCGCGCCAGCCGGAGCTGCGACTCACAATGTCCACGAGCGCTGTCGAGAGCACGAACGGCAGGTGCGAAACACCCGCCACATACGCATCGTGCTCGACCGGGTCGATATAGTAGAGTTTTGCGCCGATCTGTTCGACCATTGCTTCGACGAGGCGCACAGCCGTTTCACGGGTATGTTCACGTGGGGAGAGGCAATAGATGGCATTGCGGAAGAGATCGGGCGATGCTGCAGCCGGACCGGTCTTTTCGCTCCCTGCCATCGGATGCCCGCCAATAAAATCGATCGTTGTCGGCAGGAGTTCGCGTGCCCAGGTGAGGACCTGTGTCTTGGTGCTGGCCACGTCGGTGACCGTCGCGCCGGCGGGCAGCAATGGCGCGAGGTCAGTAAACACAGCACGGATAGCCTGGACCGGAACCGCGACAATCACCAGGTGTGCATTGTGCACCGCATCAGCCAGCGTACGCGCCTCGCGATCGATAGCCAGGCGACCGCGCGCCTCCGAAAGCGCGCGCGCATTGGTATCGAAACCGGTCACAGTAATGGCCCCTAATGGCGATTCGCGTTCAGGTGCAGAACGCAGCGCCATGCCGAGGGAAGCGCCGATTAACCCAACGCCAATGATAGCAATCTGGATCATGATTCAGGCTCAACAAACGACAGAAACAACAATTCAACAACCCCGATGATCAATGCGACCAGCACAACTGCGACCGGTGTAAGCGTCCGCAGACCCGCCAGAATGATAATCAGCGCGGCAAGCCATCCGATTTCATATGCCTGGCGACGTGCGCGGCGGCGATCATAACGGCGTGCGCGCTGCTTGAAAAGACGCTGTCCCGCTGCATAGAGCAGCGGCATCGCCAGCGATGCAAAGAACCAGAATGTCGCCAGCGCCATCACACCATACACAGGCGCATCCGGCGGCGACAGCAACCATCCGGTTGGCGGTGGAACGAATGCCAGCGTGTATAGGAGTAATGTAGTGCCGGCTACGCCCTCGAGCGCCAGACCTGTCAGGTGCAATTGTCGTTCTACCGGTACAAACGTCAGCAGAGCAGCGGCAACGACTATTATATAATATACCATGCGTTCTGGCGCATCATATGGTTGCTGACGATCAACAACACCCCAGATCAGCATCGCCAGCGCCCCAGCCCAGCAGAGACCGGCAAGTGACGCCAGCAGCAGGACAACCCGTCGCGAGACAGGCGACGCTGCCACTTCGCTTCCACGCTCCTCGTCAGGCATCGAACGGTACATCACAGATCTGCCGGCTCTTCACCGCGAGCAGTGTAGTATATGCCAAGATACGGCAGCCGCGGATTACCAGGGAAGGCGCCGAGCGTCACACTCAGCGCCTGCTCGCCTCGATCCCGGAGAATGGTCAGACGAATCGTATCGCCTGCACGGTGGCGCAGAAGTTCATTGCGCAGATCGCGCGCATCCTGAACGTACACTCCTTCGATCGCCACAATCACATCGCCGCGCGCCACTCCCGCACGCGCCGCTGGACCACTGCGGTCCAGGCGCGTCACCAGAACGCCAAGTTCCGGCAGAATTGGCTGCACTGCTGCAGTTGCGCTCAGCTCGAGGCGCGCCTCCCGTCGACCGATGTCACGTCCGGCAATCCAACCGCCGATACCGGCAAACACTCCACACCACAGGCACAAAAGCGCTGCAGTAACCGTCAATCCTGCAATCCACCACGGTCTGGATGCACCCTGGGTCATGCGGCTTCCAACAACTATCGTTCAGCACGGGTCAAGAGTCAGGAAAGCTGCGACGTTCCTGACCGCAACGTGAGAATTATCGCACCCGCAACCTGCACACCTTCAACGTACAACGCGCTATGCCCGCCGGCCCAACGACGGTCGTCTCCAGCGCACCAATCCTCTGAGGCGCGGCATGCGCCATCGCCGCACGATCGCGCGTGGTCGCGGCAGGCGCACCGAGGGCAGGCGCAGGCGACGACGGCGGCGAGGCGGCGGCGCAAGGTGCAATTGCTCCAGCAGAATCGATGCAATCTGCGCGGCGCCATCGCGTGGAACTGCATCGATCAGGCGCGCGGTGACCTCCGCATACGTTGAGGGTTCCATCAACTCCGCCAGCACCGGCACGATTCGATCAATGGTTGGGCAGAACAACCCCAACTCGTGATTGAGCACGAAATCGATGTTGCCGCGCTCCTGCATGCCGACCGCCTGGGTTACAATCACCGGGCGACGCATGACCAGCGCCTCCATCAGCGTGCCGGGACCGGCCTTCGAGATCACGATGTCGCTGGCGGCCATCAACTCTTCCATATTCGTCACGAAGCCGAAGATATGGACATTCGAGCTGAAGCCGCTCTGCTCGAGGCGCTCGCGCAACGCCGTGTTGCGTCCAGTAACGACCAGCAACTGCAACTGCGGATATGCCGTGTGAATGTTGCGCACCAGTTGCTCCATATTGCCGGAGCCGACCCCGCCGCTGGTCACCAGGACGGTAAACAAATCCGGTGCAAGACCAAGATTCGCCTGCGCGGCGTCGCGTGTTTGATGGTACGCTGCAAACTTGGGGTGAACGGGAAAACCGGTGCGCACCAGTTTACTCTCTGGCATACCCAGACGGAGCATCCGCTCGTAGGCTTCGTGCGTGGGTACGATGCACAACTCTGCGTCCGGATCGGCCCATGACGCATGCAGGCTTACCAGATCGGTCACAACGGTAATGAACCGAAACGAAAGGCGATACGTGCGGCGCGCATTGCCGATCAGGCGGTTGAGCAGCGGATGCACCGACACAACCAGCGTTGGTCGAACCGCCTCCAGCACACGCAGAATATTGCGATGTGCTGCAAAGTAGACAACTCTCGTCAGCGCGTCGATACGTCGCCGACCGTCGGTCAGACGGTAAAGCGTATCGTAGAGCGGCAACCAGCGCGTCGAGAGTTTATCGTAAACCACCGGCGCGTTCCGCACAACTGGCACGCCGGTATGCGCAAAGATGTCGATAATGTACGTCTCGACCGCCCGATCAACACGCTGTTCGATCGCAGCGGCGATCGCCTGCGCTCCTGAGCGATGACCGCCGCCCGTATCGGAAATTGCGAACAGAATCCGCGGTGCGCCGCCGGTCGATGACTCTCCGTGTGCATCTGCCATATTGGTTACTGCCAGAGGCGCCGGCAATCCCGACGGATCGCAATCATCGGCGCGCTGGTATGGTGCGTCTCGTGTCAGCGCCATCGTACCATACCGTTCTCTAACGTGCAAAACGGCAGGAACCGGGGAACGTGTTCACTTTGTCCTGGGTGCGCGGGTATCTTGCCTGCGTGCAGCAGAGAGCACCCCGTCGAGGCACGGCGTCGCCGTGCCCCAAACGGGCAACGCCCGCCGTTTTCATAGCCGATAGTCGATAGCACTCCAGTTGGAGACTCGCTCTCCGTCGGGCTGAATGGTCTTTCAGAAACGAAGCCGGGATACGCCTGCGGGTCAGTGTTTCGACAGGTTCAGAAGCGAAGGGGGTAATACCGGTTATCGTTGATAATGCTGCATTGCCATATGCGGTTTCAGGCTTTGTGATGCCAGGCGTGGCATTCTAAAATCAAAAATGGTATAAGCTATTTGCACGCAGCGGCGTTGTCAGACACGAGAAAGAGCGCCAGCAGGAGACTGGATACGGAGAACCATTCATCGCTTCATATCTTCTTCCGAAACAGGTGTCTCCAGCGCGCGCCGCCGCGCTGCCGCCGTTGTTGCGGAATTGCCGCCGTGTCATCGGCTGGGCGGTGTGCTGCTGCGTGCGCCTGGTAGAGCGCGGCGGCGCGCTCGTGGCAATACTCTGCGCTCTCAGTGTCACCAAGGTCAGCAAGCACCCGACTGAGCGCTTCCAGGCTTTGAGCAGTCGCCAGGTGGGTGCGTCCCAGGCGATCTTCGCGAATGGCGAGCGCCTGCGCCAGACAGGCGCGCGCGCTGCGCAGATCGCCGAGCGCCGCCAGTGTGACGCCGAGGTTGTGCAGACTCTGCGCTGTTGCCGGGTCGCGCGGTCCCAGGGTCGCTTCGCGAATGGCAAGCGCTTCCTGGAAGTGGAACCGCGCCTGGGTGTAGCGTCCCTGCTCGAACCAGAGCGCGCCAAGACGGGTATGGGTGTGCGCTGTCAAGGGATGGGCGCCGTTCAGTTCCTTCTGGCGTCGCAGCGCGCGTTGCAGGCATACGAGTGCCGCTGTGTATTTGCCTTCAGCACGCAACGCGTCACCCAGTCCGCTCAAGGCGCGGGCAATGATCGCACTGTCACCAAATACGTTGGAGCGGTGCGCTGCCAGCACGACCTCGAATTGTTGACGCGCCTGGTCGTGTCGCCGCTCTGCCAACAACAGGTCCCCCAGACGGCAGCGGAGCGCGCCGACCGCTGGATGCGTCTCGCCAAGCGTTTCGGCACACACCTCCGCGATGCGCAAGAGCAACATCGCTGCCGCGGACAGGTCTGATTGCTGGAGCAGATCGTCGGTGTGGGCGCATTGGTGCGCCAGATCTGCAGCGATTGCGGGCGATACACGCGCCTGCTCCAGCAGTGACTCGATGCCCCCAGATATGGTGACCGTCTCGCTATGCGCCGGTGGCTCAGCGGATGGCAGCGTTGCCAGAGCAGCAGGAGTATCTGGCAGCGAAACCTGTGGTTCCGTGACGGTATCAGCCTTCATGTCCGACTCTCAATCAGCGCGTGCGCCGGTGGCAGCGCACGAACCAGCACGGGATACGGCGCTTCGTTGTCGATGGGCAGCAGCGGCAGATGCGTCGGAGTACGATACTCGGGCACAATCTTCTGTAGCATGCGTCGGACGGCAGTATCGTCACTGGCGTGCGCAGCTCGTTCGAGTACCGCTACTTCGGCGCGCAGCATCGAGGGGACATTATTGCTGGCGCCTGCCGCGATAAAGATTTTGCTGTGCGCTGTCGGCTGGTATTCCTCACCACGCGCAAATAACTCCTCGAATAGTTTCTCACCCGGGCGTATACCGGTGAAACAGATATCGATGTCACGCCCGACTTCCAGCCCGGACAGGCGGATCATGTCACGTGCCAGATCAACAACCTTCACCGGTTCTCCCATATCGAGCATGAAGATTTCACCTGTGCGTCCCAGCACCGACGCCTGCAGCACCAGCTGAACAGCTTCGGGGATGGTCATGAAGTAGCGTCGCATCTCTGGATGGGTGACGGTCACCGGTCCCCCTGCGGCAATCTGTCGCTTGAAGGTCAGCACCACACTTCCACGACTGCCAAGCACATTGCCGAAACGTACCGCGACATACGGACGACCGCTCGATCGTGCTGCATCGAGCACCAGCATCTCAGCGATGCGTTTGGTTGCACCCATGACACTCGTCGGATTGACGGCTTTGTCCGATGAGATCATCACGAAACGCCCGACACCGGTTTCAATGGCGACGTCAAGCAGGTTGCGCGTTCCGACGACATTATTGATGACAGCTTCCGCCGGATGATCTTCCATCAATGGTACGTGTTTGTGCGCTGCTGCGTGGAACACGATCTCGGGAGTGTGGTTGGTAAACACGGTACGCAGGCGGTTCAGGTCGCGAATGTCAGCGATGATCGGCACAATGTGCGGCGCGTGATCGAGTTGCGCTTCAGTCAGCCGGTTCAACTCGTTGCAAATTTCAAACACGCTGTTCTCGCCATGCCCCAGCACGAACAGGTGTGACGGACCGAAACGCAGCAGCTGGCGGCAGAGTTCACTGCCGATCGAGCCGCCGCCGCCCGTCACCAACACCCGCCGCCCTGATACCAGCGCCTGCACCGCAGCCGTATCAGTCTGTACCGGTGCGCGACGGAGCAGGTCTTCGATCTGGATTGTACGCAGTTTGCTGACGCTGATCGTCCCATCGATCAGTTCGTGGACGCCAGGCATGATGCGCACAGTCACCCCTGCCTCTTCGCAGATATGCATAATGTCGCGTACCGCCTTGCCCGGCGCACCTGGCATGGCAATGATGACCTGACGGACTTTGTGCCGTGCAACCAGTGACGGAATTGCGCGGCGGTCGCCGAGGACTTCGATGCCGTGTAGTTTCAAGCCGCGCTTGTCTGGGTCATCATCCAGCAACCCGACAACCTCCATGCCGAGTTTGGGGTTGCGTTGGATCTCGCGCACAATGATCGATGCAGCATCCCCTGCCCCCATAATCAGCACCGGCGCCGGACGGTCGGTTGCACGACGCCGGCGCTCACGCGCTGCACCGATCCGCACCAGCAGACGTGGAATACTGACGAATGAGGCAGCGATCGGCAACACGATGAACGGAATGGAACGCGGCATTGGCGTCACTGCTGGCATTGTGGCATCGATCAGGAAGAACACAATGGCGGAAGCGGACATGGCCAGCGATGTGGCGCCACAGAGCAGGAGCACCTCCTCGAAGGAAGCATACCGCCAGTAGCGGCGATATGTGCCGAGGACGTGAAACACCAGCGGGGTGATGGTGACCGCTATCAGAGAGAAGTGCGCCCATGCCCGCCAGTATGCGGCAAGATCAAACGCTTCAAGCCGCAGCACGAAACTCGCGTAGATTGCCAGCGGCACGAGCAGGATATCGAAGAGCAAGAAATGCCGGTTCGTGAGTCGTTGCATCATCACGCTTCTCCTTCCACGCCGGACAGCGCGACGCTCTGCTGAACGGCATCGTACAGCGCCTCACACACTGCATCGACCTGAGATTCGGTCATAATGCTCGAAAACGGTAATGCCAGCGAGACTGCTCCCAGATATTCAGTGACCGGAAATTCACCGCCACGGTAGCCAAACCGCTCACGGTAGAATGGCTGCAGATGGATGGGAGTGAAGTATGGACGGCTGGGGATGCCGCGTTCTGCCAGCAGGTGCACTACGGTATCACGTCGGGCAGGCGGCAGAATGCGGACAACATAGACGAACCATGACATACGCGTTGTCGTTGACGCAACACGTGGCGTTTCAAGCAATTCCACGCCGGAGAGTCGTTCGCTGTACCAGGAAGCGACACGTGCACGTTTGGTCAGCAGGGTCTCAAGCCGGTTCACCTGTACCAGCCCAAGCGCAGCGCTGAGTTCGTCGAGGCGGTAGTTGTACCCCAGACGGGTATGATTGAGCCAGCCGTCGAAGACATCACGCCCCTGGTTCCGCAGACTATGAAACAAACGCGCCCACGAGTCATGGTCGGTGACGATCATGCCCCCTTCGCCTGTGGTGATCTGTTTATTGGGGTAGAAGGCAAACACCGCCGCATCGCCAAGCGATCCGGCTGGACGTCCCTTGTAGGTGGCGCCGATAGCTTCACAGGCATCCTCGATCACCGCCAGATCTTGGCTATGCGCCGCATCGAGCAGCGGGTCCATATCGGCAGGTTGACCAAACGCATGCACCGGCAGGATCGCTCGCAATCGTCCTGCAGGGCGACGCGCGCCGCGCAGAGCTGGCGGCAACCAGCGATCAGCTTGTGCGCCGCCGTGCACCAGATCCGCAGCGGCGGACGCTGCCAGACGAGGATCGATATTTCCCGTTACTGGATCGACATCGACGAATACCGGGACGCCTCGCTCGTACAGGATACAGTTCGCTGATGCGATAAACGAGAAGGGCGTGGTGATCACCAGATCATCCGGCTGGACGCCGGCGGCGATAACACACAGGTGGAGCCCGCTTGTACCAGAATTGACGCCAATGCCCCAGGTTGCTCCGGCAACTGTGGCAACAGCGCGCTCGAACGCATCGAGACGCGGTCCGATGCTCAGCGTCGGCGTTCGCAACGTTTCAACAACGGCCTGTATCTCGGCATCGCTGATGTCAGGGGACGACATTGGAATACGCAGCGCCATTGACGACCACTTCTCCTTTCTACGGCGGACATCGCCGCTGCTGGAGAGAGTGTAGCGTTTTGAGCGCTGACATACGTCTGCCTGCTGGCTATGTCGGGCATATGCCACATGGCGGATTTCATGGCGGGAAAGAGAGATGCTCGCTTTGCAGGTCATCAAGCTTTTGCCTGTCACCTGGAAGAGAGCAGGCAGAGGCGCAGTACGGCTGCACCTCTGCTCCTTGGGACGAAGGACAGTTGCTGATGCTGAGCAGTGATATGTGCAAGCAGGCGTTCAGAAAGGTCTTTACAGAAGAGGGACGCCGTAGTACAGCCGGTAGAAACTCATCTTGACCAGTTCACTGGCGGCATACCGCCAGACGCGCATACGGCAGCGCCAGGTGTCGACGCAGGAGTCAAGGAAGGGCGCCACGCTTGCCGTCACATGCACCTCAGGGATGATTGCGCGAAAGGTGCGCATAGCACGCCGGGTGTGGTATGGATCGGTAACGATCACCAGCGAGCGCCACCCACGGGCGATTGCCAGGTCGCGTACCAGCACTGCTTCATCGTAGGTGCTCTGCGCGCCATCAGCCACAAGCGCCACGTCTGTCGGCAATCCACGCGCCAATGCCTGGCGCAACGATGCATACGCCGACGATGTTTCCGGCGACCTGCCGGGCAATGCACCGCCGGCAAACACCACAATCGGTGCACGCTGCTGCTCGTAGAGGTGCAAGGCATGGATGGTGCGGTTCGGTAGCGGCGACTCGCCGCCAAGGACGACAATCGCATCTGCTGTGTCTGCAGCATTATCGACAACCAGCCATGGAGCGACGAGGAATGGAATGAGGATGATACCGATCAACAGGATTAAAACAATCACGATCTCGTACCGTGGAGCGCGGCGAGCTGCAAGACGATGGTCGAAAGCCAGACGCAACAGAAACATAGCATAGACATTATATCAGTTCTGGCGCTGGCGTATGCAATTCATAATTGTAGAGGCGTAGCACTGCTACGCCTCTGCCCATCGTGGTGAAAGATCTTTGCGAGTACTGGTCTCCGCGCGTCCATGCGCACTACCCCAGACCCTGGTAGACGCGCGGCGCCAGCTGGCGAACGTGGCGCCGCATGACCCCGTGCGGACGCGCCGGAATACCGCTGACAACCAGACCATCTTCGACATCTGATGTCACCACCGCGCCGCCGCCGACGACGCTCCAGGCGCCAATGGTGCATTGTGGCAGCACGGTCGCCCCGATACCCGCCAGTGCTCCCTCTCCAACGGTGACTGTGCCGCCAAGGGTGGCGCCCGGCGCAATATGTGCATGTGCGCCAATGTAGTTGTGATGCTCGACAATACACCCGCTGTTGAGGATGACATTGACGCCGATCTGCGCTCCGGCATTGACGATCGCCCGTGCTGCGATCACTGTGCCGGCGCCGATCATCGCATCGGGTGCGACAATCGCCGATGGATGACGCGCAACGACAAACGATTTGCCGCACATGACCAGACGCTCATAGATCATCCGGCGCGTCCGGTTGTCGCCGATACCGATGATCACGGCGTCGTGCTCAAATGCATCAATGGCAGCCAGCGGTCCCAACACCGGCAACCCGAGTCGCTCTTCGCCCAACAGGTCTGGATTATCATCGAGGAAACCGATCGGTATCATGTCAGCGCCGGTTTCGTGCATACGCAGCAGAATGTCGGCAACGACCTGTGCGTGCCCGCCGGCGCCGATGATCAACACGCGCTTCATTGGTATCTTCCTTCCGACGTTCCCTGAAACAATGTCACGGTTGCACATCCGTGCTGGTTGATCCCCTTGCGCTGCGCGACCCGCCACACCGTCAGCGCCAGAATGCGGAGGTCGAGCCAGAACGACAGGTGATCGACGTACCAGACATCGAGTGCAAACTTCTGCTCCC
>JBEPYG010000027.1:0-20860 GCA_041641515.1 Roseiflexus sp.
CCGGTCGAACCACTCTGACGGCTATCTCCACAATTAATGCACGGCTACCGCGCGATTCGTCAGGCAGGGTCATTCCCTACACGCCAGAAAATGGCGTGGTCTACCCAGGAGGACGTGGCGCAAGTCTGGGGAACGCACTTCGTACCGTCGCTAGTCTGATCAAGATGGATGTCGGCTTGCTTGCAGCAACTGTCGATTATGGAGGGTGGGACACACACGAAGGGCAGAGCTGGATCTTTCCTGATCTGGTTGCCGGTCTTTCTGAGGCGCTCTACGCCTTCTACAACGACCTCTGGCGTTATCACGACCGATTGACGGTTGTGGTAATGAGTGAGTTTGGACGGCGACTCAAAGCCAATCGCAGCGGCGGCACCGATCACGGGCACGGTAATGTCATGCTGGCGCTTGGTGAAGGGATTCGAGGTGGGAAGATGTATGGCGTCTGGCCCGGATTATCGACCGAGCAACTCGATAATGGCGTCGATCTAGCGATCACCACCGACTATCGAGCAGTGCTTGCAGAGATTCTCGTTAAGCGTGGGAGATACCAGGCAATCGATCAGGTATTCCCCGGCTTTAGTGGCTCTCCACTGGGTCTCGCCTATCTCCCCGGCGAAACAATCGAACGGCCACATCGGGTCAACCTTCCGATTGTGACACGGTAGCATCGGTTCGCAGGTTTACTGCAGAGGGCGCAGAGGAGTTGAGGCGTCTACCTCGTTCGCTCCTCTGCAACGAATCTGAAGCTGTCTTCCGCTGAAGGTTTGCTCTACTGCCCTAGGAAAGGAGACGGATCTCCATCCCCTGCACTGCTCAGTAGCTACCCTGGCGCTCAACAGACTATCTTCCGCCGGAGCGTTCTCTCCATTCTCGCTTAATGGAATGTAGAGGCACTATGCTTCGCACTCCTCCGCGTCCTCTACGATTGGATGGCGTCGAACCCTACTACTCGCCAATGATCTTGATCAACACACGCTTGCGCCGCTGACCGTCGAACTCGCCGTAGAACACTTCCTCCCAGGGACCAAGATCAAGTTTACCGTCGGTGATTGCCAGCACCACCTCGCGCCCCATAATGGTGCGCTTCAGATGCGCGTCGGCATTGTCTTCGCCGGTATCGTTGTGGCGGTACTGCGAGATTGGCGCGTGCGGCGCGAGTTTCTCCAGCCAGCGCTCGAAGTCGTGCCATAAGCCGGACTCGTTGTCATTGACGAAAACACTGGCAGTGATGTGCATGGCATTCACCAGGCACAACCCTTCGCGCACCCCCGATTTGCGCACGGCTGCCGCGACTTGGTCGGTGATTCGCACAAACGCCACCTTGGTCGGGGTATTGAACCACAGTTCTTCACGGTACGAGCGCATCGACTGATCTCCCAACTCAGATGACCATCATCTCTTCCACTTGATACTGCACCCGACGCTCGGTTTCTGCACTGCATTGACCGGTTGACCCGACAGAATAGCGTCGAGCGCGGCGCGCACATCGGCGGCGGTCGCCGCTCTCCCGCTGCTGGGACGGGTGTCGTCGAGTTGCCCGCGGTAGACCAGGCGCAGGTCGCCATCGAAGATGAAGGTATCAGGCGTGCAGGCAGCACCATATGCGCGTGCAACATCCTGGGTTTCGTCGAACAGGTACGGAAAGGGGTACCCGACACGCAGCGCTTCCTCGCGCATCTTCTCAGGCGCGTCTTCCGGATATTGGACTGGATCATTGGAACTGATGGCAATGAACGACACCCCTTGCGGCATGTAGTCCTGCGCCAGACGAACCAGCGCCTGATCGACATGCTTGACGTAGGGGCAGTGATTGCAGATGAACAGAATGACCGTCGCCAATGGCGATTTCAGATCGCTCAGCGACATCTGCTTGCCCGATACTGTATCGGTCAGGGTGAAATCGGGCGCTTTGGCGCCCAACGTCAGGGTGGTCGAGTTTTCTGATGTTGCAGCCATGACCTTCCTCCTTGATATGTCTTCGTATGACCTGTATGGATCGTCTCAATCCGTTCGTATCCGTGTGCACGTGCGCATCGAGCATTCGATGTGATCCTGGACGAAGCAATGTCCTGCCATGCAGGACGATCACTTCGCTCGCAGTGACTCCAGGTCGCCAGGTAGTCGGATGGATGCTCTGATCACGCTGATATTGTACCAGATGCCGCAGCGCATCAGATGCGTTTCGTGGTATGATGCACCTGTCGCATCCGTGACTCTCCAGGGCGCGTAGATAATGGAGATAAACGCCTTCTGTAAAGAATAGACGACACCTATGGAACGCAAACGCGCAATTGTTATCGGCGCTGGATTTGGCGGTCTGGCGATGGGAATTCGCCTGCAGAGCCTGGGGTTTGATACCACGATTGTCGAAAAACTGGACGGACCCGGTGGCCGCGCGTATGTGCGGCGAGTCGATGGGTTCACGTTTGATATGGGTCCGACCGTCATCACAGTGCCGCATTTTATCGAGGAACTGTTTGCTCTGGAGCGCGACGCAGCCAACCTCGCCGCGCCCGATTTTCCGCCAGAGACGCTGGCGCCTGGAGCGCGCATCACCAGCGGAATCAGCGGCGGTCCTGCAACGTCGAAGTATGTCACGCTGATGCCAATCCTGCCCTTCTACCGCATCTATTTCGATGATGGAACCTTCTTCGATTACGACGGCGATCCAGTACGCACCCGTGAGCAGATTCGGGCGCTGGCGCCGGAAGATCTCGAAGGGTACGAGCAATTTCACGCTGCTGCCGAAGCGATCTTCAAGCGCGGATTTCTCGAATTAGGGTACACCTACTTTGGCGACATCGGCACGATGTTGCGTGTCGTCCCCGATCTGGTGCGTCTTGATGCGGTACGTCCGCTCTTCTCGTTCGTCAGGCGCTATTTCCGTAACCCCAAGATGCAGCAGGTGTTCAGTTTCGAGCCGCTGCTGATCGGCGGCAATCCGTTGCAGGTCCCGGCAATCTATGCCATGATTCATTTTGTCGAAAAGACGTGGGGCATTCATTTCGCTCGCGGCGGCACCGGCGCGCTGGTGCAGGGGCTGGTGCGGAAGTTCGAGGATTTGGGTGGGGTCATGCGCTATAAGAGCGAGGTGCGGCGGATCATTGTGACCGACGAGCATGGGCGTGAACCACGCGGTCTGCGTGCACGCCGGATTGCGCGCGGCGTCGAACTGGAAGACGGTACACGCCTCGACGCGGACCTGGTGGTCTCGAATGGCGATTATGCGATGACCTATCTCCGCCTGATCGACCGCAAGCACCGGCGAATTAACAATGATCTGCGGGTACGCCTGGCACGACAATCGATGTCGCTGATCGTCATTTACTTCGGCTTCCGCGCCGATCCGCGTGATGCACAGTTGCGCCACCACAACATCATTCTCGGTCCACGCTACGAGGGGCTGCTGGAAGATATCTTCAATCACAAGACGCTGGCCAGCGATTTTTCGCAGTACCTGCACATTCCGACGCTCACCGACCCAAGCTTGGCGCCTCCCGGTCATCACGCCGCCTACACGCTCGTGCCCGTACCGAACAATAGTTCCGGGCTGAACTGGTCGGAGCTGGCAGAACCTTTCGTCGATAATGTGCTCCGTTTCCTCGATGAACGCGGCTATCTGCCAGGTCTAATGGATCGCCTGGTGCACAAGAGTTATATTACGCCCGATTACTTCGAGGGAACGCTCAACAGCTGGCTGGGGAACGGCTTTGGCGTCGAGCCGTTGTTGATACAGTCGGCATACTTCCGCCCGCACAACCGGAGCGAAGACATCGAACGGCTCTACCTGGTCGGCGCAAGCGTCCAGCCAGGCGGGGGCACGCCGTCGGTCATGATGTCGGCAAAAATGACGGCACGGGTCATTGCAAAGGATTACGGCATTCCCGACTCGATCGCCTGCCGTGCGCCGGAGGCGCTTCAGATAGCATGAGTGTGAGCGCTGTAAGACCAATGCAGCGTGTCACGAGTGAAGGATCTGCATCACAATGAGGCTTCCATGAGTTCAGGCGAGCAAGTAATCCGTGATCGCTACCGCGTGATTTATACCGTCGATGAACGACCCGGCGTGAAAACCTACCGCTGCCGCGATGATCAGAGCGGTGAACTGATGCTGGTTGCCGGATTCGCGGCGCCTGAAGGAGCGCTGGCCGACCTGGAGATCCTGGCAAAACAGATTGCTGCGGTGAGCCACGAGTCGTTATTGCCGCTGCGTGACCATTTTGCCGAGGGTGCGTATTACTATATGGTCTGCGCCGATCCCGGCGGTCAGGACATGGAACGCGCTATTCGCGCGCGCGGCGGTCCTCTGCCGGAAGCCGATGTGCTGATGCAGGCGACACGATTGCTCCTGCTGCTGGAGCATCTGCACAGTCAACGCCCACCGTTGTTTCTGGGCGATCTGGCGACTGTTGATATCTGGATCAATGACAAAGGCTCATTTCTGGTCACCCCTTTCACGCTGGCAACTCCCATCGGGCAGACGCAGTCGCCGTACCTCGCGCCGGAACTCTCGCGCCCTGATGCCGAACCCACGACGGTCAGCGATGTGTACACCATCGGCGCGCTGATGTATCACGCGCTGACCGGCTGGGCGCCGCCAACGCCAGCACAGCAGGAAGCCGGGATGCCGCTCGCGGGTCCGCGATCGCTCAACGCGCAGATCTCCCCGCTGGTCGAGCAGGTCTTGCTGCGCGCGCTGCAACCGCGTCCGGTCAACCGATTCCAGCAGGCGCGCGAAATGCGCATCGCGCTGGAGACTGCGCAGATGATGGGCGGGCGCTCTCTTGGTCTCGGTCCTGATGTGTTGACGGAGGTAACACCATCAGCAGGCTCTGATGAACAGCCGCAACAACTGCCGGAGCGTGTTGTGCCTGCTGCACCAGCAGCTGCAGCGCCTGCGCCTACACCCGTAGAGCCGGCGCCCGTTCCCACTGCTCCGGTTGCTCCACCGCCTGCAGCGTCCGCTCCCTACCCGCCGCCGGGGTATCCTCCCGGCTACGCACCTGCACCACAACGACGAGGTTTGAGCACCGGTTGTCTCATCACTTCCGCAGTGCTGCTCACCGTCACCGCAATTGGGATCTGCCTGGCCATTGCGGTCTTTCTCCCTGGAAGCCCTTTGCGCCAGATGCTTGGCATGAGCGGCGCCGCCAGCGCATCAACCCCGGCGCCAGCAAACGCGCCGGTCGAGGCGACGGTTGCACCAACGGCGACGAGCGCTGTAGATGCCGAACCAACGGCGCCGCCGCCCACACCAATACCCGCCAGCGGCGCATCCGAACTCAGCCCGGATGCAATCTCGCCCCGGAATGTCGCCGCAATCACAGCAACACGCCAGCTGTCCATGTCGGTGTTTGGTCCTGTCGCCTACTCTCCTGATGGTCGTCTGCTCGCGGTAGGAATCAGCGAAGCCGTAAGCTTGCACGATGCCACGACACTCGACGACCTGGGAACGTGGGTTGACCATACCAGCAAAATCACATCACTCGCCTGGTCCGCCGACAGCGCCCTGCTGGCATCGGGCGCCAGCGACGACAACGAGATTCGCATATGGGATGCAGCAACCGGTAGGGTGATCCGGCGTTTGAGCGGTCACACCGGCTGGATCCGCAGCCTCGCCTTCGCGCCAGACGGAACGCTGCTGGCATCCGGCAGCACCGATCAAACGGTGCGCATATGGGATGCAGCAACTGGTCAGCTGACGGCAACCCTCAGCGGGCACACCGGGTTCATCGGCGGGGTGGCATTTTCGCCCGACAGCGCAACGCTGGCATCTGCATCGCGTGATGGCAGCGTGCGACTGTGGGACGTGGCATCCGGGCGCGAAATCAGCGGTTTCAGTTTTCGCACCGCACTCGACCCGACGACAAACATGCGCTACTGGGCGACCGGCGTCGCCTTTTCGCCCGATGGCAAAGTGCTGGCCGTCGGTTCGACCGAAGGGGTCGTCTATCTGCTCGATGCCGCAACCGGTCAGGTCATTCATCAGTTGCGCGGCCATACCGACTGGATCGTTATTCGCGGGCTGGCGTTCGCTCCTGATGGAAAGACCCTCTACTCGGCGGGGCTGGACGCTACAGTCCGTATCTGGGATGTGGATCGCGGCGTTCAGACCGGCACACTCGATGTCCACAGTCTCGACATTTTCGGCATCGCCCTCAGTCCGAATGGCGCCAGTCTGGCATCGGTGAGCGACCAGGAAGGACGTATGATCGTCTGGGACTTGACGCAGCAACGTCCCGCCATGAACCTGCGGATCGGATTGGGCCTGGTAACATCGCTCGTCTTCTCACCCGACAGCGAGGTGATTGGTGCGGTCGGGTACAACGGCATCATTCAGTTGCGGTTGCTGGCAAATGATCAGATCCGCCAGTTTGCCGGTTCAGTCACATCAGTGCAATCACTGACATTCCTGCCGAACGGTCGTCTGGCAACGATCACTGAACAGGATACTGTCGTGGTGCTGGACTTCCTTCGCGAAACGTCCAGCGATCTGACCGGATTGACCGGAACGCCGCTCTGCATCGCTGCCGATCCGGGTGGAAGAGTGATTGCTGCGGGTGCGAGCGACGGCGCCGTGGCGCTCTGGAATGGCGCCAGTGGTCAGTTCCTTCGATCGATCGACACCGATCTTCCGTCAGTGTTTCTGGTGGCGGTCAGCGATGACGGCGCCTTCGTAGCTGCTGCCGGCACGCCAAATGATCCACGCATCGAAATCTGGCGCGTTGCTGATGGGCAGCGCGTACAGACCCTGAGCGGCATGCAAAACTCCATTACCAGCATCGCTTTTCAGCCGGGCGGAACGCTGTTTGCAGCAACGGGGACCGATGGCGTACTGCGAATGTGGGATTATCGAACGGGTGCGCCCGAACGCAACCTTCGCGCCGCACCGGAAAACGGCTGGTTTACTGCCCTGGCATTCTCGCCCGATGGCGAGCTCCTCGTCACCGGCACACCCACCGGCGTTGTACAATTCTGGAATCCGGCAAGCGGAGCTGAGATGGCGCGTATCGAACAGAGGTTCGGTGTTCTGGCGCTGGCATTCAGCCCTGATGGCGCTCAACTCGCTGCCGCCGGTCGTGATGCGAGTGTGACGATTTATCGCGCGACACGTCGTGGTTCATCATAGGCGCCTGAACGACTTTGCCGCACGCCATGCGTACAGACTGACGGCAAGGATGCTGGCAAGCGCCAGGATATACCCCCACAGGCGCGGATCGCTCCAGGAAACCGTGTCAGGGTACCGCGCCAGTGCAATTGCCTGCAATGCCACGAATACCACTGAACTGATCTGCACGCCACGCACCCGCATCAAATCACCCTCGCGCAATACCTGAGCCGCTGCAATGCCCAGACCGATCAGCCACGCACCAATGGCGCGCGCTGTGAGCGGCGTCAGCGACCAGGGCCAGAGCGATGCGGAGAAGCTGGGGGCAACCAGCAGCATTGCTCCCACGGTGAGCAGCGCAGCTGTCTGTAGACCGATGATGGGCCAAAGCCAGGCGGGTAACGGCGCCTCAACCGGCGGATCGCCTCCAGTCACCCGTATTTGCGCAACCAGCAGAATGACAAGGACGGGGGGCACGACAGCATACACAATCAACCAGGCCCACGCAGCGGTCCGCGTCAGCGGATCGTCGCTGCCGAAGTGAAAGCGATCCAGATGGATCAGGGTGACGATCAGGGTGATCAGTGTAAATGCCAGAACTGCGGTGACAGCTACGCGCACGTGCGCCCATTGCGTTTCACGCGCCGCCAGCCATTCGAGCAGCATGCTCGACCAGTAGGCGCCGCCGAGAAAGGCGGCGGTCAGCGGCGGATTGATCGTCCAGGCGAAGAACCGGTCGGTTTGCCCGGTGAACACGAAGAGTTGCACGCCGCTGATAAAGACCAGCACACCGGCAAGAATGAGCATCACGCGCATGGGTGCAATGAGGAGCTTGATGGGTTGTTGCTCAGGAGGCATATGTCAGGAGGTCACGTGCACAGGCGTGCCGATTGGCGCCCATTCGTAGAGCCACGCCGCTGATTTCAACGGCAAGTTCACACAGCCGTGCGATGGGCGCGCACCGGTGCCGAACAGGTTATGCCAGTAGGTTCCATGCAGGGCGACGCCGCCGTAGAAGTACATGACATGCGGGACATTCGGCACAACCCAGTATTTGCCGTCGGTGACGCCATCCATCGTCTGCAGTGGCAATTTGGCGTAAATCTGGAATGTGCCGGTCGGTGTGTTCATGCCATCGCGCCCGGTTGCTACTGGTGCATCGAAAACGAGACGGTCATCTTCGTATGCGTAAAGCCACTGTTTCGACAGATTGACGACAATTCGCTTTGCTGCGCGCGTGGTGACGGCAGGGGGGCGGCTTGCCGGGGATGGCGCGGGCGAACGTGGCGTGGCGGTCGCACGAGGCGGGGAGGCAGGTCGAGCGGCAGACGACGCGGTGGGTTGCAGCGCGGGTGCAACGGATGCACTGTCGAGCGGTGCAACGTCGGGTGCGGCAGGTGCAGCTGGCCCAAAGGTCTCAAATCCACGATTGGGGACAGGATCGACGTTCAACCCACGCAGTTCCGCCAGTGCGCGCCCCAGATCACCCACCTGGATGTCGTCGGTCGTTCCTGCAATCGCCGGAACGCGCTCCAGTCGAGCTCGCTCGAAATACTGAACCTGCCGGCGCCCGCCAGCAGTCTGTTCCCACACCGGTTCACTGATCGGCATGCCAAAGAAATCGACACCGCCTGCCGCCTGCCAGAAGCCGATGAATGGCTCACGAACACTGTACCCGGTTTCGCTGAAGAACAGTTCACCTTCAACCGGCGGACGATTCGGGCGGGGGGGAAACGTGCGGTAGAGCGCGGCGACATATTCGGCGGCGACCGTGCCGGTGCGCACAACTGGCGCACCATCGGCGGCAGTGACCCGCTCGAGGCGCCCTTTCTCGAAGTACTGCGCCGGTCCAATGCCTTCGATGATCAATGCTTCGGTGACAGGAAAGCCCAGTGTACGCGGGCCATCGTGACTGCGCCAGAAACTCAAAAAGCCGTGCTCATCGGTCAGATGATGCCCGGTGCGCGGGAAGTAGAGCGCCGTCGCCTGTGCGTAGAGAGGCGCCACGGCAGGTGTGGAAAAGACACCGGCAATCAGCAGTGCAATGACACTCAGACGTGCGGCGTGGCGCATCATGATCCCCTTCGGATGGTTTCTGCCGGCAATCGAAACACAAGTCGGATTGTGAGGATATGCACCTGATATAGATGCCTGAGCCGATTATAGCGCCCATTCGCGCCATGTCAAGGAGGAGGACGAGGGAACGTGCGAATGTGGGAGGTAGGAGGTGGCAGGTGAAATATGGGAACATCTTGATCCTTGAGGTTTCACATTGGTCATCGCGTGCTGCCTTACCCCCTTGCTGGCGGCATAGTCGACGCAGCTGGTACACGTGCATCTAGACCTCAAGGGTCTTGCCAGCATGCGAATGTGGTCACACACCAATCACGCAATCCCCCCAATCACGTAATCCAACCATGCGAACGTGCACCACATGCTTTATACTCAGGCAATACGTCGAACAATCGCGTGCCCGTCACAGGGAGAAGGCGCCATGATCGCGCTCGATCCATGCTGCAGCACGGGCACACCTGTCATTACACGCACGAAACGGGGCATCCAATGACCAGCGCATCCTGGCATCGCCACCGCCGACTCTTACTCACCGCACCGCTGGCGCTTGGTGCAGCAGCTGCAGAGTTCTGGGCAATGCGTGCGCCGCGAACGCTGCATCTCCCGCCGCAGCAACAGGTTGTCACGATCAACCCGAAGATCGGCATTCACACACGCCTTACCGGCGTTGGCGACGAAGGGTACATCCGGCGCACACTCGAACAGGTGCGTGAGATGGGCGCACGCTGGATCGTCGATCTCTTCCCCTGGGCGTATGTACAGCCGCGCTCGCGCTTCGGGTTCGACTGGACGGGCGCTGATATGGTGGTGCGCCACGCAGTGCGCCAGGGATTGCAGGTGATTGCCCGGCTCGATATTGTGCCGCAATGGGCGCGCCCACGCGACTCGAACGACCGCTACCTCGATGAGACACACTACGCTGATTTTGCCGCATATGCAGCAGCATTCCTACAGCGGTACCGCGACGATGGCGTGCGGCATATCATCATCTGGAATGAACCAAATCTCATGTACGAGTGGGGGCGACGACAACCCGATCCGGCTAGCTACACCGCGCTGCTGCAGGCGGTCTACCCGCGCGTCAAAGATGCCGTACCCGATGCCGTCGTCATCGCCGGGGCGCTTTCACCTGGCGGCGATCTCGGCGACAACGCCGAGGTTCGGATGGGAGACCTGCGCTACATCACCGAGATGTACGCCGCAGGCGCTGCACCCTGGTTCGATGCCTGGGCTGTCCATAACTATGGCGCGCAGCAACCGCATGATGCTCCACCTGCACCAGAGGAGGTCAACTTTCGGCGCGTCGAACTTGTCCACGACCTGCTCACCTACCTGGGAGATGGTCATAAGCCGATCTTTATTACCGAAGGGGGATGGAATGACCATCCGCGCTGGTCGGCGGCAGTGCGCCCATCGCAACGTGTGCGCTGGACGATTGGCGCGTATCAACAGGCGCTGACGTGGCCCTGGCTCGAAGCGATGTGCCTCTGGCAATTCAGCACCCCATGGCAGGCGCGCACCTATCAGGATAACTGGAACTTTGTGACGGCGGACGGCACACCGAAGGCAATCTACTGGGCAGTGCGCGATTATGCGGTTCCTCCGGATATGCGGCGATAAAGGCACGTGCCAGGTCGCGATAGACCGCAGCGCGTCGCACATAATCGCGGGCGGTCGGGTTGGCGGCGATATCTTCGGGCGCGACGATCCCCTGGTTGTGCCAGGCGGCGAGGGACTGCCAGGTGACCGGTACGCCTTCGTAGCGGGCACGATACACGCCGCGCTCCAGGTTGGCCGCCAGATACTCGACCGCCAGGGCAGGCTGAATCAGTTCGCTGTTGATGGCAGCGTACAATTCCGCTTGCGTGCGATAGTGCGTCGGGTCGATTCGGCTTCCCGCAATGTGCAGATCGATGACGATGGTTCTGTCTGCGCCTTTGACCGGCAGTTCGTTGTGCAGCATTTCGAGCGCCACTGAGGGGCGAATGTTACTTGGCCAGACCGTCAGATTGGCGCCGAAGGCGTTGAGCAGCATCTGCGCCGCCTGATACCACGGCGTTAGCGGACGCAATGGCGGAATCGCCTCTTCCAGCCAGCCAAAATGCTCGTTGTAGAGCACCAGCGCAATGATCTCCGCAAACGCTGCATCGTCCATACCCGAAACGTCCGGATCGTTATGACGCATCGCAGCATCGAGAATGACCGGACGCAGAGTGTTCATTTGCGCAGCGAAGGACGGACGCACGAATGGTTGCGCTGGCGCCGTCGCTGTCGCCGATGGTGCAGATGCTCCTGAGAGCGTCATGGCAAGCGAGACGATGATGAGGAGACGGGTGAAGAGCGGTGAGAACCAGGAACCGAGAACCGAGAACCATGTTCCTGCATCCCACGTTTCATATTCTACGTTCCCTTGTTCCATGCTCAGATGACGAGATTGGGTGATTGCGTGATTGGGCGATTAGGTGATTACGCGCTTGCCTTGTGACCATGGTTGTATGTTTGCCTGTTTCAGCCCGTTTGCACTCCCATGCATTTCCGCTATCAACGAATGGAGAACGAAGAAACGAATGTGGTTACGCTCCCTCGCCACGGTGTGCACACCCCGATACCTCCGCTTCTACGTTCCCACCTACCA
The DNA here is from genome assembly GCA_041641515.1 of Roseiflexus sp. Taxonomy (GTDB): domain Bacteria; phylum Chloroflexota; class Chloroflexia; order Chloroflexales; family Roseiflexaceae; genus Roseiflexus. Next base: position 11,817 of record JBEPYG010000027.1, read on the forward strand.
CTTACCACATTCAACAGCACAACGGTACACGTCCAGCGTTCGTTCCGCCGTCGTGCGCCAGGAGAAGCAGCGTGCACGCGCAAGCCCGCGGATGCGCAGTTCGGCGCGCAGTTCGGCATCGGAGAGCAGCCGCAACATCGCCTCTGCCAGCGCATCAGCGTCGGTTGGCGGTACGATGAGCGCCGCCGCCTGATCAGGGTCGCCAGCAGTCGCCCCCACGACTTCAGGAAGACTGCTGCTGTTACTGACGATCACCGGCGTGCCGCATGCCATTGCTTCGAGCGGCGGCATGCCAAACCCTTCGTACAGCGACGGAAAGACGAAAATAGTCGCTGCCGCATACCAGAGCGCCTGATCCTCCTGATCGATATACCCGACGAAGCGCAGCCGATCGCCAAGGCCAAGTTGTTCGGCGCGCGCCAGGATCGGCTCATAGAGCCACCCCTTTGCGCCGCCGATGAGAAGCGGTGCATCGACCTCGCGCGCAATTCGCGCGTATGCCTCCAGAAGCAGCACCAGATTCTTACGCGGTTCGAGAGTGCCGAGGAACAACACAAACCGGTCTGGCAACCCGACGCGACGTCGAAATGCCTCGAGTGCGGACGGATCGGGAGGCGCAAAGCGCGCATCGGCAGCATTGGGCGTCACAACCACGCGCTCTGGCGGTACGTGGAGCCAGCGCACGATTTCGCGCCGGGTAAACTCCGACACTGCCAGCAGATATCGAGCACGCCGCGCAGCAACCCGGATAGCCCATCGGGTATACAGCCGATTGACGCGGCGAAACGTCTGCGGAAACAGGAACGCGCTCAAATCGTGAATGGTGACGACAGATGGAACCGGGCACATGAGCGGCATAACATTGAGCACGCCATGATACACATCGGCGTGAGAGAGGCGAAGCAACGCCGGCGCCAGCAATTGTTCCCACGGAATGCGAACACGGGGATTGATAGTTGGAAGGCGACTCGGTCTGACGCGGAAGTTAGACGGCAACTTGAGTGCTGCACTGTCGAGACCGCGCGTCGTGTATACCGTGTACCGGTTGTGTCGGTCGATCTCTCCCAGATGAATGAGCAGCGCCTCGACATAGTTCGACACCCCGGCGCGCCGGAAGGTGCGCGTATGGGCAAGGAGATGCGCATTGATAGCGACGTGCATGCGCGATTCGTTTATAATACATTATGGCAACGCAGCATACGTCGGTGAAGGGATTGCGCCCCAATGCTCACGCGGCCAGTACGAAATCCATGCCTGTCCGATAATTCGATCCAGCGGCAGATCGTCCCATTCACGCGAGTCGCTGCTATTGGCGCGATTGTCGCCCATCACAAACACCGTTCCCGGATCGACCACCACAGGACCGCGGGCGCACAGGTCGTCGAAGCGGCAGGTTGTTGTAATGCCCTGAAGGTACGGCTCATCGAGCAGAATGCCATTGATATACACACGACCTTCGCGGATTTCAACCGTTTCTCCCGGCAGAGCGATGACGCGCTTGATATAATCCTTGCTCATGTCGCGCGGATACTCGAACACCACCACATCACCCCGACGCGGCATGCGAAAAGGATAGACCACGCGCGGCGGAAGATCGGCATTGCCCGGCAGCAGGCGAAGCGGCGCGTTCAGATCGAAGTGGAAGAAGATCAGTTTATTGACCAGAATATACTGCCCACTGTGCAGATTGGGTTCCATGCTCTGACCCTCGATCTTGAAGTTCTGGATCGTACCTCGCACAATCAAAAACACCAGCAAAATAAAGATGGCGGTTTCAAGCATCTCCCGTACAATACTGCGAACTGCGGGCGTCGGATAGGGAGCGACGGCAGGTGTATCGACTGTTTCGACCGGGTAATCGGCGATTGAAGGGCGGTCCAGCCCGAGTCGGCGACGCAGTGGTGTTTCGTCCATACGTTCTTTATTTGGCTGCGCTCGATTGCCGAGCAGCAGACCGGCTGCTAAGGATTTATAATGCACCCCACACCAGCGCTGCGCTCTGCGCGGCGTACTTCAGGATTATACCCGATCAGACACGAGAATGCTAGCAGGTGGATCCATGCGCTACACCGGTCTTGTTGAAGCGCTCGATGATGAGACGCTCCGCTGCAATGTCTGCCAGTGGCATTGTGAATTGAAGCCGCACCAGAAAGGACGCTGCAGGGTGCGTGTCCATGATACGACTGGCATCGCCGTTCACAACGATGGTCTCATCAGCGTTGCAACGGTCGGACCGATTGACGAGCATCGGTTATGGCACTTTTTCCCAGGCACGCAGGTGCTGACGCTTGGCGGTTGGGGGTATGCGTTTCCAGAGGATCAGCACCGCGGACAGTATGGAGCACCACCGCGAGACGAACAGCAGCAACGACGTCTCGCTCCGGAGCGCGCCGCGACATTTGCGCTGGATCGTCTCTGCCGCGGCATCGTCTGGAGTTACAGCGATCCGTCGGTCGCGCACGAGTATGTATTCGACCTGCTCCGCACTGCGCGAGCGACCAGCCGGTATACGGCGCTCGTGACCAGCGGGTTCCTGACGATCGAAGCGCTCGATCAGATCGGGCACTATCTGGATGGCATGTGCCTGGAATTGCGCGCCTTCGACGACGCTGCGTATCGCCGCCTTGCGGGCGTGGCACAGTGGCGTGGCATTCTGGAGACGGCATCACACGCCTTTCATCGCTGGCACTGTCACGTCGAGGTGCTCACCCGCCTGCATCCTGGGGTGAACGACTCGGCTGACCATATGCACAGTCTGGCTCACTGGATTCGGACGACGCTCAGTCCATTCACTCCCTGGCATGTCGTCCCTGGTGACGCTGGCGCAGCTGCCGCGGCGTCGGTTGCACGCGCACGCCGGATAGGTGCAGAGGCGGGATTGCTCTATGTGTACGGTCCAGAATCAGGACAGGCGACGGTCTGCCCGTCGTGCATGGCGGTCGTCATCGAACGGAACGGCGGCATCACGCGCGTGACAGGCGTTGAAGATGGACGCTGCAAAACGTGTGGGTTTGATCTTCATCTGCGCACATCAATCTTCAAGCGTTCGTAGCATCGCTGTCTGGCAGTCGCACCGGATGGCGATGCAGTCGCGCACAGAAACCGAATGCGCGAGAGCGCTTCCGAACAGGCGTGGCGCGCAGCAATCACCCGCCACGCCGGCGCGCGAGCGCGACTACTCGTTTGTCCAGTAGACCTCGGCCTCATCGTCGAAATCGTCCTGATCCCAGATTTCGACGCGCTCTTCCGTCGATGCAGCGCTCTGTGCGCGAAACACAGGGGCAGCGCGTGTTCGGAATGTCGGCGGTTTGCTGCGCTCGTCGCGCTTCGCCCGGGTACGAAACACGATCTTTATCGGTGTGCCGGTGAAATCGTACCGCTCCCGGATGCGGTTTTCCAGGTAGCGCGCGTACCCCCAGTGCACCTCCTCCGCCTGATTGGCAAAGAAGAGAAAGACTGGCGGCGCAACCTGCGGCTGCGTGGCGTAATAGAGACGGAGATGCACACCTTTGTGGATGGACGTCGGCGGATGTTCATACACAGCGCGCCGCAGCAATCCATTCAGTTCAGACGTCGGGATGCGGCGCTGTCGGTTCTGTGCAATTTCCAGCGCCAGCGGCAACACCTTATCGACACGCTGACCGGTCTTCGCCGAAATGAAGAGCAGCGGTGCATATGGCATGAACTTGAACGCCTCACGGACGTGGCGGCTGAATTCGTCGAAGGTGTAGTTGTCCTTCACAATCAGGTCCCATTTGTTGACCAGGATTGCCACGCCTTTCAGCGAATCGAGGATCATGCCAGCGATATGCGTATCCTGCGCAGTCACGCCCTCGGTCGCATCGATGAGGAGCAGCGCAACATCGGCGCGCTCAATGGCGCGCAACGCACGCATCACGCTGTATCGCTCGAGACCGCGTTCGATCTTGCCACGCCGCCTGATGCCCGCGGTGTCGATCAGCAACGCCTTAAGACCATCGATCTCAACAGGCGTATCGATGCTGTCGCGCGTGGTGCCGGGAATATCGCTGACAACGCTGCGCTCCTGACCCAGCAGGCGGTTGAGCAGCGATGATTTACCGACATTCGGACGTCCCACAATCGCGATCTTGATCGCAGCATCGTCCTCTTCTGCTTCGACAATCGGCAACGCCTCGGTCACCCGGTCGAGCACATCGCCGACGCCAATGCCGTGGTAGGCGCTCATCGGAATGGGTTCGCCCAGATTCAGCGCATAGAATTCGACTGCATCCATTGCGCGGTCGTGGTTGTCAGCTTTATTGGCTGCAAGCACCACCGGCTTATGGGTGCGGCGCAACACCTCGGCGACCGCAGCGTCGGCAGCGGTCAACCCTTCGCGGCTGTCGACGATGAAGATGATGACATCGGCTTCGGCGATCGCCAGTTCCGCCTGTTCGCGCACCCGGCGTGCAATCTCCAGTTGCGGCGTGCCGGGCGTCAGGTCATCTTCGTCGAGGAGCAGACCGGCAGTGTCGACGACCGTGAACACCCGACCGTTCCATTCCGTATCGCCGTAGAGCCGGTCGCGGGTCGTACCAGGAATATCTTCAACAATCGAGCGACGCTCACCGATCAACCGGTTGAACAATGTCGATTTGCCGACGTTTGGGCGCCCAACGAGGGCAACTATTGGTTTCATGCTCTTCCTTCACCTCCTTTCCGCCAGCATCGTTCGCTCGACCTGCGTTTTGACGAGCGGATGCCCCTTTGCACGCACGCGTGCAAGCGCCTCGACACAGGCAGCATCGAACTCGATCCCCTTACGTTCAGTAAGGTACGCAATCGCGCGCTCTGCGCTCCAGGGTTCTTTGTACGGTCGAGCGCTGGTCAGCGCATCGAACACATCGGCGACGGCGACGATTCGTGCAATCCACGAAATCTGGTCGCCGGCAATGCGGTGTGGATAGCCATTGCCGTCGAGACGCTCGTGGTGCTGCAACAGCGCCGGCAATTCGATGCGCAGCAGACGTTTGAGTTCCTCTTGGCTCATGATCTCGTAGCCTTTGGTTGTATGGCTGCGCATCTCGATCAGTTCTTCATCGGTCAGACGGCCCGGCTTGTCGAGAATGGCGTCTGGCACGCCGATTTTGCCGATGTCATGCAGCAAGCTGCCGATGCGGACATGAAATATCTGCTCATCGGAAAGCCCCAACTCTTCTGCAATGGCGACCGAGAAATCGGAGACGCGGCGCGAATGGTGCTGATTGTTGCGATCACGCACATCGACAGCCTCGACAAGCGCCTTGATCATGCCGAGCAGCAGATTCTGCGTATCGGCATACAGACGTGAGAGTTGCAGCACGGTCGCTGCAAGGTTGGCGAATGACTCAAACAGGGTGACGTCATCATCGGTGAACGGACCGCCCATTTTGTTGAGCGCCTGGGCGCCGCCGATGATGCGCGCTTCGACACGCCCGCGTTCCGCGCCGAGTTCGATGTTGGGTGCATGGAGCGGAACGCACAAGATTGAGCGCGTCACAAAGCCGCTCTGCCGGTCCACCTCCTGGTAATGACGTGCATCGTTGCGCACATCGTCCAACCGGATGGCCCGGCCGGTCGCAACGACGTGCCCGATGATTCCCTGTCCAAGCGGCACGGTGATGCCGGCGACCTTTTCACCGCGCGCTCCGGTGGCGACATGTGATCGCAACACCGGGTTGGCTTCGTCCTCATCGTCGATTTCCCACACCGATGTCGCCTCACAGTTGAGCAGGTCACGCGCATAATCCATGATCAGCGTCAACAACTGCTGACGATCGAGGGTTGTCGTCAGGCGTGCTGCAATATCAGCTAGTGCGCGCTGCCGTCGTTCACGACGGTACGTCTCCTCGAGCAGCCGTGTTTTGTCGATCACGCTGACCATGACATTGCCAAGGATGCGGAGCAGCGCCAGTTCCTCGTCGGCGTCGACCGCAGCGGAAGGCAGATTGAAGACCTGCACCACACCAACCGGTCGATCATCGATGATCAGCGGCAGACAATACATGGTGCGCAACTGGAGCGCCGCCAGTTCACCGATGCCCCGGTCCCAGCGCGAATCTTCGGCGACATTGTGGACGAAGATCGGCTCACGCGCGCGCAGTGCGGCGCCCGCCACGCCCCGACTTGCCGAGATGCGCATGCCGAGCAGCTGCTGGCTGGTTGCATCGCCCTTGACGACGTGGAAGACCAGTTCGTCGCGATCCGGGTCGTACAGATAGAGTGTTCCGGCTTCGGCATGCGCTTCTTCAACGAACAGATCGAGGGTGTGGTCAAGCAGCGCTGCCAGATTGGTCTGCGCAGCGGTCTGGGTTGCACGCTGAATGACGTTCAGGACACGATGGATGGTCAGGTCGTGTTCCACGTTGTCACCTCATGTGCGCCGATAGACGACAATCCTTCCTCAGCGCATGGCGCTCAAAGCCCGAACATAGCGCACAATCTCATCCGGTTCACCGGCGACAGCGACGACTGCACCGCTCTCAGCGCTGATCCGTTCGACGGTGTATTCGTCGATGGTGCGCGTGCCGGTATGGTCGAACATGACCCGCGGCAGCAACACCCGTCGCGCGCCGGCATCGCGAATGACCGGCACGACATCCTGCCCCATCAATAAACCCGAGACGGTCACCGTTTCGCCGAAGAACCGGTTGACAACCGGCAACAGACGCACCTCCAGGTTGGCGATCCGGTTCAGCCGATCAACCACGCGCTGCAGGGTGGGTGCGATCAACGTCCCGCACACAAGCGTCAGTTCGGCAGGTTGAGGCAGACGAGCCGGCAGACGGCGCTGCGCCTTCGCCCACCCATCGAGGAAATCGCGCGTCATGCCGACGCCATTGGAATACTGCGGCATGCCATCGTAATCGGCGGCAGGCGGCAGGTCGCGCCCGCACAGCAGGTAGAACTCGTCGGATGCATACACGATGCCAACGCCATAGCGGCGGCGGAACTCCTGCTGATACGACTCCACCACGTCCAGAATGCGTGGCGCTTCATCGGGACGGTAGCAGCGCATAGGCACATCGGCGGCGACGATCTGGCGCGCACAGTATCCCAAGTTTGCCACCTGCGCCTCGTGAGAGCGCACGGCCTCGTCCCAGCGCGGCTGGCGTTCCCACGTAGCATCGACCCATTCTGGTGTTTCGTGGATCTGGATTGCTGCTTTGATCGTCTGTGGACGTTTGCCGTCGAAGCGATACTTGGTCAACCCCACCGGCACGACCGCAATAGTCTGCACAATCGGATAGAGGTCTGCCAGATCGCGGATGCTCTGGTGCAACGCTGCACCATCGTTGATCTCCGGCAGCGCGACAATCTGGGCGTGAACAGTGATACCGATGCGACCAAGACGCCTGATCTGCTCCAACACATCCGGAACATCGGGTTTTCCCAGCAACACAGCGCGCAGTGCACGGTCGGTCGCGTGCACAGAAATATACTGCGGGCTGAGACGCTGCTGTTCGATGCGGCGCCAGTCGTCTTCGGTCAGGTTAGTGAAGGTCACGAAATTACCATACAGGAATCCCAGACGGTAATCGTCGTCCTTCAGATAGAGCGAACGCCGCAGACCCTTTGGCATCTGGGTCAAAAAGCAGAACGGGCATTTGTTGTTGCAGGTGCGCAGGCGGTCGAAGAGCGGTTCGACAAACTCGATCCCAAGGTCGTCGTCAGCATCTTTTTCGATTTCGTAGACCACCTCTTCATCGCCGCGGCGCACCAGCAGTTCGATATGTTCTTCGGCTACCGCAAAGCGATAGTCGATCACATCGCGCAGGCGCAGGTCGCCCACTGCAAGCACCACATCACCCGCCTGCAGTCCGATGTCGGCGGCAATGCTGCCGGGAACGACCGCTGCAATTTCGCCCCCTTCGCCGGTAATACGTTTCAGGTCTGGTTGATATTCCATGGATACGCGCGCATGACCATCACAAAAATGTTGGTGCGGTTCACGCCGCACCCACGAAACAGTATACCATACGCGCGCGTTCCATGCCTTTGCTCACGATCAGAAACCGGTATGCTGCCAGTTTCACATGAACACGTTGCGCACAGCGTTGCGCCAGAGGACGCCAGGACGCTGTGCGCGACCATCTCCAATCTGAAATGGCATTATGCCATCTTCCGCACCTGCGGGTACGCTGGCGTCCACATAGTCGCCGCTATACGCGCCGCCTGTTCATCGGCGCTAAACGGCTTCGCCAGCCCGGAACGCACCGCTTCAGCCGCCACGGCCTGCGCCACAGCGCGCGAGACGTCGCGCACTGCAGGAAGCGGCGGATAGAGGGAAGCCATCGGGTCCTGTCGCGCTGGCGAGAAGGCGCTGAGAGCACGTGCCGCCGCCACGAACATGGCATCGCTGACGCGCTGCGCCTCAACCGCCAGAACACCCAACCCGACGCCGGGAAAAATGAAGACGTTGTTGCACTGCCCGATCGTGTATGTCTGTCCATTGTAGACCACCGGCTCGAACGGGCTGCCGGTGGCGACCAATGCGCGCCCTTCCGTCCAGGCGATCAGGTCGGCAGGAACCGCTTCGCTCTTCGAGGTGGGATTGGAGAGCGGGAAGATCACCGGTCGCTCGACATGCCGCGCCATTTCGCGCACGATGCGCTCGGTGAACGAGCCTGGCTGCGCTGATGTGCCGATCAGACAGGTCGGACGCACGTTGGCGACAACATCATACAGGGTGAACGCTCCGCTCCCTTCGCGCATCCATCCTTCCAGCGCTTCATACGGCTGCGCATAGATCATTTTCGCCTCTTCGAGACCGGTGCGCCGGGTATGCACCAGGTCGCGGCTATCGATCAGCCAGATCGTCCGGCGCGCCTGCTCGAGCGGAATACCTGCCTCGAGCATGACAGCGACGATCTGATCGGCAATGCCGGTCGCCGCCGATCCGGCCCCCAGCATGACGATCCGCTGCTCAGCCAGCGGCACGCCGGAGATCTCGACAGCTGCCAGCCATCCTGCCAGCGTGACCGCGCCGGTGCCCTGGATGTCGTCGTTGAAACTGAGAATCCGGTCACGGTAACGGTCGAGAA
>JBEPYG010000028.1:0-20458 GCA_041641515.1 Roseiflexus sp.
GTTAATACGTCCGGCGCAGTCTGGCGACTTCGTCGCTCGATAGGGTTGACGTATCCTCTGGCAGTTGCGTGACCGAGGCGACCATGTACGGCTGGTGCTGAATGATGTACTGCACACGGAAGCGGCGTTGCCCCAGAGCGATCAGCAGGTAGCGCCCATCGTCAAACTGCTGACTCTCAGTAATGCGCGCAATTGTGCCGATCTCGAATGGAACGACCGCTTCCCGTATGATATCGTCATCATCCACATTGAACTGACGTCGCAGACTGCGGATGAACGGATCGTCGGGGCTGACTTCGCTGCCGGAGCGGAGTAGCACAACGCCGAACGGTTGTTGCTGCGCCAGGCATTGACCGATCATCAAGCGGTACCGTTCCTCGAAGATGTGGAGCGAGATGGGCGCACCCGGGAACAGTACCGTATTCAGGGGAAACAACGGCAGTTTCATACTCATGGCTCCGCGCCGGTCGTACACGTCCATACCGTGGCGGTACCGGCGCCTGTATGCAAATCGATCATCAGTTCGATTTCCGGTCCAGACAACGCCTGCACCAGCGCTGCGTGATCGAAGCGGGTTGGTAATCCATCGTCCATGACCGTCACTGCGCCAACACGCAATTCGAGCATATCGGGGCGCAGGTCGACGCCACTGGCGCCGACGGCGACGAGCATCCCGCCCCATTCCGGCAGATTCCGCGCACACATCAAACGCACGGCAGAAGAGCGTGCGACGGCGCGCGCCACCTGAGTAGCAGCAGCATCGGTCGACGCGCCGCGCACGGTGACGAAAATGTGCTTTCCGCCAGATGCAGCATCGCGCAGCACCTGCTGCGCCAGATCGTGACACAGGGCATCGAGCGCCTGCTGCCAGACGCCAAGTTCACGCGATCCGTCAACAATGGGCGCTCCTCCGGCAGCGCCGTTTGCCAGCACCAGCACCGCATCATTCGGGCTCATATCGCCATCGAGGTGCAACCTCCCAAACGAGCGACTCACACTCTGGTCGAGGGCGCGCATCAGCAGACGCGACTCGATTGGCGCATCGGTCGTGATCACACACAGCAGCGTGGCCAGATGAGGACTGACCATGCGAGTTCCTTTTGCCATCCCTGCCAGCGTTACCGTTCGCCCCTCGCGGAGCGATACCCGCAGTGCGCGCTCCTTCGGGCGCGTATCGCTGGTCAGAATAGCGAGTGCGGCGCGACGCCCGCCGTTGCTGTCGAGTTCGGAAGCGGCGCGCCGGATTCCTTCCCGCATACGGTCGAGCGGCGGCGCAACGCCGATCTGCCCGGTCGACAGCATTAACACACTGTCGCGTGGCACTTCGAGTTCATCGGCGGCGATCTTGGCGCACTCCACAACCGTCGCCAACCCCGGCTGGCCGGTGCCGGCATTGGCATGCCCGGCGTTGATCACGACGGCGCGAATGTTGTCGCGGCTGCGTGCCAGGATCGCCTGGTTGAAAAAGATTGGCGCAGCGACGATGAGATTCGTCGTAAAAAGCGCTGCGACACGGCAGGGTGACTGCGAGTAGACGATTGCCAGATCGCGCGCGCGAATTTCCTTCAACCCGCACGAGACGCCAGTTGCACGAAACCCTCTCGGACTCGATACATGACCGTCTTCGATAATATTGTAACTCATAGCGGTCTACCAGACACGACAGATCAGACCTTTCAGATATTCTCCTTCGGGAAATGTCAGCAGAACCGGATGATCGGGGCTTTGTGTCAGCCGTTCGATGATCTGCACATCGCGACGTGCATCGAGCGCCGCACCGAAGACGACCTTCTGGAATAAATCGCTCGACACCAGACCGGAGCAGGAGAACGTCGCCAGAATACCGCCAGGACGCAGTACCTGCATCGCCAGCAGATTGATATCTTTGTACCCACGGGTTGCCCGTTCGACATGCGCATGCGTATGGGCAAACTTGGGCGGGTCGAGCACAACGACGTCGAAGCGGCGCTGCTCGTCACGGTAACGCCGCAGTACCTGGAAGACATCAGCAGCAACCGTTTCGACCGGTGTGGTCATGGCGTTGAGCGCAAGCCCATCGCGCAACATGTTCAGCGCAGCCTCGCTGGTATCGACGGCAGTTGCGCGACAGGCGCCAGCACGCGCTGCCGCAATCGTGAAACCGCCGGTGTAGCAGAAGCAATCCAGTATCTCTGCGCCTGCACAGTGTGCAGCGACACGCAACCGGTTGAACGCCTGATCGAGGTACGCACCGGTTTTCTGCCCGGCGCGCAGATCGACCGCATGCCGAATGTTCCCCGGCAATTGCACATCCAGAAGGCGCGGCGGCGCTTCTCCCCATAACACACCTGACGCGGGCGGAAGACCTTCCTTATCGCGGATATCGGCATCACTCCGCTCATAGATGCCGTGCGGCGCCAGCGTCTCTGCCAGAATGTGAGCAATCATCGCGCTTCGTAACGCCATTGCCTGCGTCAGAAGTTGCACAACCAGAAACCCGGCGTAGTAATCAACGATCAGACCGGGGAGACCGTCGGACTCGGCGTAAATCAACCGACACGCACCGTCGCTGGTGAGCATCCCAAGTTTACGGCGACCATCGACTGCCCGTTCGATACGACGACGGAACAGCGCGTCATCAATCGGTTCATTGTGGTTCCAGGTGAACAGGCGAATACGAATCTGCGATTCGTCGCTCCAGCATCCTCGCGCCAGCCAGTCGCCTCTGGCGGCGTACACATCAACCACTTCCCCACGCGCTGGAGCATCCCCCTGAATACGTGCAATCGCCCCGGAAAACACCCACGGATGGCGTAGGGTCACAGGTCGTTCTTTGCCCGGCTGTAGTGTGACGATTGCCATGGCGTATGACGCACAGTCATAGACATTGGTTTACTCTAACACGCTTATGAGGGACGGTCAAGGCAGCGCTTTCGCGTAAAGCGGTCGTGCGCACGGCGCGCAATGCCGCAATGAAAACAAGCCTGGAGATGCGGGCGAGACGCCCGCGCACCCCGGGAGAGAACCCCGTCGGAGCACGGCGCGCCGCGCCCTCAACCGGGCGCAGCCTGCCCAGGCTCTAGATGACAGGCATCATCCGTTGTTCTGCCGCACAGGAACAAACCGCTCATAGTCGGTACAGAGCAGATAGAGCGGGGGTTCATCCTCGTCGATGTCTGGGAAGCGCCCGATCGGATGCAGAAACCGGTTGTCGGTCGCGTCGTCGTTGATCGACGATACTTCGCCGACCAGGACGCGCCCTTTCTCACCCCAAAAGGCATGGTACAGGCGTGGCGGAAGCGTCACGCTCTCGCCGGGTTGCAGGGTGATGACGCTGCCAGCAGCAACGGTGCGTTGCATACCATCGAGGGAGATCGTGATCGGACGCGCTTCATCGAGGCGCTCATCGGAGGTGGAGGCATAGAGCTGAACCGCCAGCACGCCGCCGCTGCGATTGATAATATCTTCGGTTTTTCTCCAGTGGAAGTGGAGCGGCGTGAGCTGACCCTCCTCGACGATCAGTATCTTTTCAGCATACGGTTTACTGACAGGCTCACGGGGATGACCATTCCGCAGGGTAAACAGGGTCAGGCCGGTATGGGCAAAATCGCCGGTCCCAAAATCGGTAATGTCCCACCCGAGACGATTGGTGACGATCTCGGCGCATTCGGGACCGCGCGCGCGCCACTCTTCCGGCGTCCAGTATGCGAATGGCGGTAGATGAAAGCCGCACTCGCGAATGAACGCATCGGCGACCCGCAGGATGGCGTTGATAGTTGAGCGTTTCATTGTTTTTACGTTATGCTGCACGCCAGGCGAAAACCGAGAAACTCGTTGCGCACAGTTGGCGCAAGACGAAAGCGACAGGCGCAGCGTGCAAAGCCACGCGGGTTGGCGAATGAGCCGCCGCGCAGGATGCGCCTGCCAGGAGCAAGGGCATCTTCGCGTCCATCGTCGCGCCGGTAGGGGTATGGCGCATCGAGAGATGCAGTCCACTCCCAGACATTGCCGGCCATATCGAGACAGCCGAATGGGCTGGCGCCGGAAGGATTCACTCCAACCGGCATCATTTCGCCGTGACCGCCATCGCGCGTGTTGGCGCGCGATGGATCCCACCCATTGCCCCAGGGAAAGCGTCGTCCGTCACTGCCGCGTGCAGCGTGCTCCCATTCCGCCTCAGTCGGCAGCCGATACTGTGTTGCCATTGTTTCGCTCAGCCAGCGGCAAAACTGTTGCGCATCCTCCCAGCTCACATCGGTTACCGGGCAGTCGTGCATCTTGTCAGGCGGAGTCGATCCGCGCCAGATCAGCGGCGGACGAGCGCCCGAGTCGGCGACATACGCGGCATACAGGGCATTCGTCACCGGTGTGCGTGCAATGGCGAAGGGCGGCAGGGTAAGGATATGTTGCGGCGACTCCTCGCGGTACGACTCGCGCGTGCCGCCGAAAGCTTTTGCCAGCGCACCGAGTTCGTGTTCTGGCGTACCGATGATGAACGGTTGTGATGGCACGAAGACGAAATCCGGCAGCAGATCGGAAACATCACGACGACCCGACATCATACACTCTCCCAACAGATCGGGAAACGGACGGCGTCTTCAGGTTGTGATCAATCTCCCTGGTCAATCTTACGGTGATCAATAGTTTATTTAATGCTAATGCCATTCCTTAAGCGTGTCAAAAGGAACAAAGGGTAAGACTTTGGGACTAGACAATGTTCCAGACACTGCCGTTCGGTGTCTTAACAATCTCGATCTGAACCGGAAACATATCCTTCAACTCCTGGATGTGCGTAATCACCAGCACGCGACGGAAATCGGGCTGCACCGAAATAATCGCCTCGACCAGGCGTTCGCGCCCGCGTGCATCCTGCGATCCGAACCCTTCGTCGATGATCAGGGTTTCGAGGCGCGCGCCGGCGCGACGTGCCAACAATTTCGAGAGGGCGATGCGGATGGCGAAGTCGAGACGAAACGCCTCACCACCGCTGTAGGCGTCGTAGACGCGCGTACCGAGAGCGTCGGCAATCTTGATGTCCAGCGTTTCGGCGATATCGCCCTTCTTCGTGTCGCGCTGGGTTTCGAAGGTTAGATGCATCTGGTTGTCGGTCATGCGGCTGAGCAGGCGATTAGCTTCCCGTTCCAGTTCGGGGAGCGCCATTTCGATCAACATCGCCTGAATGCCTTTTTTCCCAAATGCCAGGGTCAGTTCTTCAAACAACCCTTTGCGTTCGAGCAATGTCTGGCGTTGCGCTTCCAACTCGGCGAGCGTGCTGACCGCCTCTTGAGCACGACGCCAGTCTGCCTGGCGTTCGCCGAGGTCTTTCTGGCGCACCAGCAATTCGCGGTTGTATTCGTCGAGTCTGGCGCGTGCGTCGTCGCGCGCGCGCGCGGCGGGCGCCAGGTCGCGCAAACGTTCGTCGAGGCGGCGCAGTTCTTCCTCATCGGCGGCAATCTCCGCCTCGAGGCGCTGGAGACGCTCCGCCGCGCGCGCGAGTTCGCCCTCGTTTTCGGAGAGCCACTCTCTGGCGCGTTGCAGGCGCGTGAATTCTTCTTCCCAATGGGTGAGTTCGTGCACCTGAGCGCGAGCTTGTTCAAATCGTTCACGGCTGTATCCCAGCGCAGCAATCCGGGAATCGATGTCCGCCAGCGCCGCACGTTCATCGTGAGCGAAATCGTTCTGTGCAAGGCGTCTGGTCAGATCAGCAGCGAGCTGTTCTTGTTCGTGGAGTGCCGGGTCTTCGTTGTCGATCTGCTGAATCTCACGGCGCAACGTCTCGATCTGCGCCTGGGTTCTGGATAGTTCCTGGTTCTGATCCTCAAATCTGGCGACCTGTTTGTCAATGGCAGCAATCTCACGTTCAAGCGCCTCGACCGTGCCAAGCACTGTTATCTCGGCATCGATGCGTTTCAGTTCCTCGCGCGCTGACAGTTCATAGTCGTTCTTGAGCAGGCGCATCGCCACATCGTCGTGCAGACGCTGCGCCTCAATCTGCTGCTGGCGGAGCGCGTCGCATCTGGCGAGGTCATTCTCCAGGCGCGCAATGCGCCCCTGAAGGTCAGGGAGCGCTGCGACACGTTTTTCCGCCGCGCGCATGTCGCTGCGGAGACGTTTGAGTTGCGCTTCGAGTTGATCGGCGTTGCGTTTTGCAGTGGCGTATTGCTGGCGTAGCGCCTGGCGTTCACGCTCGTATTCCGCCTGGATGTGGACAATGCCGTCGTGTCCGAGTTCGCTCTTGCAGAGCGGGCACACCGTCACATCAGGACCAAGCAGACGCAATTTTTCGTTGATCTGCTCACCCTGCCGGTGAACAGTCTCACATTCGGCGCGCATACCGCCGATCCGCTCGGCGAGGGCGCGCTCTTCGCCGCGAAGCGTTTCGAGGCGTACCGTTTCTTCTTCGAGCCGGGCGCGTTCTGCGAGCGCCTCGGCGAGTTCGGTGCGCCAGTGCGCCTCGTGTTTCAGCTGATCCGCCAGCGTGCGCAGAACACGCTTCTGTTCCTCGCGCGTGGCGACGAGCGAGTCGTGTTTCAGTTTAATATCGCCTTCCAGAGCAGTGCGGCGGCGCAACAGTTCGTAGACCCGGCGAAGGCGGTCGGTCAGATCGGCGCGGCGGGTGCGCGCAACCGAGACTGCTTCGGCAACCGGTCGTTGATCTTCCAGATGCGCAGTGAGGCGCTCCAGTTCTGCAACCAGTCGGGGACGACGAGCAGCGCGTTCGCGTAGAGACTGCGCCTGCGTTTCGGCGACGCGCAGATCGCTGCGGAGGGCGTGTTCGGCGCCGGCAAGCACCTGCGCCAAGGCAGCGCGACGCTCCTGCAGGCGGTCATACTCATCACGCAGCAGTGCGAGACGGTCAACCTCCGATCTGGCAGCGCGCAGATTGCTGATGCCTTCTTCGATTTCGGCACTGCGCGCCATCCAGGCTTCTGCACGCTTTCGGGTTTCCATCTGCTGCGCCAGCCACTGCGCCTGTGCATCTCGTTCGGTCCGATGTTGCCGGGTCCGCGTCTGACGATCATCACGGATGGTACGGAGCGTTTCGAGTTCCTGCACCCTGGCAGTAGCTGCTTCGAGCGCCTGACGCGCTGATTCAGCGCGCGCCTGTGCATCTGCCACACGCTGCTCTGCAGCGCGCACCTCTTCTGCCAGTATGTCACAACGCTCCGCCTGGCGGCGTAGTTCGTCTATCCGCCCCTCGAGACCGCGAATCTGCCCGTCGATAGTGCGTGCGCGTTCCTTTGCCCGACTTTCCAGATCTTCATACGCGCCGAGCCCCAGAATATCAGCTAGCACCTGTTTGCGTTTCGCCGGCTCCTTGCGGGTGAACTCATCGGCGTGTCCCTGTCGGAGATACGCCGAGTTGGCGAAGATGTCATAATCCATGCGCAGCGTGCGCACGATCAACTGCTGTGTTTCACGAATACCGCCGGGGGTGAGCGATCGCCATCCCTGCTCATCGCGTATCTGGAAATCGAGTTGACTCTGACCGCCGCGCTTACCGCGAATGCGGCGACGGATCACGCGGTAGTCCTGTCCATCGAGGGTGAACTCCAGATCGACCATCATTTCGGTAGCGCCAAGCGCCACCAGGTCATCATCGCTCTTCAAGCGAGACGCGCCCCACAGCGCCCAGGTGATGGCATCGAGCAACGCCGATTTCCCGGCGCCATTTTCGCCCGCCAGACAGGCGATCGTAATACCATCCAGCACCAGAGGCGGCAGCCCTTCACGATAACACATGAAATTTCGGAGCGTCAGTGTACGGGGGATCATAGCCAGCACCAGATTTCATCTGCTCAATCGTTGAATTTCCCGGGCAATGTCGATCACTTCCTCACGATCGGGTGATTTGATCAAATACGCATAGGCGCCCATCGCCCGATGGAACAGGGGATGCATCGGCTGGTGATGGATGATGCGATCACCAAAGCGCATAAGCACTTCCTCATGAGTCAGGGCATACGGGCGAGACGGTTTGCGCCCGGCGTAGCAGATGTGGTACGGTCGCGTCAGCGGAGCGCTGAAACGATTGTTGATCAGCACATTCGCCCACTCGTAGTATAGGTCGATAGCGCTGGCGTGATTGAACATATCGATGCTCAGCCCGCCGGGCGGGCGCATGTTGACTTCAAGCGCCACCAATCGCCCTTCGGGAGTGCGGAAGAACTCAAAGTGAAAGAAGCGTTCGCGCACATTGAACATGGTGAGGATGCGGCGTCCCGCCTGCTCGAGATCGGGTGGGATGTCACGCTCGGTCAGATAGTAGATATCGTCGTCGTTGGTAACGACTTCCATCACACCGTCACTATACTGCATCGAGGTGAAGAACACCGGCTCGCCATTCCGGTCCGCCAGCCCGTCGAAGGTCTGAATAACGCCGTGGACATACTCCTCAATCAGATACCCCTCCGGTCGGCGTGCCAGAAATGCATCGAGTTCCGCCTCATTGGCGATTTTGAAGGTATGGTTGGCGCCGACGCCAACATCGGGCTTGGCGACAACGGGGTAGCCGACTTCGGCAGCGAAAGCGCGCACCTGCCCGGGAACGGTGACCAGAGTCCCGCGCGCCACATCCACCTGTGCCCGGGTAAAGAGGCGCTTCATCTCCGATTTGCGTTTGATGCCAGGCAGGTCATTGATCTTTGGTCCTTCGATATTGAAATCGGTACGCAGCCGCGCTTCGGTTTCCAGCCAATACTCATTCAGCGAATCAACCCGCTGAATTTTACCGTAGCGGTGCGTGAAATAGCCAAGGGCGCGCAGCACTTCGTCGTAGTTGTGCAAATCCGATACACGGTAGTATTCGGTCAGCGCGGCGCGGAGGTCGGGGTGTAGGTGATCGTATGGCTCATCAGCGACACCGAGGACATGTGCACCCAGCCGTCGCAGATGCCCACAGAACAGATGCCAGTTGGGCGGAAAATGCGGCGAGAGAAAAACGATATTCATACATTAATTCGACAACATGCCGGATGTTGTGATGCTCACGCTACAGATACCATCATGATAACAGAGATTGAGCGAGGATCTATCGATGACCTGCCAGTCTTCGCGGTGCAGCAGTCGGAGCGATCGACAAGAAAAAATCACGCAATCGCCTGTGCATCATCAGGATGCAGATGCTTTTGCTTCTGCACGGGTGGCGGGGGCATTGTTCCATACGCCGGCAGGTCTGTCGCCTACGGATGCTCGTAAGCAAAGAAGATATAGTCCTGAGACGTAGTTTTCAACCCAAAATCATGGAGTAATCTCAGGATTTGTGCACGGTGATCCGTACCATGATTGATCACGTGGATCAGAACCTGCCACACCATCAGGCGCCGATCCTCGCCTGCGAGCGGCGTATCGAAGAGCATATCGTAACGTAGCTCCGCCAGATACTCGTGCATGGTTTGTTCGACCCTATCCCAGTATACGCGAATCCTGTTTCGATCCGAGAAGTCGGTCGGGTCCAGCGGCGCCGGAATGTCGGCGCCACGCAGTCCGCTGAACCAGGTGTCATCGACGCTTATGAGATGCACAATCTGATTACGCACCGATCCGAGCGAGTAAGAAATCGGTTGGATAAACTGTTCGTCGGATAGCGCAGCGCTTGCTTCCCATAAGGTGCGGTTTTCGGCGAAATGGTAGGCATAGAGATGGCGAAAGGCGTTCACATCCATACGAGATTGGTTCCATAACAGACATAATGGGAGCCATCAGCGAAACGTCTGAACTTCGACTGAGAGCACGGGCGGCAGATCACGGACGATAGCTGTCCATGTATTACCAGCATCAGGCGACGCATAGATCCGTCCGCCGGTTGTCCCAACATAGACGCCGCACGAATCGAGCGTATCGACGGCCATCGCACTGCGCAGGACATTCACGGAGCAATTGTTCTGCTCTCACCTGCGGCCTTTCGTACAAGCGCAATGATTGTTGCCTCTTCAACAGCGGTCAGTTCTTTCAGCGCAAACGCGGTTGGCCACATAGCGCCCTCATCGAGGTGTGCCGCATCGCTGAAGCCAAGCGTTGCATACCTTGTGTTGAATTTCTGTGCACTTTGGAAGAAACAGATAATCTTGCCATTTCTGGCATATGCCGGCATTCCATACCAGGTCTTTGGCACGAGGTCGGGAACGCTGGTTGTGATGATTTCATGGAGTCGCTGCGCCATGGTGCGTTCCGGCTCTGTCATCGCGGCGATCTTCGCACATACGTCGCGCTCCCCGTCTGCCCGGCTCTTGTTTGCGCGCGCTTCCGCCTTCAGTTCTCGCGCGCGTTCCTTCATCGCGCTTCGCTCTTCGTCCGTGAATCCTTCAAGACTCTTATCAGTTGCAGAGACGCTTCCGACAGATTTCCGTCCTCTGTGCTTTGATTGCGGGCTCATCAGCATATCCTCGTGTTGACTCGTCGGAGATGTGGGTCGAATAGATCCAAACAGGTGCGATCTGAGTTCCCTGGGGTTGCACATGTTCTGCCATCGTAGAACATTTTTTCTCTCTTGTCAACAGTTTATTTCCTACTTTCCTGCTTTCTTTCTTTTGTCCACACACCCTGCCGGTGTGCACCATGAGTGATGTGCGCTACAATCTGTTCGTTATGACTCTGAACACTATTCGACCGATCACCATTAGTCATGCTGCTCGCCAGATCATGGTCGTGAGATCTTTCGGGTGAAACGCAACGCGCTTACCATTCTCTTCCTGGCTGTTTTTGTGGATCTAATCGGCTACGGCATGATCGTGCCGCTGTTGCCGTTCTATGTGCAGCGCGTCGCGCCCGGCGCCACGATCGTCGGCTTTTTGAGCGGTCTTTATGCCGGGGCGCAGTTTCTTGTCGGTCCTATGCTTGGAGGGTTGTCGGATCGGTTTGGTCGCCGTCCGGTCCTGATAGCTTGCCTGAGTGGAACATCCGCTGCGTACCTACTCCTGGC
Organism: Roseiflexus sp.; assembly: GCA_041641515.1. Taxonomy (GTDB): domain Bacteria; phylum Chloroflexota; class Chloroflexia; order Chloroflexales; family Roseiflexaceae; genus Roseiflexus. The sequence goes on from JBEPYG010000028.1 coordinate 10,901, forward strand.
GGTCGCCGACAGCCTGCCGTTACTGGCGCTGGCGCTGTTGCTCGATGGCGTCACCGGCGGCAATCTCACGATTGCACAGGCATATATCGCCGATAGCACCACTCCCGATCGACGTGCACGCGGGCTGGGGCTGCTCGGTGCAGCGTTTGGTCTTGGGTTGATGATCGGTCCGGTATTGGGTGGGGCGCTGAGCCTCGCCGGGCTGAGCGTCCCGGCGCTGGTTGCTTCAGCGCTGGCGCTTGCAAACACCCTGTTTGCTGTTGCCGCCCTTCCCGAGTCGCTGCCACCTGAACACCGCCGCTCGATCCGGATCGAGCGTGCGAGGCGATGGCAGGTGAGCGGGTTTCTACGGGCCGCAAATCCTCTGGCGAACCTGATCGCTCTGTTGCAGATTGTGGCGATCCGTCGCCTGCTGATCGTCGTGATGTTGCTGAACCTGGCGTTCTCGGGGCTGTACAGCAATTTCCCGCTCTTTACCGCAGCACGCTTCGGCTGGGGCATGTTCGAGAATGCGCTATTCTTCGCATTCGTGGGCGTATGCGCAGTGACCACTCAGGGGTTTCTGCTGGGGCTCATGCAGCGCTGGCTGGGAGACGTGCAACTGGCGCGCGTCGGTATAACTGTGATGGCAGGCGCCCTGCTCACGACCGGTCTGGCGCCGGCGGCATGGATGCTCTACCCTGCGGTAGGATTGCTTGCGTTCGGCAGCGGTCTGGCGATCCCGGCGCTGACCAGTCTGCTCTCACTGCGGGTATCGCCTGCCGACCAGGGACGCCTGATGGGAGGAACGGCAGCGCTGCTCAACCTGACAATGATCGTCGGTCCGATGATAGCGGGGATCAGTTTTGATCGAGCAGGAACGGCGGCGCCATATCTGATTGGAGCAATGCTTGGAGGTGCAGCGTTGCTGATATTCGTCCTGCAAACGATCACTCCTCATCAGTGGAGGATGTCGTGATGCGACGTTCGGGCAACAGGCGGGGCGCCTGATCTGCCAAGCGCTTCCTAGCGCGACGACGCATCAGATCGCCCGTCAAACGTTCACGACGCGCAGCGCGTCGTCCACGCTCAACCATGGTACGCCAGGCATCCTCTTCGGTGACCGGCGCCGCCAGTTCCTCGTCGCTGTAACGGTGCGCCTGACGTTCGTTCAACGCAGCGATACGCTCCTCGAACCGCTCTTCCTCCGGCGTCGCCACTGTCAGATCAGCCCAATAGCGCCACAGCAGATATGCAGCGAGCAGCAGAACAGCCGCAAATAGAACGAACAAGAGAAAACCGTCCATCGTCACACAACGACTCAGGCCATTGCAGCGGTCAGACCGCGAATCGCCTCGTCTTCGTCCTGATAAATATCGATATACTGAGCCAGACCGACCATGCGAAAGATTTTCTGGAAGTGCTGCGACAATCCACTGACTGCCAGTCGCTGGTTGTTTCGATTGACTTCGGTAACGACTCCGATCAAGATGGCGATACCGGCGCTGTTGATATAGTCGTTCTGGCGAAAGTTGAGCAGAATGTTTCGTGCACCTTTGCGTGAAACCTCGTTATAGGCGCTGGTCATCTTTTCTTCGGCGAAGGTCGTCAAATCGCCAACCAGATCGATAATCGCCACCCCTTCACGCTCGCGAATATGCACATTCAAATCATCGTCCAGCATGCCCGCACTCCTCATCCTGGCATTGGCGTTATGATACACCCATTGCGCCAGCGTTTCCCGACAACGATGGGCAGGCGCTTGATTGCGTCCATTACGCTCTCGAACGAGTATGCATACGCATATACAGCACATTGCCGCCGTCTGGCGACGTCTCGAATCTACACGTATCGACCAGTTGCGAAATCAGGTACAATCCCATGCCGCGCGGCGGCGCCTCGCCGTGCACCTTGCACACAATACAGGGCGTAACGTGACCGGCATATCGTCTCAATCCGTGATCCAGCACTCTGACCGTGAGGCCGTCGTTTTCCCAAACACAATTCACATCGACGCGCATCTCCGGCATCTGCGCATTGCCATGTTCGATTGCATTGAGGCATGCTTCGCTGACAGCCGTCTTCAGATCTTCAACCCGCTCACTGTTCAACCCAATACGCCGCGCAAAAGAAGCTACAGCTTCACGAACGACGCGTTCGTATCCAAACTCGCTGGGGATCGACAGCTCAAGTGAGAGAGAAGATGCGTTGGACATAAGCTACGATTGCTTTTCGAGATGAATGACCATCCGAACCTGATTGCCGCCGGTCGGTGCGGTGGTGAACTCCACCTCGTCCATCAACTCGCGTATCAACCAGATGCCCCAGCCGCCTTTATCGGCGCGAGTGAACCAGTCTTCGATCCTAGGCGCTGGAGCAAGCTGCGACTGGTCGATTGGCTTACATCCCTGATCGGCAACGCTGACAACAAGTTCAGACGGTCGCACCGTCAGGATCACCAGCACGCGCGTACCGGCGTCGTGGGCATTTCCGTGCTCGATCGCGTTGGTCACCGCCTCGCCCAGCGCCGTGCGCAGCGCATCGATGCGATCTGCACTGAACCCCATCCGTCGGGCAATCGAAGCAGCAGCGTCCATTGCAACTTTTTCGTAACCAAGACGGCTCGGCAAATGCAACTCAACCACGCGCTCCGCTGAATCTGCGTCGTGACTCGCGTTCGTCATAATTCCCCACCCTGCATGACGCAACCTGCTGCACAACGGATCGAGCACGCCTTCCATCTTAGCACGACTCTACAACCAGAAGCAATAGGGAATCTGGCGGATGGCGTCGTATGTACAGATGGTACGTATGACTACAATACAAAGACGACTACGCGTGAGCATGAGACGGTCATACGCATGGCGCACAACGCTGCGATGAAAACAAGCTTGGGGATACGGGCGAGCTGCAGCTATGGCATTGTCGTCAACACGCCCCGGTGTGGAGAAAAGCAGGTGCAGGACACCAGCAGGGGCACGGCGGCGCCGTGCCCCTACGACGTCAGGCGCATACTGGATTGATTTCTAAAAAACCATCACATGTATCGTAACAATAGCGTTTTTGCGCCGGCGGAGCAACGTCTCATGGCGCTTGCAAAGGACATCCCGCCGCCGGCTCTTGATCTCAGGAGCTTCCCCCAACCCCTGCTCGTGAACAGTGGCTATCACAGGGGGATATTTCCATGTTTGCGCGGCGGCAGGCTCTGACGCTTCCCGCGAGCCAGACGCAATGCGCGGATCAGCGCCGGTCGCGTTTCACGCGGCTCGATAACATCGTCAAGATACCCGCGCTCGGCAGCAATGTAGGGGTTGGCAAAACGGTTCTGATAGTCTTCGACCAGTTCCGTCAGGCGCGTCACCGGATCGGCAGCCTGCGCCAGTTCGCGGCGAAAGATGATCTTGACGGCGGCATCCGCGCCCATCACCGCAATCTCGGCGGTGGGCCAGGCAACATTGAAGTCGGCGCGAATATGTTTGCTCGCCATTACGTCGTAGGCGCCCCCGTAGGCTTTGCGCGTAATGACCGTCAGTTTCGGCACCGTCGCTTCGCAATAGGCGTACAGCAGTTTGGCGCCGTGCCGGATGATGCCGCCGTACTCTTGCTGTGTGCCAGGAAGAAAGCCGGGTACATCGACAAACGTGATCAGCGGAATGTTGAAGGCATCGCAAAAACGCACGAACCGCGCCGCCTTGACCGACGAGTCGATGTCGAGCGTACCGGCCAGCTGCGCCGGTTGATTGGCGACGATACCAACCGCGTGCCCATCGAGACGTGCAAAGCCAATGATGATGTTGCGCGCCCAGAACGGTTGCACTTCGAGAAAACTGCCTTCGTCCATTACCGCTTCGATCACCTGAAGCATGTCGTATGGCTTGCGCGGGTTGTCGGGAATGATCGTCTGCAGATTCTCGTCCATGCGGTCAGGATCGTCATCGGTCGGCACATACGGCGGGTCTTCCAGATTGTTCGAGGGCAGGAACGAAAGCAGCGCCCGCACCTGATCGAAAGCTTCCTCTTCGCTATCGGCGGCAAAATGCGCCACCCCGCTGCGCGAGTTGTGCGTCATAGCCCCGCCCAATTCCTCAAAGCCGACATCCTCGCCGGTGACGGTCTTGATCACATCAGGACCGGTAATAAACATTTGAGAACTACCTTTGACCATGAGGATGAAGTCGGTCATAGCTGGCGAATAGACCGCGCCGCCGGCGCATGGTCCAGCAATCACCGACAATTGCGGCACCACGCCGGAAGCCATCACATTGCGGTAGAAAATCTCGGCATAGCCGCCAAGACTGACGACTCCTTCCTGGATGCGCGCACCGCCGGAATCGTTCAAGCCGATGCATGGCACTCCCATCCGCAACGACAGATCCATCACCTTGCAGATCTTCTCGGCGAACACTTCGCCAAGCGATCCGCCAAACACTGTGAAATCCTGTGAGAAGAGGCAGACATGCCGGCCATCGATCGTCCCATACCCGGTGATGACGCCGTCGCCGAGCGGCTTGTGCCGATCCATGCCAAAGGCGGTGGTACGGTGAACTGCAAAAGCATCGAGTTCAACGAATGACCCTGGATCGAGCAATTTTTCAATGCGTTCGCGGGCGGTCATTTTTCCGCGCGCGTGTTGCTTCTCGGCGGCCTGCGGATCGGTCGTGCGCGCGCGCTCGCGTCGCCGGCGCAGGTCCTCAATGCGCTCGCGTGTTGTCTTCATGGCATCCCTGTCCTCATAGATGGCAGATTAGTACGATTATACAAGCGAGAGATACATACAATCAGGGGGAAGGGGAAACAGGACTGTAGAAACATGGACAGGGAGATGTACGTCTGATACAGTGGAAGGCAGGAAGAATAGATATGCCCCGTGGAGACGAACGATGGTCGATCACCAACCAACCGGGCAAACGTGGAAGCGCAGCGCTGCCGTGTGGGGGCTCTGGCTGCTGGTGCTGGCGCTGGCGTTCATCGTTATTTATGTCATCTGGTTGCGCGCATTCTTCCAGATCTACTATGTATGGCTTAGTCTGGGTTATGCCACCCGCCTGGTCTACGAACTGACGATCATCGCGCTGACCATCGGCGTTGTGGCATGGATAGCGATTGGTGAGCCGTATCTGGCAGCTGGCGCCCGTGAGCGCCGGCTGATGCGTCGCTTCTGGTATGTCGCCGCGCCGCTTCTGATCGCTGGAGCAATAGGATTGATCATTCCACTGATATGACGCCATTCTATAATAATCGGTAATAGATGGCCGCTGTGTGCAGTGAGCCGTCGGCGCTGCGGGCATATTTCGGGATGCGTCCGACAAAGGTGTATCCGCACGCCTGGTAGAGATGTTCTGCGGGATCACCCTCGCGCGTGTCGAGGATCAACAACGAACGTCCCTCACGACGCGCCTCTTCCTCGACCGCGGCCAGCAACGCCCGCCCGACGCCGCGCCGCCGAGCTGAACGTAGGACCATGAGCTTCTTCATTTGCGCACGATGCTGTTCACCCGGCTTCTGCGCCAGTTCGAGCTGAACGGCGCCAATGATCGTATCGCCTTCGCGTGCTACCAGCAACACCCGCAATCGTTCGATGACATCGTCACAGATGGCATCCCAGTAGCGCTGCGCCGTCGCTGTATCGAGTGGCGGCAGGAACCCCAGCGACGCACCGCTATTGACGCCATCCTGCAGCAACGCCACCAATCCGGCGCGCGCTGCATGAAATGTTGCTGAATTGAGACGTTCAATGACCATCCCATCCTCCTTGACTTCGTGATACAGGCAGATTATACTGTACCGGCATACCCCTGGGAGGTATGGATACACCGGTTAGGTAGTAAAGGGAGTATACGTCTATTATGGCAAAGCCTGTGACTGTAACAGATGACGATTTCGAGCAGCAGGTGCTGCAATCCGACATTCCGGTCGTCGTCGATTTCTGGGCGCCATGGTGCGGGCCATGCCGCGTGATTGCACCGATCCTTGAAGAACTGGCGAAGGAATATGATGGCAAGGTGAAGGTCGCCAAGGTCAACACCGACGACCATCAGCGCTGGATGAGCAAATTCGGCATCATGGCCATTCCAACCATGATTTTCTTCAAGAATGGACAGGAGATCAACCGGATCGTCGGCGCAGGTCCCAAGCGCATGCTGAAGGAAGCATTTGACGCTGCCATTGCCGGATGATCGCCCATGGAGGAAGCGATGTCCGCACCACGGCCCGCGCGCCCGATCAGCGACGAACTGCGCCACGATGTGCTGGTGCGGCTGCGGCGGATCGAAGGTCAGGTGCGCGGCATTCAACGTATGATCGAGGAGTGTCGTGACTGCCAGGAGGTCGTCACACAACTCGCTGCTGTCAAAGCGGCGGTTGGAAGCCTGAGCACCCTGCTGGCGGAGACGTATGCGCGCGATTGCCTCTGCTCCGGCGAAGCCGTCAACTCCGAAGAGGTCGCGCGCCTCCTCGATGTCCTCAAATCGGCGCGATAACCTCATGGCGTTACCAGTACGTTCGCGCCAAAATCAGAGGTGTAGGCGCCCCAACCGACAATTGCCGCTATGAGCACTGCGGTCAAACCCACCAGCGACGAGCGCATATCAGACCAGGGACCGGTGACGTAGTCGATTGCGAGCGCAACCGACAGTGCACCAATAATGTCGCCGCTCTCCTGGCGCACTAAGCTATCATCCTCGCAGCGCCAGGCGCTACTGTTACGCGAGCGAGTTCACCGATGGCAGTATAGCAAACGAGCATCTGATGACGCGCTGATCTCACAACCGAGCACCAGATTACGTATATGCTTCGTAGGCGCTGCCCTTGGACGACGGTCATCTGCGGGCAGCGCGCACAACCAGGGAATCACCAGCACCACTGGTGCGCGTCTGTCGGCGCATCACCGACTGCGGGCAACGGTCATCCTGGCGAGCGCCTCAATCGTCATTGTCGTCGTCATTGTCGTCGTCATTGTCATCGTCATCGTCGTCATCGTCGTCATCGTCGTCATCTCCGCCGGATGGCGGCGACGGCGGCGGTGGCGGCGGTGGCGGCGGAGCTGGCGTAGACGGTACAGCGGTTGGCGCCAGCGGCGGTTCCGACGTGCGCACCGGCGTCGGTTGGAACGTTGCGGTTGGTGACGCCGGAGGAGGTGTCGCTGTCGGCGCCATCGTCGGCGACGCTTCGCTGGTTGGCGTCGGCGATGGCGGTATTGTAGGCGACGCTTCGCTGGTTGGCGTCGGCGATGGCGGTATTGTAGGCGACGCTTCGCTGGTTGGCGTCGGCGATGGCGTACTCGTCGGGGATGCTTCTACCGTTGATGTTGGCGATGCTGGCGGCGGAATCGGCGTGGTGACAGTCGCCGGCGCAGTGACAGACGGGCGCGGCGGCGCGCCAGGAGGCGTTCTGTTCACGCCACCGGACAGGGTGTTGAAGATCAGAAATGCACCGATCAGAATTGCCAGCACTGCGAGCGCAGCAGCTACGAGTAGGACTGCCGGATACGAGTGTGGAACCGCTGGCGCTGTCATGTGGCGCAGTCTGGCGGCGTGCGCCAGAACTGATTGCTCGATTGCGCCGAGATTCGGTGGTGGCGGTGCAGGCAACGCACGTAGCGACGCAGCAATGCGCAGCATTGGTTCGAGTTCAGCTCGCGTGGCCGGATAATCGCGCAGGCAGGCATCGACCGAGTCACCGCGCTCGATGCGCTCCAGACAAGCTTCCAGATCCGTCAGCAGTTTCTCGTCATCATCCATCACCGACCTCCGCCTCCGCTGCGCCTAACAGACGCCCCAGGGCGCGTAACGCCCGAAGTTGAAGCTGTTTGACCGAACCTTCAGAACGTTGCAACTGTTGCGCCACTTCAGTAATCGACAGCCCGGCAACAAACCGCAACAACACCACCTCTCGCTGATCGTCAGTCAGCGTGTTCAACGACTCTCGCAGCGCATCGTACAATTCCTTGCGCTCGAATGTTTCCACCGGATTGCCGGACGATGCCTCGAAGGGGGCAAGCGTCAGATCACCAGGAGTGTCACGATTGCGCGTAACGGCATTAATCGCCAGATTATGGGCAATACGATAGAGCCAGGCGCGAAACGGAGCGCCGGTAACCCTGTAGTCGCCAATACGTTCGAGCATGCGCATATATGTTTCGGCGACGATATCTTCCGCCAGATGTGGGTCAGCAACAATGGCGACGACGTAGCGGTGTAACGCCGTACCGTAGCGTTCCACAATCCAGCTGACAGCTTGTGCATCAAAGCGCTTCAACCGGGCGACTAATTCAGCATCGTCCATACACTGCCACGCGCCGTCTTGCTTTCATCTGCATTCATAACACACGGATAACGTAAAAGTTACGTTCATCTCCAAAACGGTTCGAAAATGATACTTCATCTTTCCCGTGCTGCAACATGGACATGTTTGCTCTTCTTCCAAGAATGGAGGCAGGATGCCCGCATTCCCGGACCGGTGCACGGTGCGTGAGCATACGTCTGAGTACATACGATACCATGCCGGTTACGCCGATCATGTGGATTCTGGTATAATGACGCCTGTACATGAATGACACAACAGATGTGGTGCGATGCCGCACACGACTGATGCCAGGCAGTGCAGCTGCACACTGGCGACGCCAGGAGGGCGCAGCGAGTGAAGATGCTCATCAATGCAGCCGATACGATAGTATCCGATGCACTGAATGGTCTTGCTCAGGCATATCCGGGCATGGTGCGGGTGATGCGCAGCCCAGATTATGTTATACGGGCTGATGCGCCGCTCAGGCAGAACGTGGCTATCATTTCCGGTGGTGGGAGTGGGCATGAGCCGATGCACATCGGGTATGTCGGGCGAGGGATGCTGACAGCAGCTTGTCCTGGCGCGATTTTCACGTCGCCGACGCCGGATCAGATCCTGGCGGCGACGCATGCCGCTGTCGGCGATGCAGGCGTGCTGTACATCATCAAAAACTATGCCGGCGACCGGATGAATTTCGAGATTGCTATCGAGACGCTGCTGCTCGAAGGCATACCGGTGACATCAGTCATTGTGGCGGATGATGTGGCGCATCCGAACAGCGATCTGCGGCGCGGCACCGGCGCGACGATCATCGTCGAAAAGATCGCCGGCGCTGCTGCAGAGATGGGCGCTTCACTCGCAGAGTGCACCCGGGTTGCGTGTCACGCCGAGCGCCAGTGTCGTTCGATTGGGGTTGCACTGTCTGCCTGCACAATACCGGCGCTTGATCGACCTTCCTTCCATCTCGGCGACGACGAGATCGAGATCGGCATCGGCATTCATGGCGAAGCAGGGCGACATCGCACCACGTTGATGCCGGTTTCGCACATTGTTGATCAGTTGTGCAGCGCTCTTGGCGACGATCTTGAGCTTCGAGCGGGAGATCGCACGCTGGTGCTTGTCAATGGACTCGGTGCGACAACCCAGATCGAGTTGTATGTCGCCTTTCATGAAGTCGCGCGATGGTGCGCAGCTCACAGCATTGTGATTGAGCGGAGCCTGGTGGGCAATTATATGACATCGCTCGACATGGCTGGGTGTACCATCACGCTGATGCGTCTGGATGATGAATTGCTT
>JBEPYG010000029.1:0-14094 GCA_041641515.1 Roseiflexus sp.
AAAGGCGATGCGTCATGACCACGAGGTTTGGGCTGGATGAATCGGTGATCAAGCGTATCTGCGATGTCTTTGCCCGCCATCCGGAAGTGGAGAAGGCGATCATCTACGGTTCTCGCGCCAGAGGAACGCACAAGCGCAGATCGGATATCGACCTGACGCTTACCGGCGATGAGCGCCTGACGTTTGTGGCGCTCACAATGATCATGGACGAACTCGATGATCTGTTGCTTCCCTCCATGATCGACCTCTCGGTGTTGAGCTACATCAGCGATCCCGACCTTCTCGATCACATCCGGCGTGTCGGAGTTGTGTTCTACGAGCGAGGAGCGACCGAATCACACACGCTCTGATGCGGGTTGCGCCTGATCTGCGGGCATGGTATACTTTCGCGTCATCAATGGATGCCTCCCGCCGGAGGAGCCTATGAAATTGCGCCATAGCGCTCGCACAGATGTCGGCAAAACGCGGGATCATAACGAAGACGATTTTGGCGTTGGCGAAGGCGCAGGAGTCGCTCAGTACGGCGAGTTGCTGATCGTCTGCGACGGGATGGGGGGGCATGCCGCCGGAGAGGTCGCCAGTCGCCTCGGCGTCGAAACCATTCTCAGCACCTACTACAGCGATAGTTCTCCCGATCGCGCTAATGTGTTGCGTCAAGCGTTCGAGCGCGCCAATGAGCGCATCCACGCCGAAGGTCGTGGCGCGATGGGCACCACCGGCGTCGCCGCGCTGTTCTACCGGGGAACGCTGCACGTCGCCAATGTCGGCGACAGCCGCGCGTACCTGATCCGCGACGACGACATCTGCCAGATTTCACGCGACCACTCGCTCGTCGGCGAGCAGGTCGCGGCTGGCGTCATCACCGCCGACCAGGCAAAAACCAGCTACTACCGCAATGTCATTACCCGCGCGCTCGGGTATCAACCGGACGTCCAGGTGGATTTGTTCGAGATCCCTTTGCGGGCCGGCGACACAGTTGTACTCTGCTCCGACGGGTTGCACGGGCTGGTCAGTGATGAGGAGATCAGCGCGATTGCCCGCTCGATGCCCCTTGCCGACGCTGTTGATCGCCTGATCGACTTGGCGAATGAGCGTGGCGGCACCGACAATATCACAACGATTATTGCACACGTCGATGAACTCGACAATGCTCCAACCACTGGTGATCCATCCGACGCCTCCCGCACGACGATTGAATTTCCGGCGACGGCGACGGCGGAAACGGTCGAATTCCCGGCGACTGCGCTTCTGGTGCACGAAGCTGTCGAGCCGGTTACAGCGCGCACTGCGCCGCAGCCCGCTGCGCCTCCCTCCGCCCCTCCGCCGGTCGCTGCGCCTCTGCAACGCGATGTCCCTGCGCCACGGCGGATGAACTGGATCGGAGCAACGCTTGCTACGCTCCTTTTTACCGGTCTCGTGCTCGTGACTCTGTTTGTCGTCTATCCATCGGTGCTGGCGCCAGGGCAGGCGTTCCCCGTGCCAGCCGAGACGCCGCCAACCACCACGCCTCCTCCTTCCCCCACCGAACCGCCCACTCAGGTTCCCGCCGTCCTTCCGGTTGCCACAGACACTGCCCTACCGGCTGTATCGCCGACAGTGACAGCAACGCCATCTCCGATTGCCACCAGTACACCGACAGCAGCGCCATCTCCGATTGCCACCAGTACACCGACAGCAGCGCCAGCTATTACCGCCACGCCAGGCGCATCACCGTCCACGCCCGTCGCAACGGCGACGCGCACACCTATTCCGCTGACCCCGCTGGCGCCTTCGCCGACGCCGTAATCATCGCTCCATGTTCTGGTAAAGCGTGGTACAATACTCGCATACGTGTTCGTATTGTGGAGTAGAAGCGCTATGCCGATACGGGTGCTCGATGCGACCGTTGCTGCGCAGATTGCTGCCGGTGAGGTGATTGAACGTCCGGCCTCGGTCGTGCGTGAACTGGTCGAAAACGCGCTCGATGCAGGGGCGCGCCGCGTCGTGGTGGAAGCGCGCGGCGGCGGGTTGCGCGAAATTCGAGTGCAGGACGACGGGTGCGGCATTCCCGCCGATGAGGTCGAGCTAGCATTTGCGCGCCACGCAACCTCGAAATTATCCACCGCCGACGATCTGTGGTCGATCGCGACGCTTGGCTTTCGTGGCGAAGCGCTTCCATCGATCGCAGCGGTGGCGCAGGTCGTCTGTATCACCCGTGCGGTCGATGCCGACACAGGCGTCGAACTGCGGATCGCCGGCGGTGAGACACAGGCGATTCTGCCGCGCGGATGCTCACCAGGTACGACGATCAGTGTGCGCAACCTGTTCTACAATACGCCGGTACGGCGCGATTTTCTTCGTTCCGACGCCACCGAGTCTGCCGCGATTACGGCCGTCGTCACCCAGTATGCGCTTGCTTACCCCGAAGTGCGCTTCAGCCTCTCTATTGATGGGCGCGCAACGCTTCAGACCAGCGGCAACGGCGATCTGCGCGCCGCTACGATCGAGGTTTATGGGCTCGATGTTGCGCGCCAGTTGCTGGCGGTCGATGCCGCTGTCGGTGAAGGCATCGATCGCGTCCGCGTATCCGGGTTGGTTTCGCCGCCGGGACTGACCCGCAGTTCACGCGCGGCCATTCACCTGTTCATCAATCGCCGCGCCATTCAACCACGCGGGCAGATCGCCATCGTGCTCGAAGAAGCGTATCACACTATGCTGATGAAAGGTCGCCATCCGATGGCGATCCTGAACATCGATGTGCACCCCGCTGCGGTCGATGTCAATGTCCATCCGACCAAGAGCGAAGTCAAGTTCCGCAATACCACACAGGTGATGAGTGTGCTGGGGCGAGCGGTGCGCGCAGCACTGCTGGAAAGCGGCGTGCGCCCCTGGGGGGAGCCGGGCGTTCCTGCGTCGCTCGACACAGCGCAACGCCGGTTTGAATTGCGTCGTCTCGGCGTATCCCCCGAAAGCGCGTGGGACGCTCCGCCCCCTCCAGTCTCCCCTGCAAGCGAAGGGGACTGGGGGAGCGCATGGCAGCGGGAACCTGCAGCGTTGCCTGCCTCCCAGCCGGCTGTGCAGACCTCGAAATTGCCGCCGCTGCGGGTTGTCGGGCAAATTGCGCAATCATACATCATCGCCGAGTCGCCGGATGGGATCTATCTCATCGATCAGCACGCCGCGCACGAACGGATCGCGTATGAGCGATTGATGGCGCAACGTGGCGCCGGCGCGATCGAAAGCCAGGAGCTGCTCATACCGCAGGTGGTCGATCTGCCGCCGACAGCGTACGACGTGCTGCTGGCGGCTGCCGACCAGCTCGCAGAGTGGGGGTTTGCCATCGAGCCGTTCGGTCGAAGTCTGCGCATTCGCGCCATTCCAGCAGTGCTCTACCCGGGGGATCTGGCCACTGCTCTGCTCGAAATTGCCGATCACCTGAGCGGTCGTGGGGGAACGACGCCACACGACTGGCGTGAGGCGCTGCTGATCACGCTGTCGTGCCACACCTCGGTGCGCGCCGGGCAGACCCTTTCGTTCGACGAGATGCGCGGGCTGGTGCTGCAACTCGAGCAGTGCGCGTCGCCGCGCACCTGCCCCCACGGTCGCCCGACGATGATTCTGCTGACGACAACCCAGATCGAGCGGCAGTTCGGGAGGATCAAGTAGCTGTTACATCGCCCCACAGGTAGGCGGCAATCTGCGGCGACAGCGTGATCTGCCGGTCGTCGCGCTGAAGGGTGACGCCATACACTGGCGAGTTGTCGATAATGACAAACTGCTCGCCTGGAACCAGATGGCTGTTCTGCAGGTAGCGGATCAGCACCGTATCTTCTTCCGCCTCCTCAGCGATACGCCGCAACGTGAAAACCCCTTCCGGCGCCGCCTGATCGAGGCGCACGCTTCCCGCAAATGCAGTGCTCCGTCCAGGAATTGGGTTTCCATGAGGGCACGTCGCGGCCTCGCCGACAAGTTCTTCGATACGCTCTTCCAGGCGCGGTGAGAGCGCGTGTTCCAGGCGCACCGCTTCCTCGTGGATTTCGTGCCACTGCAATCCCATCACATCGACCAGGAAGCGCTCCAGGATGCGGTGCCGCCGCACCATCGCCTCCGCCACGCGAAACCCCTCGTCCGTGAGCGAAATCTCGCCACGCCCATCGCGCACAATATAGCCGCGCTCCTCCATGCGTCCCACCATATCGGCGACCGTCGGAGGAGTCACGTGCATCCATTCCGCCAGCCGCGCGCTGATGACCGGTTCGCCGCGCGCCGCCAGATAGTAGATGACCTCCAGATACTCGCGCATCTTCTCGGTGGGACCGGCGTCACCAGGTTTGCGCCGCGCTCTGGCATGTCGCGTTGTATCAGCCATAATCGTGTCCTTGCCTAATATTGAGTGGATTATAGCAGAAACGTACCGTCAGCGTCACGCTCGATGCGCCGCACCTCGATGATCGCTTCCGGATCGATCGGTCCGTAAACATGCGGGAAGAGCGGCGCCAGGTCGGCGCCGACGGGACGTTCCCAGCGTACCGGCGCGGTCAATCGTTCCACGGCGATGACCAGCAGTACGAAATCGCCTGGCGTCTCCCGGTAGAGCGCATTGGCGACGCGCGTCATGAGCGCTTCGCCTCTGGTGCAGTGCACGAACCCGTCAATCGCATACTCCTCCGGAACGTAAGGTGTGTTCGCCGGCCAAGCTGCCCAGCGGTCGGCAGGCGCCATGTGCAAAATAAGGTCGCTGCTCATATCATCTCCAGGTCGTTGAGCGCAGTGTGCACCGGCGCCAGTGCTGGCGCCAGGCGCAGGAACGCTTCGCGATAGATGCGCTCGTAGAGCGCGTGCAACGCTGCATCAGGCGCAACCGTTCGTTCACGTATCTGCAACGCGTCGACCGCCTCGTCCTCACTGTGATAGATGCCTGCAGCAATCCCGCCGAGCAGGGCAGCGCCCAGGGCAACGCTTTCGTCCATGTCGAGCACCTGGATCGGTCGTCCAAGCACGTGCGCCTTGATGCCGAGCCAGACCGGCAGGCGCGTTCCGCCGCCGATTGCCCAGATCGTCCTGGCGCGCACCCCCAGCATGCCCTCGATCGTGTCAAGCATATGCCGCCACTCGAACGCCAGACCTTCGTACACCGCGCGAGCCAGCGCCGCACGTCCGCTGCTGGTCGTCAACCCTACGAACGCCCCCCGCTCTCCGGCACTGAGACGCGGCAGAAACAGCACACCCAGACTGCCTGGCGGCACCGAATCTGCCAGCGTCTCGACTTCCGCTGCCGCTTCCTCGAACGACGCGCCTGGCGCTGCCAGTCTGCGCATCCACTCGACTGCCGCGCCGCTGCTGAACAACCCGTCCATGACATAATAGCGGTCGCGCGCCACATGCGCGCCAAACGTCACGTGCGTCCAGGACGACACATTGGCAATGAACAGGCGCTCATCGAGCGGAATGTCGTCGAGCGGCAGAAACGCCGCCTCTGCTGTGCCCATCGAGTCGAGGCAATCGCCGGCACGCCGCACATTGGCGGCAAGCGCTCCGCACACATGATCGTGCCCGCCGGCGCCCACAACCGTCCCAGGCGCCAGTCCGGTTTCTGCCGCCGCTTCCGGCGTGACCGCGCCAATGCGTGTACCGCTGGCAACCAGTTCGGGGAGCAGATCGCCTCGCAACCCGGCGCGGTCGATCAGCGACTCCGACCAGCGACGTGCGCGCAGGTCGAAGAGCATACTGCGCGATGCCAGCGAGTAGTCGGTTGTGCGCGCGCCGCACAGGCGAAAGGCAATATAATCAGCGACGTGGAGCCAGGTTGTTGCAGCGGCATACCCTTCCGGTTCATAATCACGCAACCATTGCAGCTTGAAGATTCCGTAGATCGGCGCCGGCAACATGCCGGTCGCCCGAAACGTCTCCAGCGGGTCATCGTGCGTCTTCCAGCGCTGCGCATAGGGCGTAGAGCGCTGATCGTACCAGGCGATGATCGGCGTCAGCGGCTCACCGCCGGCGCCAACCAGAACGCCTGCTTCGCCGACGCTCGCCACTGCCAGACCGCGCACCCGGCGAGGATCGTCGATAGACGCGAGCGCGCGACGGATTGCAGCGACGACCGCCTGCCAGAGTGTGTGCGGATCGTGTTCAGCCCATCCCGGTTGCGGTCGTTCGGTGGGAGTGGCAACGCTGGCGGACGCCGCCAGTGCGCCGTCTGTGGTGAAAACAAGTGCTTTGATGTTGGTTGTACCAACATCGATGCCAAGAAGCAGATCATCAGCCATACATCGTACCTGCGACAAACGGCCAGATAATCATAGCACAAACAGGCGCTTCAGAACAACAACGACGCTGGATGTCGCCATCCAACGTCGCTGCCAGAACGGTACGAACCTGTCAGCAGAAGTGTGCCGTCACCAGAGCAGACCGCCGTCTACCTGAACGACCGAGCCGGTGACGAAGCTCGAGTCATCGGATGCGAGGAAGATGTACACGGCGGCAACTTCTTCCGGCTTGCCAAGGCGACGCAGCGGCGTGCGTTCCTGAACCGTCTGGATCACCTTTTCCGGAATCGTGCCGATCATCTCGGTTGCAATGAAGCCGGGAGTCACGGCATTAACCCGCACGCCGGCAGGTCCGAGTTCACGCGCCCAGGTTTTGGTCATTGCGATCACGCCGCCCTTGGTGGCAGCGTAGTTCGACTGGCCAAAGTTGCCGTACAGACCGACGATCGAACTGACATTAATGATCGACCCGCTGCCTTGAGCAGTCATATGCGGTGCAACGGCGCGAGCGCACAACCAGACGCCCTTGAGGTTGACGTTAATCACCGCCTCCCACTGTTGTTCGGTCATCTTCACCAGGCGCGCATCACGTGTAATGCCGGCATTATTGAGCAGCACATCGATCCGACCGCCCCAGGCCAGTACTGTTTCGACCATCGACTCCACCGACGCCGCCTGAGAGACATCGGCCTGGACGGCGATCGCGCGCCCGTCCTGTCTGGTAATCTCAGCCACCGTCGCCTCGGCGCCAGCCATGTTGATATCGACGACCGCAACGCGAGCTCCCTCGCGCGCAAACGCAATCGCAGTCGCTTTGCCGATCCCATGGCCCGCACCGGTCACAATTGCAACCTTATCTTTCAGGCGCATCGTCTTATCTCCTCACTGCTGATAACCGTTTTAGATTGATCGATCGGCAAGCCAGGCATCGATCTGCGGCCACAGACCACGACGCGCCCCGCTGCCAGCCATGATGCCGATATGACCGCCAGGCATAATGATCTGATGTTTGTCGGTGCTACTCACGCGATCCAGAATAGTTTCCGACTGACACGGCGGCACAATGTGATCTTGCCGCGCGATAATGTTGAGCAGCGATGCTTTGATGTCTCCCAGATTGACCGGGCGCCCGCGCATGATCCATGTGCCGTTCATCAACCGGTTTTCGCGATAGAGATCGACGACCAGTTGACGATATGCAGCGCCGGCAAACGGCACGCCATCGCTCACCCAGGTGTTCATCGCCTGCCACGACTCGACGATCTTCGGGTCATCGAGGTTATCGAGCAACCGTAGGTAATTACCGACCAGATTTTCGACCGGCTTGAGCAGTTTACTGCCGACGTCGATCATTTCGCCGGGATAATTGCCCGTCTGCTCCAGAATGGCGTCGAGGTTGAAATACTCCTCTTTGAGCCACTTGGGAAACGGACCCATAGCGCCTTTGTTCGAGAAATCGATTGGCGCTGTCAGCAGGATGAGATTGCGCAGACCGTCGTCCGGGCGCATTGCCGCATAGATTGCCGAAAGGGTTGCGCCAATGCACCAGCCGAGCATGCTGAAGTCGTGCTGACCGCTGTGGATTTGCATACGACGGATGGCGCGCGGCAGATATTCGAGCGCATAATCGTCAAAGGTCAGATGGGCATCTTCTGGTCCCGGGGCGCCCCAGTCGACCAGGTAGACGCTGTACCCCTGCTGGACCATGTATTCGACAAAGCTATTCCCGGGGCGCAGGTCAAAGATGTAGGGCTTATTGATCAACGCAAAGACGAGCAACAACGGCACACGCTTGCGTTTTTCCGCAGGCGCCTGCGGGTAGTAGTGGTACAACGTCGTTTTATTCAGCGTCCAGATCGCTTCTTTTGGCGTCTGCGCCACTTTCGCCTTCTGCTTGCCCGTAGCGACCTTGACGCCTGTCTCATAAGCTTTCCCCAAACGCTCGACCTCGGCGTACAGGTTTTTCGCTACTGTCGCCGGATCTACGGGAAAGAGCGTCGTCTCAGGCGACGTCGTCATCGACATACTCCTTACTGCTTACACGCGGCACACGCCGCATTCTGAGCCTAGAATCCTTCGATTGCGTGGTCTTCCTTCACCTCTTCGGGCGTCGGCGGATCGGGCGGCGGAACCTGACGCGGCGCCTTGCGGCGCTTCTGGGATGTTTCCACCGGTTCGAGCGCTGCCTGTTGCAGTCTTTCGATCAGCTGGAGCATCTGATCGGCTTTGTGATCGAGCGCTGTCAGGCGCTGCTCCATACCGTTGAGTTCTGCTCCCTCCTGCTTGTTCTGCTCAAGTTGCTCGGCGAGCATCTCGACGATCACCGGCGTTTGGGTGCGTAGCGCGTGCGCCAGTTGGTCGAGTTTGATCTCGATGTCGTCCAGGCGCATTTCGATGTTCGTCACCCGACGCGCCAGCGTCGTGAGCTCCTCGCGCGATGGGAGATTCAGGCGCGCCAGCGATGTCTTCATCGACGTGTTGATCAGGTTCTGCAGCGGCGCTGACGCGATCAGGTACGAGTCGAGCGTCGCTCCGACCCAGCGTGCAAACGTCTCGGTGTTGACAAGATCGATCATCGCCTTGGCCCACGCATCGAGGGTCGCATCGCGGGCTTTGCGTAGATTGCCAATCGGATCGTTCGGATCGAAGCCGTTTTTCTGGCCCATCGGCGTCTCCTTCGACATGTGCGCCCAACAAGGGCGGGTTGCGTTCTGGGGGTCTATTGTTGTCTGTGTCACGGCGCGGTCGGGCGCGCGCTCGTGTCGGGGATAAAAAAGACGCGCCCTGCGCAACCGCTTCTGTCATGAGAGTAGTCGGATCAGTTACATAGAGGATACATCTTTCCGGCACGTATGCGCTGTGATACGTGTGCTGCGCAAAGCCGCGCAACGCGGCGCCCTACAGGGCGCCGGTTACAATAGTGTTTCCTGGTGCTCATGCAGCGTCTGGGCAAGCGAGCGTTCTCCGGGGTGAGTGCAGGCAAGATCCTGCGCCGCCGGGAGAAGAGCGGACGCGCACGCGCTCGTGGGCATTTGCCCGGCGAGAGATCTCTGGTATAATGGGCAGGGTGCGCCCCCGTCGTCTAGTGGCCTAGGACGCCACCCTTTCAAGGTGGAGATCACGGGTTCGAATCCCGTCGGGGGCGCCAGTGTTTTGATCCGCGATGAAGGAGCGCGTAGAATCGCACTCCTCAATCGTCAGCGCCGTTGAATGTCTCCTCGTGGCGTTCGGCGACATGCTCAATCGGCACACTGACGGTCATGCGGCGGGCGCGGTGTGCACTTTCGCGTTCTATCACGGCGGCAACCACAATGCTGATGTCGTCGGCCGGTTCGTTGCGGTCGAGTTCCATCGCGCGACTGAGGAGCGCTTCAGCCAGCGCTGTAGCCGGCTGATCCGTCTCGATACGCCACCCCGCCAGGTAATTGCCCAGCTCCATATCGACGCCGTAGCGTTCACCGACTTTGAGCAACCCGTCGGTGAACATCACAACCTGCAATCCAGGACGCAGCGGTATTTCGCTGATTACCGGCCTGGACAGGGGGTGTAAGCCGATTGGGGTTGATGGCTCGTTATGCACCTCCACCTGCCCCTCGCTCAGCACTAAGAAAGGCGCCGGGTTATTCCGCGAGACGCGCAGGCTGCCGCTGGCAAAGTCGATCGAGAGGATATTGAGTGTCGCCGACACCTGCCCCATACGATAGGTGTAGAGATAGTCATGAACGGCGCGTGCCACTACCCCGTCGCGCGCCCCATCTTTGAGTTGCGTAATTGCGCGCGTGGCGATCAGGTTGCTCAACGTCTTGGCGCCGCGTCCGCTCCCCTGACCATCTACCAGCACCACCGACAGACCTCCGCCAGGCCGTTCGATCACTTCGAGCGTGTCACCGCTTTCGACAGCACCGTAGCGCGGTACTTTGACAACGCCGATATCTATATGCAGCATAGTAGCCCTCAAATGTATATTATTTCAAATCGAACATGTTCTCTTTCTTCATTGTAGAACGATGGAGAAGGCATCGCAAGCTGCGGACAGGGAATGCGGGAGGTGGAAACGTGCGAACGTGCAAATGTGGGCGCAGGCGCGCGGGGTAGGGACACAGGTGCGTGGAGTGCGACCGCATCCGTTTATTCGTTTTCCATTCGTTAACAGTGGGAATGGCGTGGGAACGCGCGAACACAGGGGGGGCGCCAGCGTAGGGGTGCAGGTGCAGAGGCTTAATACCGCATTCGTTTATTCGTTTCCCATTCGTTGACAGTGGCGATGGTGTGGGAACGCTGAACGTTGAACGTTCAACGTTCCCCAGAAAATGACAATCCCTAACCCTCGACAGTCTTCAACAGATCGACGGTTGGCGCAGCAGCTTCTTCGAGTTCCGCCTTGACATCCATCCAGACCTTTGCCGGGTCTTCGCCAGCGATCGTAATGCGCTCCAGCCCTTTGCCGATAATCTGGTCGCCGCCACGGACGTAGACGCGCGCCGAGTCCTGCGGACGGGTCTTCGGCAGCTGCTCGACGGCGGTGCGGAAGTTTGGTCGTTCGGCAAGATATTGCTTCATCCGCTCCGACTCAACTGCCGCCCGACGCACCGGCATATACCCGGTGCGCTGCGACCAGTCAACCGCCCATTCATCTCCAGTCGCAAAAGCGATCCACTTCATTGCCGCCTGCTGCTTCTCGGCAGGCAGGCCGGCTAGCACAGCCATCCCCGCGCCGCCGGTGCAACACCCAAAACCGGCCGGACCCTCCGGCAGGAAGCCGGTGCCAACCGGAAACTGCGCGTTCTTCTCAACGCCTGCCAGCGCGCCGGTGCTCAGCATTGCGCTGGCTGACAGACCGGTGACGAAGTCCTGGGTTACATCCTTCGGTGTGGTCGCCCACTTGTAGGTCTGGGTCGTGTCACGGTAGAAATTGCCTGCCTTGATGCCGTTTTCCTCGTGGATGCGGATGGTAAAGTCGGGATCGCTGTAGCGACCGCCATACTGCCAGATCACGCCCTGGAAGAGCCAGGCGATGTAACTGGCGGCGCCAGGATGGGCGAATGCCGAACGTCCGTCCTTGTTGAGTTTCGGCGCCCATTCCATGAACTCATCCCATGTCTTCGGTGCGCGATCTTCGAGACCGGCTTCCTCCCAGGCCTGCTTGTTGTAGTAGAACAGCGGGGTCGAGCGTGCAAACGGAATCCAGTACACGGTATTCTTGCGGATGCCTTCGTTGAGCAGCACATCAACATAAGCTTCGCGCGTGATGCCTTCGGTGGCCATCAGGTCGTCGAGCGGCTGCAACTGACCGTTGATGTAGAACGAAAACCACCAGACATCCGAGAGCAGACTGACGTCGGGAGTCTGTCGCGCCTGCACGGCAGCGGTCAGTTTCTGCGCCGTCTCTTCGTAGTTGCCCTGGAACTGGTAGTTGACCTTGACGTCCTGCTGCATGCTGTTGAATTGTTCGACCGTCGCCTGCTCAGCTTCACCCAGCACACCACTGAACGATCCCCAGTAGGTGATTTCGACGGTTGAACCCATTGCGCCTTCGGGCATTGCAGCTGGCGGGGCGGTCGTTGCCTGAACTGCGTTGGGAGCCGCGGTGGGTGATGTCGTAGCTGCTCCACCGCAGGCCGCCAGCGTCAGCGCACCAGCGCCTGCCGCAACCCCGCGCAGGAATTGTCGTCGGGTGATCTTTGTCATGTCGTTACTCTCTCCTCTCATCAGCATCTGTACCTCAAGTTGACGCCTGATACGACCGGTGCAACCAACCAGGCGCGCTTGCACCGGTCATCTCAACCCTCAACACGGTTGCAGATGTCGGCAATGGGCAGCGTTTCCCAGGCAGCGTGCCAGACCACAGAAGCGCGGCAAACGCCACATTTCACGTTCCACGTTTCCCACTACCCCTTCACCGCCCCGGCTGCGATACCTTCGACAATGTAGCGTTGCGCCCAGATGAAGAGGATGACCACCGGCAGAACAACAAACATGGTTCCCGCCATCACCACGCCCCAGCGCGCCAGGCCTTCCTGATCGAGCAGACGCGCCACGCCGATCGGCAGGGTGCGCATATTTTCCGTGTTGGTAATGATCAGGGGCCAGAGAAACTCATTCCACTCATTGACGACCGCAAACAGCCCGGTTGTCACCAGCGCGGGCATCGCCAGTGGCACAGCAATTTCCCAAAGACGCCGCATGTGACCGGCGCCGTCGATCTCGGCCGCCTCGAAGATTTCACGTGGCAGCGTCATAAAGTACTGGCGCATGAGGAAGGTGCCGAATGCTGTCGCCGCACCGGGCAGAATCAGACCCCAGTATGTATTGACCAGCCCGAGATCGCCCATCGTCAAAAAGTTCGGAACGATCGTGATCTGCGCCGGCACCATGAGCGCCGCCAGCACTGTCAGAAAGACGATGTTCTTGCCCGGGAAGCGCAGAAACACCAGCGCGTATGCTGTTAGCACCGCCAGCGTCATCTTCGAGAGTGTCGTCGCCAGGGTCACGATAATGCTGTTAATGTAGTAGCGCTCAAACGGCGCCGCTCTCCAGGCGGAGGGATAGTTGTCCAGCGTGGGATTGAGGGGGATCCAGGTCGGCGGCACGGTATAGATCTCACGGCTAGTTTTGAGCGATGCGATGAGCATCCAGTAGATCGGCAGCCCGATAACCACCATAGAGGCGATAATCGCTGCATACCCCGCAATGCGCCAGTGCCAGCCCCTTCGCAGTGCGCGCGCACGCAGGCGTTGAGCGCGGCGTCGTGTTGCTGCACGTTGCTGGAGACCTGCCTGCTGTTCCATCGACACTTACGTACCTTCCTGCCTTCAACTGTAATGCACCCGCCGTTCGATGAACCGCAACTGCAGGATGGTCAGAATCATCATCAACACAAACATCACCATCGCCACCACCCCTGCCGGACCGGCCTGCGACTGGATGAAGCCGCGCTCGTACAGGTGGTACACCAGCATATTGGTGGCATTCACCGGTCCGCCGTCGGTCATCACTCGAATGATGTCGAACGCCTGGAAACACGCCAGAATGCTGGTCACCAGCAGGAAGAAGGTGATCGGCGACAGTCCCGGAAGCGTCACGTGCCAGAATTGCCCCCACGCACCGGCGCCATCAATCCGGGCCGCTTCATAGAGGGTCCGGTCGATCGTCTGCAACCCTGCCAGATAGATGACAACAGCGTAGCCGGTATTCTTCCAGATATAGACGATCAGCCGCGCCGTCATCGCCCAGTTCGGGTCGGCGAGCCAGTTCGGCGACAGAATGCCGAACCAGCTCAGAATCTGTGCCAGCAACCCGAACCGCGGATCGAAAATGTAGATCCAGACAATCGCAATCGCCGCGCCTGAAAGCACAGTTGGCGCGAACAGAACCGCCCGTGCGCCGTCGCGCCAGCGCAACGGCTGGTTCAACAGCAATGCCAGCCCCAGACCCAGCGCCATCGTCACTGCAACCGATACGATGGTAAACACAGCTGTGTTGATCAAGACGATGCGAAAGATCTCGCTGCTCAACACGGTCTCGTAATTGCGCAGACCGACAAAGCGCCGGATTGGGCTGAGGAAGTTCCAGCTGATCGTGCTCAGGTAGGCGTTATAGATCATGGGCCAGAACGTAAATGCTGCCAGGAGCAGCATGTTCGGGCCTATCAACAACAAAAACAGTAATCTTTCACGCCATTCGCGCGCATTGACGCGCGAACGCGATACAGAGTATGCATTCATAGAATCGGCGCATCAACTGCCATGGTGGCGCAACTCACATTGGTGCAGCGCCGCTCCTGATCGTCATTGGGGAACGCGCGGGTGCAACACCAGGGGCAGACATGATGATTTCAACGCAGCAC
>JBEPYG010000029.1:14104-20303 GCA_041641515.1 Roseiflexus sp.
TATTAGTACCGCATAAACGTTAAGTCATCTCAAACGCGGCATTAAGTGCGACTTAACAAACCATTAACCACCGGTGTGTGATCGTGGCTGGTGGTACATGTACAGACATCGACAATCTGGCGCCGCAGCTGGCATGTTCAGCCGTGATCGGGTATCATCCTTAATACGGACATCGAGATGCAGACCATCAGGCGTGCATGCCGGACGACTCTCCAGGGTGCACGCCACACTCCTGCAGGGTGAAAGGAGCAGCCATGGTGCGCTGGATGGCAGATGAGGAGTTGTCGATGCTGCTGCGGCGCTACTACGGCGGCGAAGGCGGGTTGTGGACCGTGATCCGCGAACATATCGCCGCCGAACTCAAACGTTGCGGCATCGAAGGTGTGCGGCATATCCGTTTCCGCCGCCGCGACGATGGGTATGAGGTCATTATCGAAGATGCCAGCGGCTATGAAACTGAGGTCTGAACATGTCTGTTCTTCTTCCTGCCGCCAGAGAAAGGATTCGTCATGACTGCCACACCGACGCGTAGCATCAATCTCCGCACAACGATCCCAGGACCGCGTTCGCGCGAACTGCTGGCGCGACGCGCAGCGGCCGTGCCGAATGGTCTCTACAAAGCGCATCAGATCGCTATCGAAAGCGCATCGGGAGCGCTGGTGACCGATGTCGATGGCAACACGTTCATCGATTTTGTTGGCGGGATCGGCGTCCTGAACGCCGGTCACTGCCCGCCGTCGGTAGTGGCGGCCATACAGGAGCAGGCGGCAAAACTGATCCACTTCTCGGCGCTCGTCGGAACATATGAACCATACGTCGCGCTGTGTGAGCATCTCAATGCAGTCGTGCCGATCAGCGGACCCTGCAAGACGATTCTATCGAACAGTGGCGCCGAAGGGGTTGAAAACGCCATCAAAATCGCCCGCGCTGCAACCGGTCGCCAGGCGATCATTGCGTTCGAGGGGGCGTATCACGGGCGCACGCTGCTGACGCTCACCCTCACCAGCAAGTACACGTTCAAAAAGACATTCGGTCCGTTTGCGCCTGAGGTGTACCGCGCGCCGTTTCCCGCCGCCTATCGGATGGGGGTGAGCGAGGAAGAAGCGGTCGAACGTTGCTGGGACGCATTCGAGCGCATGCTGGTAGCGCATGTTGGACCGGAGGCGATTGCGGCGGTCATCATCGAGCCGGTGCAGGGCGAAGGCGGGTTTATCCCGACCCCACGCGAGTTCATGAGGCGTCTCCGTGATTTCTGCACCCGCAACGGAAGCGTGTTGATCGCCGATGAGGTGCAGTGTGGCTTTGGGCGCACCGGTACGTTATTCGCCATAGAGCAGATGGGGGTCGAACCGGATATTTTGGTAAGCGCCAAGTCGATTGCTGCCGGTATGCCCCTCGCAGCCACCACTGGACGGGCGGAGATCATGGACCAGGCGCATATCGGCGGCATTGGCGGAACCTATGGCGGCAATCCGCTGGCGTGCGTCGCAGCGCTCGAAGTGCTGAAGATGTTCGACGACGGCGCATTGCTGCGCCGGGCGCATCAGATTGGCGCTATCGTGCGCGAACGCGGCACGATCTGGCTGCGCGACATCCCGCTGGTTGGCGATGTGCGCGGGTTAGGGGCGATGCTGGCGATTGAACTGGTCAAAGACCACGCCACCCGTGTGCCGGCAGCCGATGAGGTGCTGGAGGTGGTGCAGTACTGCGCCGAACACGGAGTGTTGACCATGCGCGCCGGTCTGTACGCCAACTGCATCCGCCTGCTCATGCCGCTGGTCGTTACCGATGACCAGTTGCATGAAGGGCTCGATGTGCTGGACGAGGCGCTGCGTGTGGTTGCACAGCGGAAAGGAGGAGTGGATGGTTGAAGTGACAGCGCCGGTTGTGACTGCATAGCCGCAAAGCGATGGCAGACCTGTGGGTGAGACCGAAAGGCAAGCGTCTATGAGCGAGATCGTGATTGTCAACACGCGCCCCGAGCATATCGACCAGCTGGTGCAACACCAGCGCATCTGTTTCCCGACGCTCGCCGACCACGAACTGATGCGGCGCGAGCATTTCGAGTCGCAGCTGCGCCTCTTCCCTGAAGGGCAACATGTTGCGCTCGATGGTGATAGAGTTGTCGGGCAGAGCAGTACCTTTCGCATCAGCGGCACAGTCGCATTTGCACCACACACCTACCACTGGATCGTCGCTGGAAACTTTTTTACCAACCACGATCCGGAGGGAGAATGGCTCTACGGCGCCGATATGAGCGTACATCCCGACTATCGGGGACGCGGCATTTCGCGCATGCTCTACAATGTACGCAAAGATCTGGTGCGGCGCCTAGGATTGCGCGGTATGGTCGGCGGCGGCATGATACCGGGATATGTGCGCTATCGCGACCGGATGAGTCCACTGGAATATGCGCAGGCGGTTGCTGCCGGCATCCTGACCGATCCAACCCTGACGCCGCAACTGCGCGCAGGTTTTGAGCTGCGGGGGGTCCTGCCGAACTATATCGAGGCAGGTGAACTGGGCAACGACTCGACGCTCATCGTCTGGGAACATCGGGACTGAGGCACACAGAGACGACAGGCGATAGACGATACGCTGCCGCTATTTTATGACCGGGTGCAGTGCGAGCTGCCTGGATGCCGGGTGCGTTGATGTATCGTCCGCAGGCGGGGTTACTGGTTTTGGAAATCAATGTCGTGGTACGGCAGCGCTGTGCCCCAACCGGGCAACGCCCGCCTGCATGGGCGAGAACGGACGATGCAAGACCATCAATTGTCTCTGCCAGGGGTATATCTAATAGTTGATTCGTCATAATCTCTGCGCACCCAGACCGATCTTCATCACGACCGGGTGCAGCGCGGGTCACACGGTCGCCGGATGCGCGGGCGTTTCGTCCGCAGGAGGGGACGAAAACCCGCGTATCTAGACCGATCTTCATCACGACCGGATGCAATCCAACCTGCTTCGCCCTGCGGGAACTTTTTCCCTGGCGCATCGTCGTACAATACGGTACTCTTAATTACTGTGAATGACGCAACAGCGCGCCGATTAAGGAGGTCTGGAGGGAAGCAACCGTTCCCAAAAACACAACCGGCAGAAGCGCAATCGTTGGGGGTGTGGTATGAAACGAGTGTGGAAGTCGATATCTGGACCATTGAACATTGCGCGTCGTATCACGGGCGTACTGTTATTGTTTACTGGCATTCTTGGACTATTGCTGCCAGTGCTGCCGGGCTGGTCGCTGATCATCCCCGGCGTGGCGCTGCTCGGACGGCGTCACCGGCTGGTGCGCCTGAGTCATCTGTCGGTACGGCATGCATTGCGCTGGATGCGGCGCCGCCGTCACCAGCATCTACGAAGACTTGGATGGCTGCTGACGACCGAATATGGGCGCACCCGACGTATTGTGCTTCCTGCCATCGTTGCCACCGAACGCACTATCGCTCGTGTGCTGGCGTGATAGGCGGCGAGAATCGTTTATGTTCAGAATTGCGTGATTGGATGATAGTCTTGTGACTGCGTTCGCACGTTCTACGTTCCAGGTTCCCACATTCCTGCCCCAAGACCCTTGAGGTCTGACGCCAATTGGAATTGAACAAGCTGCATACGCACGCTCATCGGAGCGCATTGCAATGCTATCGCAGCAATCTACAATCCAAAATCTACAATCTACAACCGGTGTAGGCAGGAACTGCGGCCTCTGTCACGTTTTGCGGGCAGAGGCGCTTCTCCGGCGGAGACCTCAAGGGGCGGGCACGTTCCCACGTTCCACATTTCACGTTCCACGGAAGCGCCTCTGCCGCGCATTTCCTGCAGATAACGCCTTTCCGCGCATATGACTGTATCCGGTTGTGGTATCATGATACTGCAGAGAGCATAAAACAGGGGACTTTTGTCTCATGTTTTTCATACGCGCACAATCACGCACTGCGTTATCGAAGAGGTTCCATGTCCAGCCGGGTTCAGAACATTCGAGGCATGCGCGATCACCTGCCGTCAGCCATGATTCTGCGGCAGTACATCGTCACGACCCTGACATCCGTGTTCGAGCGCTACGGCTTCGAGCCGTTGCAGACGCCGATTGTTGAATACGCCGAGACGCTCGACGGCAAAATCGGCGACGATGAGAAGTTGATCTACCGTTTCGAGGATCACGGTGGGCGCAAGGTGGCGCTGCGCTACGATCAGACGGTGCCCCTGGCGCGTGTTGTGGCGCAGTATCAGGGGCAACTCCTGTTTCCATGGCGGCGGTACGCCATCGGTCAGAGCTACCGCGGCGAACGCCCTGGTCGTGGTCGTTACCGTGAGTTATGGCAGGCGGACATCGATATTGTCGGCTCGGCATCGCCGGTGGCGGACGCGGAGATCCTAGCTGTGCTGACGGATGCGCTGGCGGCGCTCGGTTTTACCGGTTTTACGACATTGATCAGCCACCGCCAGGTTTTGGGAGGCATCGCGCGCGTTTCTGGTCTTGATGATGCGGTTGCGGCGAATGTCTATCGCGCGATCGACAAATTCGACAAGATCGGCAT
Organism: Roseiflexus sp.; assembly: GCA_041641515.1. Lineage (GTDB taxonomy): Bacteria > Chloroflexota > Chloroflexia > Chloroflexales > Roseiflexaceae > Roseiflexus. Next base: position 18,640 of record JBEPYG010000029.1, read on the forward strand.
GGACGGCGTGCGCAATGAGCTGTTGCAGAACGGTGTGACCGCTGATGCTGCCGAACGTATTCTGGCATTGATCGATCTGCAGGGCGGCGCCGATGAGGTGCTGGACGAACTGGCGCGGCGGTTGCAGGGTGACGACCGGGCGCAACAGGCGATTGGCAATCTGCGCGCGATCATCGGCTATGCGCGCGCCATGGGCGTGCCCGAAGAGCGAATCGTGATCGCGCCGCGCCTGGCGCGCGGGCTGTCCTACTACACCGGCGCCGTCTTCGAGTCGATCGTCCAGGATCCGCCGATGGGGTCGCTGCTCGGCGGCGGGCGCTACGATGAATTGATCGGCATGTTCGCCGGGCGCTCGATTCCTACTGTTGGGCTCGCGTTTGGCATCGAACGTTTACACGATGTTATGGAAGAATTGGGCATGGGGCCCGCATCGTGTACGATTGCGGTAGCGCTCGTTACCCTCTTCAATCCTGAAATGGCGGCGGAGAGTCTGCGTCTGGCGCAGGAGTTGCGCCAGGCAGGGCTGATGATCGAGACGACGCTCGATCCTGCCGAGAAACTTGGCAGGCAACTCCAGTACGCCGACCGACGCGGCATTCCATATGCGCTGGTGCTTGGGCCCGATGAACTGGCGCGTGGTGAAGTCGTCATGAAGCATCTGCGCAGCGGCGAACAGCGCAGTGTGGCGCGCAGCGCCGTTGCGGGCATACTGCATGCGGTGGCGCAAGCGCAACGCGCCCCTCGAACAGCGAATGAGCAGGGAGGCATGCATGAGCGATACACTTCTCGAGACAACAATCGGCCGGTTTCTTGATCGTCTCGCCAGCAGTGCGCCAACGCCGGGCGGCGGGAGTGTTGCAGCGCTGACCGGTGCGATGGCGGCAGGGCTCATTACCATGGTGTGCGACCTGACCATTGGCAAGAAGCAATACGCCGAGTTCGAGGCGGAAGCAAAAGCCATCCGCGAAAGCGCTGAAGTCCACCGCGCTGAACTGCAACAGCTGGCGCAGGCGGATATTGATGTGTTCAATCAGTTGTCGGCGGTCTACAAACTGCCGCGCACCACCGAAGCGGACGCGGCAAGCCGGCGAGCTGCGATCCAGAAGGTCATGCGGCAGGCGACCGAGATTCCGCTCCGTACTGCGCGCGCTGCTGCTGCACTCCTGCCGCTCTGCGCTCCGCTTGCCCGCTACGGAAATCGCACGGCGGTGACCGACGTCGCCGCTGCTGCGCTCCTGATCCGCGCGGCGGTTCCGGCGGCATTGATCAATGTCGAAAGCAATCTGACGGTGATCGAAGATCAGATCTTTGCGCGAGAGGCGCGCGCTCAGGCGGAAGATCTGCTGATTGGCCTCGACGGTGAGGTGGAGGGGGTGTTGACGCTGACGCGAACTCGTCTCAAAGGATAAGGACGATATTTCGGCGGTCTTCTCCGGTTTGTGAGCCGGTCACAGTAGTGGACGAAACCCAAGGAGGGGGAGCATGCACGACCTGATTATTGTCGGCGGTGGCGCCGCCGGCCTGGCGGCAGCGGCCTACGCCCTCGACAAACAACTCGACGTTATGGTCGTTTACGAGAACCTGGGCGGGAAGATCAATCAAAAGTTCACCATGCACGCCGACACCGACTTTCTGATCGGGCACATTCTTGTGCACCTCGATGC
>JBEPYG010000030.1:0-20267 GCA_041641515.1 Roseiflexus sp.
AAAGAAAGACGCAGGAAAGCACAACAACGTTGCAATCGACCGATAGGCAATCTGCGCGCCGAAGTCGCGCCTGATGGCATCGGCGGCGATCAACGCCGCAGCGAACAGCGCGCCGTGGGTCACAATCAGACCGGCGCCAGCCGCATCGCCTCCGGTTACCGGCAGAACCATCCGAATGAGGAGCGGGTAGAGAGGGAAAAATGCCATATTTGCGTACTCTTCTGGCGGATGCTGGTATCCCAGGGTCACGATACTCACGTACAACCGCGAATCCCACTGCGACCAAGCTGTGCCGATCACCTGATCGACCGGCACGTACAGCGGGACAGTCCACGTGGACAATGCCCTGGCATCGCTGACGATCCACTGCGCCAGCGGCGAGAGCCAGGCGCCGGTTTGTAATGCCACCCACGCGATTGCCCAGAGTGTCACACGCCACGTCACCGTCAGCAATGCGACCGCGAGCAGAGTCCGCTGGACGAGCCAGGACGGCGGGCGCGTCGCCAGTGCGCCGAATGCTGCTGTAACTGCTCCTGCAACGCTCCAGAGCGCCGGTGAAGCGCTCTGACCACGTAACACCCAGATGACCCCCACTGTTCCAATCGCCACCAGCGTCAGCAACGCCAGTGCCAGTCGCTGCTCATCGACCAGCAGCGTAATCGCAACCCATGCGCTGCCGATCAGGATCAGTGCAATGCCCAGCGCTTGTAGTGCAGGCGGCGCCGGTCCTATTGCGCGAATCTCAAGACGGTCAAGCAGCAACCCCAACTGACGATATTCGCCGGGCGGCTGGAGTCTGGCGCTTGTCAGACGCACTGCCAGTGTGCCACGGGCATCAGCAGGCGCCAGGAAGCGGAACACTCGTATCGAACCAACGTCGCCAATGGGGATGCTGCGTCCACCGATCTCGATGCCTGCCGGCAGGGGATCACGTCCGCCAGGACCGCCCATCCGTACCAGAACTTCAGATGTGCCGGAGCCAACCATTGGCGCCAGTATGAGCGACTGCCCCTGAGCATAGGCATATGACATGGTGGCGCTGTACTCCGAAGCATACAAGCTGGAAATTGGGACAGGCTGGCTGCCAACATCGTAGACCGCACGCAGGGGCGACAGGTACAGCACAACAACGGCCGCGATCGTCGCCACGCCTATTGCTATCGAGCCTTGAACGAAGAACGCGCCTCGCCAGACGAACTGTCGATCCACGACCATCAAGGAACCCTCATCGGCGCCTCCCGCAAGTTCCAAATCTGCGGGAGAGCGCTCTGATGTCACGATGGCGATTATAGCATCTGCGACCAGATGCGCAATGTGGTACAATCGAAGGCATGGATAGCATACGGCGAAACCGTCGTTCCCGATCGCCGGGTCGCGCCCCGCTGCCGCCGGGTATGTTGCGGCGCGGGCGCACCGTCGAGCCAGACATACGGATGGGCAGCGTGCTGGCGCGTCTCGCGCTGGCATTCCTGGCGCTCGGCGTTGTCGCGACGCTGGGTGTCGTCGGAGTAGCATACGGCGCTTACAGCGATCTTGCAGCGTCGCTCAAACCGCGCCTGACGGCCATCGAAAGCCGCGAGAGTTTCGAAACGACGCGGTTGTATGACCGCAACGGGCAACTCCTCTACGAGTTCTTTGGCGCAGGGAAACGCACCCGCGTATCGATCGACCAGATTTCGACCTACCTGATCAGCGCCACCGTCGCCATCGAGGATCGCACCTTCTTCGAGAACCGTGGCGTTGACTATCTGGGTATCGCACGCACGCTGCTGACCAGCTTGCAGGCGGGTGAAGAGACTGGCGGCGCCTCGACCATTACGCAGCAGTTGATCAAAAATGTCGTTCTGAGCGACGAAGAGCGCCGGTACGAAAATCGGTATCAGCGCAAGATCGCCGAGATTATTCTGGCGCAGGAACTTTCGGAGCAGTATTCGAAGAACGATATTCTCGAGTTGTACCTCAACGAAATCTACTACGGCAACCTGGCATATGGCATCGAAGCAGCAGCCAACGTCTATTTCGGCATCCCGGCGAAGGACCTGAACCTGCCGCAGGCGGCGTTGCTGGCAGGGTTGCCGCAACTGCCGAATGTCTACGATCCGTTCAACTATCTCGACGGCGGTGTGCTCAAAGGTGTCCGTCTGGAAGATGGCTGGCTGAGCCCGGCGTACCGTTTGCCCATCGGCACGCCGCCGCCGAAGTGGCGGCAAATCGCAGTGCTGCGGCAGATGGTCGACGAAGGTATTATCTCGGACCCGGTCGCCCGCCGCGCCGCTGCAGTCGATCTCACGTTCGCCAGCCAGGAAGTGCCGCTCAATGCGCCGCACTTTGTCTTCTATGTGCGCCGTCTGCTGGAAGAAGAGTATGGTTCGCAATTCGCCAATATGGGGTTGTCGGTCTACACGACCATCGACCTCGATCTGCAGCGTATGGCGCAGGAGAAGGCTGCCGAGCGCATTCAGGAACTTGAAGCGCGCAATATCCACAATGCGGCAGTTGTCATTCTTCAGCCGAATACCGGTCAGATCCTGGCAATGGTCGGCAGTATCGACTACAACAAAACGATCCCGACAAAGACGCCCGGAGAGAGCGGCAATGTGCTCGATGGGCAGGTTAATGTCGCCGTGCGCGAGCGTCAACCCGGATCGGCGCTCAAGCCATTCACCTACCTGGCGGCGATGGAACGCGGCATGACGCCGGAAACGGTGATCTGGGACGTGCCGACGAAGTTTCCGCTGATCGCAGGTGAGTGGTACGAGCCGCAGAACTATAATGGTCGCTGGAATGGACCGGTGCGGATGCGCGCGGCGCTTGCCAACTCACTGAACATGCCGGCAGTCAAGGCGCTGAAGTATGCCGGCATCGATGAGACGATCGGCCTGTTACGCCGCGCGGGCATCACGACCCTGCAGCGCGGCAGCGGGTTCTACGGGCTGGCGTTGACCCTGGGCGGCGGCGAAGTCACGCCGCTGGAACTGACCGCCGCCTACAATACACTGGCAAGCGGTGGGCGCTACTATCCGCCGGTCGCCATTCTGAAAGTCGTCGATGCGAATGGACGGACGATCGAGGAGTTTCAGCCCGCGCTTCGCCCGCAGACGCTCAATCCAGACCATGTGGCGATCATCACCGACATGTTGAGCGATGATACGGCACGTGCGCCGGTCTGGGGACTGAACAGCAAACTGAAGCTGTCCCGCCCTGCGGCGGTCAAAACCGGCACATCGAACGACTGGCGCGACGCCTGGGCTGTCGGATACACGCCGTATGTGACGGTTGGCGTGTGGACCGGCAACAACAATAATGAACCGACGAAGAAAGTCGAGAGTCTGACCGGCGGTGGCGTGATCTGGCACAACATCATGGAAGAGTTGTTCACCAATCCGAAGTTCCAGCGCCTGCTCGCCGAACCGTATCTCGACGGTCGATTGCCGCTCGATTTCACGAAACCTTCGTGGCTGACGCGCAAACCAATCTGCCCGCTGCCAGGACCCTACCATGTCTCGAACGAGGAACTGTTCGCACCGGATATGCTGCCTGCTGGTTCGGCGTCGGTTTCTGACACAGCCCAACTCTGCCGCGACATCTTCACCGAAGTGCAGGTCGTTCGGTTGAGCGATGCTCCCATCGAAACGACCAGTCTCATCACCGACACTGCCGTTGTGGGACAGTGGTACTGCGCTCCTGGCGAAGAGTCGGGCGTTGCACCCGAACAGGTAACGACTATCCTGGCATGGAACGTGCCGCCGCCCGATCCTGATGAGCAGATTGTGTACCAGTGGGAAGGGATGAGCAACTCGATTGGCGACCGGACCGTTGCGCCGGTCGTCGCTTCCGCCATTCCGGCATGTACGGCAGACATGCTCATCCCCCACACGCCGCCTGCGCCGGGCGCGGTGCGCATGCCGGATCTGCGGCGCTTCGGCGAGAACCAGGCGAAGGAGCAACTGGCGGCGCTTGGCGTCTTCAACGTCTATGTCGATTACCAGACGCGCGACCGTATTCCCAATGTGTTCGACGAATACGCGCCATATGCCGTCGTCAGCACACTTCCTGCGCCTGGTGAGTGGATCGACCCAAACATAACGGTTGTGCTTGGCGTGCGTGCACCGTAGCGGGCGTCTCCCCGCTGAGCTCACGCCGAAAGCTGCGCGGGCGAGAGGGGGTAATGTTCTGGCAGACCAGAGAACCCGTCGTATGGAGCGAGACGCACCCCTGGTGCGCCTGTACGTTCCGGGAGAGCATGTCGGTTTCGGTTTCGGCCGAGTGGATGGGGTTGGTGCGCCCGCGCGCTCCGGGAGAGAAACTCGTCGGGGCACGGCGGCGCCGTGCCCCCAACCGGGCACATCTCGCCAGCACGGACGCGAGAGCGGGTTCCTCAGAACCATCAACCAACCATATGCCCAGGTATCAGGCGAGGTCGGGAAGTCCTTACTCCCAGGCGAGATATGAACGCTACGCGCCTGTCACGATCCGTGCGGCGATTGCCGCGATTTTCTCTGGTCACCGGACAACCAAGGGAAGAATGACCTGGTACGGCGGCGATGACGCCCTGACGCGCACTGTTGCCGGGCCGTACCGGTTCACCCGTCCCGTTGTTTCGACCTCCTCCAGCCAGTAGGTGTATGCGCCACCCCAACCTCCCCCGCTTGCAGAGGGTTGCGCCGTCAGATCGCGCCACAGATACGTCGCACCGCTATCGGATCCGCCACGCGCGCGGATGAGCGCAGGCGTCACCACTACTGCATCGTCGATTCGCCCGGTCGTACTGCGTAACAGGCGAAAACCGAGCGTATCGAGTTCCATCACCGTTACCCAGCGGATCGTCAGACCCCCGTCTTCCCATTCAGCAGTAAACGACTCGAGCGTAATCGCCGTAGGAACACCCTCGAAGAACCCGAAATCGTAGGTGTGATTATTCGTACCAGCAGCGGCATGGTTTTCGTAAGGAATGACATACACCGCATCATTCCCGCGCACAATGCCGTTCGAGTCGCGGCTGTCACCGCCAGGGCTGGCATCGTTGGTTGCAACGGTCAGCGTCAGGTTGGTCAACGGCGTCTGCCGGTTCGGACCGGTGATGTTCGGAATGCGAATCTCATACGCCGATTCGCCTCCGGGCGTTCCGGTGCGCGTGCGAATGCCGATGCCGCCATCGTGGATGATGTTGTCTTCCAGATTTGCATCGATCTGATCCCTTCCGCTGCGGAAGTAGTATGTTCCTTCAGCGTCGGTCACCGCCACGCCGATCCGTGTGCCGTTGCGCCACAACTCGATCCTGACGCCGGGGATGGGCGGTTCATCGGGATCCTGCACACCATTCCGGTTCGTATCACGCCAGACGCGGTTGCCGATCTCGATCGGCGCCTGATCGCAGAACGTCTCCAGGTCGCCAAGCCCTGCCGATTTGCCAAAGGTTGCCCGCCGCACCCGGGTGCCTGGTGGCGAACCGATCGGTTGATCCTGCCCAAAAATAACATAGGCGTTCGTGAGGGCGCCATTAGCTGCATTGAACCAGCGCAAACCACCGGAGCGCACCGGACCGCGCAGCTCTGCCGGCAACGCATCGTAGGCAGTGGTGATAATTCGACGCTGCCCATAGTGGACTGCCATACCGCCAATTGTTACTTCGTCGTGGGCAGAACCGTATTCGTCGCGGCTGTAGAACTCGCCATTGCCCGGTCCCTGCCGGTTGGTCGTCGAGCCGCCGACAAGTCCGCCAGGGCATGCTCCAGCGTTTTCCAGGCTGTAGCCGGAAGGAGCGGCAGGATTGACGCACACACGCAACAGATCGCCGGCAGCGACACCGGCGTATTCACCCGTATCCGTGGCAATGGTGCTGTAATTGCGATTACCCAGTTGCATGCCGGCACGGTCGTTGAACGCAACCAAGATGGCGCCATCAACATCGAAATCGATCGATGTCAGCATTGGCTGCGGGTACATTGTCTGCGCGAACGGTCCCTCATTCGGCAACGGCATCGGCGGGCCGATATCGCTCCATTCGTTGATCCAGGGCAGCCAGGCGGCGGATGGTCGCGGGTCGCCAGGATTGCCGCGCGAGACCAGCCCGCGCGGATAGTTGAGCGGAAACGAGAAGACTTCAGTAAAGTTCCCGACCGGTCCGCCGGGAGTATGTCGGTAGATATGCGCTGTCAGGTCGGACGTATCGACGTTTTTTCCTGTATAGGGAAATTCGCCTGAACAAACGCCGCCTACGTATACCTGCCCGGCATAGGCTTTTACTGCCCACGGGCGAAATTCGCCATCGCTACACGCAGGCACGGGAAGCGGATGCACGGTGATGTCATCCGCCGTTGGGGTGACCGGTGGAACACCAATGCGAATTTCGAGCAGCGTTCGTTCTGTCAGGTTAATGACCCAGAGGGTTTCTTCATCTTCTGACAGCGAAATGCCGCCGATGCCACGTTTACCGACCGCGTCGAACGCTGCCGGGTCGCGGTTGGGATCGCCTTCGTTGATGCTCAGGTCGCCAGGACTGCGTGGATCAGGACCGACCGCGACGCCGGATGGGTATCCCGGTGTATTCAGATCAATCAGGACACCGGGATCAACAACCCCATCGCGGTCAATGCGATAGATGGCGCCGATACCGCCCACGCCAAAACCGGTGTGCCGTTTGACGACCGCCGCCGCCAGCAGCGTTCGACTGGAGCGCTGGTAGGCAAGTCCCCAGGTGGCGCCAACCTGCCGTCCCGTTGCCAGATACACATTCTCTCCGGGACCGGTGGTTGTCGGCTCAAATGGAACCTGCACGATCGCAAAGCGTCCTGCCGTTGAGCCGCCACCCTGCGGGTCGCCATTGGTGTAGCAACTGGTGACAACGTCTGGTCCCTGCTGGCAATATTCTGCCGGATTGTGCAACGCGAAATTAATATTCGATGAGTTGCCGTCCGGCACGAACTGGATGCTGGTATTGTTACTCGCGCCCTGTACCGCTGGACGCATATACGCAGGCCACCCGCTGAACTCGATGCGATACGGTCCCGTGCCGCCGGCATTGAGGGTGTAACTCCCTATTGCGGGTGTGTTCGGCGCAGTACACTCAGCTATCGGATTTCCAGGACCGAGGCACAGCGTTGCGAAACTGACGGTTATTCCCGCCGCGGCGCCCGACGAATCAAAGGCTGTCACCGTGATGCCGCCGACACCGGGTTCGGTCTCATCGCGTACTCCATCGCCGTTGAAATCGCGGAACACATTGCCGCTGATAACACCGGCGGCCTGAACGCGGATGGGGTCTGGCAGGGCAGCGGACAGAAGCGCCACGATGATTGCACTGATGGTCAGAACCGGAATGCACCTGCCTGGGTGTAAGAACCGTTTCATGTTGTATCCTCCCGTGAAATAACGACGGAAAGCAAGCGAACAGACAAGGTTCGCTCACTGGCTTCGGAATGGATCGGCGAAAGCAGGGTTCTTCAACGCCTCTTCATCGGTTAGCGCTTCGAGAAAAGCAATCAGGTCGCGGCGTTCACTATCGCTCAAGACAAAACCAGCAATCAGCGGATGACGGGCGGCAGCGCATTCTGGTTCGACCTCGGCGCCCCAGCGCCCGCCTGATTCGTAGAAGCGGATGACATCTTTGAGCGTTGACAGGCTCCCGTCGTGCATATATGGCGCTGTGACCGCTACATTCCGCAGTGGCGGAACGCGAAACCGGCAGGCATCTGCCGGGTTGCCTGTGTGTTCTGCGAGCCCACGATCTGCACTGCGCCCGGCGCCTGTGGCCACATGCGCCAGATCGAACCAGCGCGGCGGCGTGGTGCGCTCAGGCGGCGAAAGATCGACGTGGCAATGCCCGCACGCCAGTCCTGGTGAGAAGAAGAGCGCCATGCCGCGCTTTGCAGCTTCGCTCAGCGCTGACCTGTCACCAAGGTAGACATACCGGTCATATGGCGTATTCCGTGCATTCAGTGAGCGAACAAAGGCGCCCAATGCTTCGGTGATCCGCTGCCAGGTGAATGGATCGTCATCCGCAGGAAACGCATCAGCAAATCGATGGAGATACACCGGATCGGTTCGCAGTCGGTCAATCACGATAGTTTCATTTCCTGCAACACCCATCTCAGGCGGGTCGGCGGTAAAGAGCGCCCGTTCTATCTGCTGATCCAGCTGCCGCACTTCGTGCGCCCAGGTGAACACTGACAGTTCGCCGCTGTTGAACAGCCCAGGCGCATTCCGACGTAACGGTGCGCCGGTCGCGCCGACCGGAACAATCCGTCCATCGCTGAACCCCAATTCCTGACGGTGACAGGTTGCGCACGCAATCCGCCCATTCCCTGACAGACGCCGGTCATAGAACAAAGAACGTCCCAATTCAATTGTTGCTCGATGCACATCCTCTGATGCCCGCGTCTCCGGAGCAGATGGGGGCAGAGAGAGACTTGCGCTGGGCATGATCAGAAGCAGCGCCATGATCAACGCATATGCCAGGCGATGCGTCATGAGTCAACTCGAACTCAATTATCGTTTACGGCATCGCAATCTCACATTTCTGCGAGCCGACGACAAGCGCATGACCGAGGAAGTTCACCTATCTTTGTGGATGGAGTGCGTCGGTGCATCCTTGTCAGGCAGATCAAGAACCAACGCCTACGCATCAGCGCCTCAGGGACGCGGCTTCAACCGTCAGTACGCTGCTTTGATACATTCCAGCGCTGGAGGACGTAGAGTGTGTTGTATAGCTGGTCGTACTATCCTAACACGTGAACTGACGCCGATCAATGGTTAATTTCGTTAGAAAAGCGTTTTGTGTCTGACAGGTTTGTTATTACCCGCTCATGGAATATACTTATGGCATCACAGTTTCAGTACGAAAGGAAGTATCGATGCGCCTCGAACACGTCGCTCTGAATGTGTCCGATCCCGATGCGATGGCACAGTGGTACACAGCTCACCTGGGGATGCAGATTGTGCGCCATATTCCGACGCCCAATGCAATCTATTTTCTTTCCGACTCAGCTCAACGCAGTATGATCGAAATCTACCGTAACCCAGCTGCTCCTGTGCCCGATTATGCTTCCCTTGCGCCGCTGGTGCTACACCTGGCGTTTACCACGAGCGATATGGAAGCTGATATTGCGCGTCTGGTAGCTGCTGGCGCAACCCATGTCGCGCCTATCGAAACGACGCCAGCTGGTGACCGGCTGACATTTTTGCGCGATCCATGGCACATTCCGATTCAGCTGGCGCAACGGCAGACGCCGATGTTGTGACCAGATGTGACCCTTTCCGGGCACGGTACGCCGTCGGGCACGGCACGCCGTGCCCCTCCCATGCCCCCGCTGGGCACGGCACACTGTTGGGTGCGGTGACGCCGATGCGCTCAGCCAGATGCAGGGATGCTTTCGGGGAAGGGAACCCAGGAGTCACGTTCGGCGTCGTAGCCATACCGCAGGATGACCTGTTGTTGCTCGGAGACGGCGCGCAGGTTGAAGGCAAACGGCACGACGAAGAGGGTCATATTCGTTTGATCGAAACCGATCCGCCGCACCCGCGGTTCGGCGAAATTCGCCAGACGTTCATCGAGGGTCAGGTCGATACGAAACTCGCCGGTAGCGTGACCGTCAGCGTCGAGCGCAACTGAACCGACTTCGGCATTGCGCGCCAGACCGATGTAGAGGCGTTTCCCGGCGCGCCCCTGGAATACCGCCAGTCCGATGGCGTCGATGCCGATCACCTCATCGCTGATTTCCCTGCTCGTCAGATCGATCCGCACAATTCTCCCCTGTTCCGCCTGGCGGGTCGAACCTGCAACGGTGCTGGCGTAGAGCACATGCGTGTCGCAGTCGTATGCCAGCCCCAGAACGCCGAACGGATTGTCGCTCGAACCGACGGCGCCGGGCAGGGTGACGAACGGCTGCAGTTCTGCTGTCTCGCTGTCGATACGGTAGATAACGTTCAAACTTCCGGGGGGATTGTCACTGACAGCAGTCCGTGGTACGGCAGCGGTGTAAATGTGACCATCACGGTCGATCACGAATGGTCCAAGCGTTCCGGCATCGTCCCACGATGGTTCCTGATGAATATCGCGTTGCGCCGGGTCGGCGGTCACCGGCACGCGCCCGTCGAAGATAACCAGTCCGCGGTACAAGCGCTCACTGGTGCTGATGCCGAGCCGGTCGGCATATCCCAGCCGCACGGCGAATCGTGGGATGCCGCGACACCCGGTGACCCCGCCGATGACGGAAGCCTGGCGGGTGGGCGCGGCGGGAACGGCGTTCTCTGCACTGCGCGTCATCCACCAGCCAGCGCCGGCGATCGCCAGCAACGCAACCACCCCCGCGGCGAGCAGCAGTACCCCGCGACCGGCAGATGGCGATGGGGCGGCGGCAGGGCGGCGTGTTCCAGGTCTGACGGTTCGGCGTCGTTTCCCCATCACCCGCCTCCTACAGGGACAAACAACGGACCGGCGGCACAGGGCCAGACACGCGACACAAACATGCCATCGCTCAGCACTGAGTCTGCCCAGCAATACTCATCGCCAGGGGTGTCCGAGTTCTTCAACTGTGGTACGTACCAGATGACCAGCGGCGCACGCTCCAGCGACTCCGGCGGCGTCAGGAAACGCTCCGGTCCCTGCCGCTCGTCGGTATTGCAACAGTCGCCGAGGGTCGGCAGATCGCTCTCGCCCTCGTCGCGACCGGCATCGCCGCGCGCGGCATAGAGATACGCATTGTCACCGCGCCCCCCATCGCCGAACTGCCCACGCCCCGGTGCAATATACCATCCGCGTCGGGCAACATTCGTTATGCGGTATTGGAACCCTTCCGGCGTGTACGGCGTTGCGTCACGCTGCAGCTGCCATCCTTCGGTCGTCCAGTCGCGCCAGCCGGCGCCGTCCCATTCCGAGAATGTGTACTGATCGTCTGCCAGGGCAATGCGCATAACCGGACGATAGACGCCATCATTGCCGCAGCCGCGCCCTTCGCTCACGAACACAACGCGAAAACTGCCATCCTGATAGAACTCGTAGCGCTGGCGATACGCATAGTTGCACGGCGTGGGCCAGAATTCGCTGCGGAAGCGCTGCACCAGGGCAAACCCCTCAACGCCGCTTACGGAACGAATCTCCTCGATCTGCGGACCGTCCCACGCGACGACTGCCGCCGCCGAGAACGCCGGGCATCCCAGCGCATCACTGTAGCCAAACCCTTCCTGTTGCGAATAACTGATGTGGACATCGACCAGTTTGGCGCTGCGCAACACTGGCTCGCCGTTGAACTGCACCTCTTCGATGCGCAACCCATCGGTACTGGTCAACAGGTAGCGCAACGACCAGCCGTCGCGGCGCAGTTCGGTCTTCCGGTCGCAGAAGCGTGCTGTCACCACATCGTCCTGCAACCGTTGCTCGGTGACGGCGCGACGGCTCGACGCACCGAGGTCGGTCCAGCGCAGTCCGATGATCGTGTAGTCAACCAGATCGACGATCACCCACAATGCACGCTCACCCCAGACGAAGATCGGCGCTGTGCAGAGGTGACGCGAACGTTCGCAGGCGGTCGCCTGAAACTGCACCTTCATCTGCGGCTGCTGGATCATGCTCTGATCTGGCGGCAGATCGAGTTCTTCGCGCACTTCGGGAGCTGCCAGCGCAATCTGCGCTGCAAGATCGAGCAGGTGACGCGGCACGACGGTCGGCTGGGTGTCGTCGAGAACGGCGACGCGGTAGAGGCGCCGAGCTGCCGGATCGACGACTGCCAGCACTGTCCGGTCACGGGCGTAGTCGTACAATTCGACACGGTAACACGCCTGGTTCTCACATTCGGCGCCGACCAGCGCATCATCGGCGGGACCGAGCGGATAGACGCCAAATACCTCAGAGCGCACCAGGCGTCCGTCGGCGGTCGAGAGCGCCTGGCGCACGCGCTCATCGGCGACAGCTAGTTGCCAAGCTGCTTGCTGTGCTGCATCGAGATCTTCGAGCAGCATGAGCGGTTCGGCGCGTATCAACGCCTGTTCGACCTGTGCCAGCCGTTCTGTCAGGAGCGGCGCTGCTTCCGGCGGCGGTGTTGCGCGTTGCGCCAGTCGTCCTGGATCGGCGGGCGGCGTGATCGGGCGAACGACTGGTGTACGACCGGGCACAGGTGTGGGCGAGGGGGAAGCAGCAGGTTGACTGCAGGCAACCAGCATGAGGAATAACACTGTGAACACAATGCGCTTCATCAGCACCCCGGCGAGATGTGTCTCCAATTGTTCATTCCATAGTACCACGAGTTGCCCGTGGCAGCGTTCGATCGGCGAGCGAGACAAACCCTTGCGCCAGAGATAGACAGAGTTGCCGCAACCGAACGGGTACCTTACTTGCGGGCACATCGGTATCTTGCCCGCACGCACACGGATAATGCGCTACCGGCGCATTTTCATCGATGAAGCTGGCGATCTTGCCCGCACGCACACGGATAATGCGCCTTCCCTAGCTGGCACGCGAACACAATGCCTGAACAACCATTCGCGAATGCGCCTAGCACAACGATGAACGATAACCTCATTTAGACCATCAAGATGACTTTTTATTCATACAACCCGCCTGTCAGCAATAAAATCTCAGATCTATTCTTTGCAGTCGCGATCCTGACCTGCCAACGTATTGACAGAGGCGCCTTCGTGGCGATGAATACACGTCCGCATAAGAACACTTATACGTACTAGCTTCACTCGATTGACACGCACTTTTAATCGCAATTAAACCCATCATCATCACGTCAATGAACAAAATGTCACCATTGATCGAGTGCATCGCAAGAAGGTGTTTATCTGAGATTGCTATAGTGCGACGTAGCAAACAACCTCATCCTGCCCACTTCGAGCATAACGTCCTTCCATCCTCCAGCAGACTCATAGCTCTGTAACGAACGTTCAGCAGAGGGGCGGTGTATTAGCTGATAGCGCTTTCAACCGTCCGGCTGATGGTGATCCAATTCGTCCCCTAACAGTTTTGAATGACGCTGTCGGGATCGTCCCATTTGTGTAGAGATCAGTGGTTCGGTGCAGACGTTGGCAATGAGCCGTGATCAAGGTTGACCAATGACGAGTCTGGAAGGAGAGTGTGGCGTGGATACACGATTTGTGCGGCGACTTCTGCGGCGGCAGCTGCGCCTGGTTCTTGCCGGTGCAGGGGTCATCGGTCTGTTCACCCTCATTGTCGGTCTCCTTCGACCTCCGACATACCAAGCTTCAACGACCCTGCTGGTCAACCAGGGACGGGGTATTGCAGCGCCAGATTATGAGTCGGTGTTGATGAGCCAGCAACTGACCCGCACTTATGCAGAACTGCTCAAGAAGCGACCGTTGTACGAGATGGTCATTACCAGCCTCCAGCTCGAGATTACTCCCGACCGCCTGATGCGCAATGTGCGGGTTTCGACCATTCGCGATACCCAGTTGATTGTGGTGACGGCATACGACCGTTCGCCACAGCGTGCAGCCGATATTGCCAATGAACTGGTGCGTGTGTTGCGCGAGCAGGATCGTCAGATGCTTTCGGGAACGTATGCGGGTGACATTCGCGGACTGAACGTGGTCGAGCCGGCGCAGCCCGATCCTGTTCCGGCAAGCCCGAAGATCGTGCGCGACACGCTCCTCGCTCTGATCCTGGGGTTTCTTGGGATGACCGGTGTTGCGCTGGTGCGCGAGTATACCGATACGACGATCAAGGATGGCGGCGAGGCTGAGCAGGCGACCGGCGCACCGGCTCTCGGCGTCATCGGTCGATCACTGGACGGCACTGCACGGTTCGAGGTGATCGATCAGGCGAGCGATCCGTCGCGAGAAGCGTATCGAATCCTCGCGGTGCGTCTGCGCGGCGCGTTGTCCGATCATTCGGCACGTTCGTTGATGGTCGCGAGCGCCGAACCGCTCACCGATGTTTTGGCAGTGGCAGTGCATCTGGCAATCATCTACGCCCAACTCGGTCAGCGCATCGTTCTGGTTGATGGTGACCTCCGACGTCCGACGCTTCATTCCTGGTTCAATCTGAAAGGGGACGTTGGACTGCGTGACATGCTCGAATGTACGCATGATGTGCCGGTGTATCGATACCTGATACCGACGCCGGTCGCCAACCTCTTTCTGCTTCCCGGCGGCGCTCCGGTTTCGAACCCTTTGAGCCTTTTCGACCTGTCCCGATTGCGCAGGTGTCTCCAGGAGGTGTATCAGCATGCCGATCTGGTGATCGTTGCCGCGCCTGTGGTTCTTCGCGCCGCCGAGTCGTTTCTCCTGGCACAGGCGGTTGATGCCGCATTGCTCGTCGTGCGGGCTGAAACAACCCACAGCGCTGCTGCCGCGCTGGCGCGATCAGTCCTTGATCAGGCGTCTGTCCGCGTATCCGGTCTTGTGCTGACCGGCGTTCCTGATGATGATGTAGCTGTCTTTGCCTATGGAGCACATCCTTCTTCGATGGCGCAACAATCTGCTGGTATGCATCTGCTTTCATCGCTGAGTTTCAGCGACGCACAACGTCCTCACCCTGCTTCAACACCGCCGGTATCTGCGCTGCCATCGCGCTCTGCTGACCGGTAACCGGTCTTGCCCTGCGTCTGGAACGAAAGAGCGGCGCCGATGCCGTGCGAAAGATTGCGTCTCTGGTGCAACAGAGGGAGGTCTACGATGGTGTTTCCTGAATCCAGGGTTGTTCCTGCACTGCTGGCGATTGTGCTGGTGGCAGGAGGCATCCTGACTGCATGCGGTCGAGTCGCTGAGCCGCTGACCGCCAGCGCATCGACCGAGAGCGCACCGCCACCGCCCGTCGTCGCGCCAGCTATTCAACCGATCGTCGCAAACGGCATTGTAGCGCCAGGCAGTCATGTTGACTTGCGCATGTCAATGAGCGGCATTGTGGACGAGGTGTTGGTGCGTGAAGGTGACATTGTAAGAGCAGGGGACCCGCTTCTGCGCCTCAATACAGGTGAACTTGACCTGCGCATTGACCGGGCGCGCGCCGGTCTGGCGGCGGCGCAGGCAGACTACGAACTTGTGATGAGCACGGCTGCACCTGCCGATATTCAGCGCGCCCAGGCGGAGCTGGCGCGCGCCCAGGCGCGCCTGCGCGAGGTGAGCGGCGCCGTGACCCCGCAAGCTAGAGCAGCGGCCCAGGCGCGGCTCGATGCCGCGCGCGCCGTGCTGGCACGTCTGGAAGCGGGACCGAACTCTGCTGAGGTTCGCGCGCTACGGGCTGAAGTGCGCCAGGCGGAAGCAGAACTTCATGCGACCCGCGATCGCCTTGCGCTCGAAAAGACCACGCTGCAGTTGCAGATGGAGCAGGCGGCCAATGTGCTGCGTGATCGACAGATTGAATATGCGCGCATTCGCGACGAGAACCAGGCGCGAGTGGAACCGCTGACCGCTGAACACCGCACCCGCGAGGTCAGTGCGCGTCTGGCGATGGAAAATGCCGAGAAAGCGCTCGAGCAGGCGCGAGTGGCATACGAAACGGCGATGCAGACCGAGCGCACAGTCCTGACCGCAGCAGAAGCGCGCGTCGATGCCGCCAGAGCACGCCTCGAACGCGCGCTGGCAGCGCCAGACCCCGATCAGATTGCTTTTGCGCGCGCTGCTGTGGCGCAGGCAGAGGATGATCTCGCTCGCCTTCAGGGAGAACAGCGCGCAGGCGCTATCGAGGCGGCCCGTGCAGAGGTGGCGATTGCCGAAGCTGAACTGGAACGCCTGCTGGCAGGGATACGTCCGGCGGAGGCTGCCGTAGCGCAGGCGCGGGTTGAAGAAGCGCGGGTTGCGCTCGAAGAGGCTGAGCTGGCGCGCGAACGCGCAATCCTGCGCGCGCCAATCGCGGGGGTGGTTGCGGCGCTCAATGTCAAACCCGGTGAGTTTGTCGATCCGACGCTGATCGCCGTGCGTCTTGCAGATGGACGCACCTGGCGTATCGAAACCACCAACCTGAGTGAGATGAGCGTCACACGTCTGCGTGAGGGCGATCCGGCGATCATTCGCTTGAATGCCCTGCCCGACCTCGAAATCCCCGGTAAGGTCAGTAGCATCAAACCGGTTGGCGCCGGTCGAGAAGATGACGTAACTGTCTATACCGTCGTCATTACGCCGGATCGCCTGGACGAACGTTTGCGCTGGAATATGACCGCCCTGGTGCAGATTACGCCTGGTCGTTGATTTCCGACAAGCGCGCAGAGGTCATTCAATGCATACATTGCTTCTGAGTGCAATGAGCAGATCGTTGCCCTGTCTATTGATGGCGCTGTCGATCCTTGCGTCCTGTGGATCGGGGAGACTGACTCCGCCGGAATTGACGGCGTCGCCGGAGCAAGAGCTTCGCACACCCCCCGCAGACGTTGCGCCTTCTCCTATCACTGTTCCTGCAGCGCCGACGGAGACCGACGCTGCAACGTCTGTGGCGGACACAACCAGGCAGATCACGCTGCACACGCGCGATGGGTTGCTGCTCGTGTTCGACCAGGAGACCAATCGCTTTGTGCGCATGGAGGTACAGGGGCGCGTCTTTGGTCTGACGACCGGTTCCGATCTGGCGGTGCATCTCTACGATCCGCGTGGCAATCCGCTGCTTGATCCGCGCAGTACGCCGGTTGCGCGAGCGGAACAGGTTGACAACACCCTTGTTGTGACCCGTGACAATCGTGTGATGGGAGTGCAGACGATAGAGCGGTGGACCACGCATCCAGATCACCTGGATGTCGAAGTGACGATTGTCAATACCAGTTCGCTGGAGCGTTCCCGGGCAATCGAGGCATGTTTGCAGATACCTGTCGATCTGATCGGGAACTACTGGTACCACCATCTCGATGACCGTGAGATCATCGTTCGGCGGCAGGAACCGTACAAAACCACGCTTCAGCGACTGGTAGACATCGGTTCGTTTGGAAATGGAGATTTTCATCTCAAGACCGACCTGGACATCAACCTGAATGGTCTCAATCTCATTGCCGGTGATACCTACGGTCTGGCAGTTTCAATTAATCCTGAGCGACCGGCGGCGTATGTTGTACGTTACGACACGCAGCGTCGTTCATACGATGCCTGCTTCCATCTTGGCATCGATGGCGATCATATCCGTTTCGGCAACAGCGTTTCCTTTGCGCTTGCACTCTTCGTGCCCGATGAACCGGCATGGGGTTTGCGCTCGGCATATGCGAAATATGTCGCACTCTATCCTCAGTCGCACACCGGCAGGTTACCGCGCAAAACGACCATGGTCGTGCTGGAAGAGTACAGCTACGATGCCTTCCCAAACCCGATCGACTACCGGATCGGCGCCATATGGGGGCGATACAAAGCGCAGAGTCGCCGTTTCGGCGTCGATAATCTGGTCTACATCTGGCCCCACGGATACTACGATCGAGGAATGCGGCTAAAGGTCACTCCCTCAACCTCGGGAGTCTCGCAAACTTGGGAAGTGGATATCAACGCCTGTTTTGCCTTGTACGATGATATTGAACAAGGACGTCAGCCGTTTGCCGAGACATGTACCGGATCGTATCCGTTTGCAACCTGCACCAGGCAAAGAGAGCGGGGGCAGGTCTACGGGCCGGTGCTCGAACGTGAGCGGGGGAGTGGCTGGCGGCGTGTCGAAGCCTATCAAATGACGGTCAGCAACGGTCCCAACTTTCTGATCGGGAAGTTCCACCTGCCGGCTCCTTTCCGGGCATCGTTGCTGCAGGACGCGGAAGGACGCTGGCTCAATTCAATCAGTTTCGCCTCGATGATCACCGAGGTTCCGTGGGAACCAGGGGTTCGACGCTGCATTTTCGATGGCATCAATCCTGATCCTGGCATCGATACCGCTTTCTCGAATGAACCGCGTACCACGCCGGCGCCCACAATGATGGCTAATTTCGGTCAGTTGAACCTGGAAGTGGTCAAACGCGCCAATGGTCTGTACGGTCCGGCATACCTGGATGTCCATCCCGACGAAGGGGTCAATCGCTACCATGGCGCTGCGGTCGATACCGTTGGGGTATATTTGCGCCCCGATTTCAACCCGCGCGCGTTGCGCGTGGCGTCGCTTCCGCTCAGTTATGATCGCGCGACCGGTCGGGTGGTTGCTTTGGAGCATCTGACGACGCTGGCATTCCTGCGCGCATTGCGCGCCTCGCTGCCCGATGATGCGCCGATTGCTTCCAGCGGCGCGCCAATTGGCGGGATTTTACACCAGGAAGCAGATTACATTCTCGAGGAATTTGTCAAAATCGAGCGTGATGGGCGATTGATCGATGAATTGTACGATGAGACTGAGTCAAACAAACTGCGCCTGATCAATCGCATTCGTATGGGAGCAAACCAGCGTCCCATCACGTTCAGTGTGCGATTCGAGCGGGCAAACGACGAGCGCACCTTCCTGGATCAGATTCGCCGCTATATGCCGCTCTATACAGCAAAAGGGGTCTATATCAATATTGATCGCTATGGCTCCAACCCAGAACGATATTTCTGGAGTGAACCTCCAGCACCTCGCGTGTTGCAGGCATATCAGCAGCATCTTCATCTCGTCCATGCCTTGAACATCGCCGGATGGCAACCCGTTCCCTACGCGAACGCAACAAATAACAATATACTGGTCGAACGGTTTGGCAGGGAATACCTGACACTTTATAACACGGCTGAAACCGCTCAAACAACCGCATTAACCATCGACTGGCATGCAATTGGGATCGAAAAGGCGCCAAGTCGCATAAAAGACGCGGAAACAGATATTGAATTGCCATTCAGTGTTTCGGGCGACCGGCTGACCATCAGTGCACTACAACTCGACGGTCGAGGGATGCGCATTATCAGAATATATCCTCCATATCAGACGGTTTTGTTGCCGATGGTGGTGACGCTATAGGCAGGTTTTTTGGCGGGACGAGAAACGTATGCCCGGAGAACATCGAGATCAACCATTCGCTCGCCTTTCGCTTCGCACCAATTTTTCCTGGACGTTTGCCGGGAATGTGGTGTATGCCGCGTGTCAATGGGGCATGCTCATGGCGCTGGCAAAACTCGGTTCACCCGAAATGGTTGGCGTGTTTGCGCTCGGTCTTGCAATCACTGCGCCGGTATTTATGTTCTCTAATCTGCATCTGCGCACCATTCAGGCGACAGATGCGCAGCAACAATACCAGTTCCGTGATTACCTCGGCGTTCGCCTGACAACGACGACGCTTGCGCTGCTGGTCATCGTCGGCATTACGCTGGCAGCCGGGTATCCACGGGATGTGGCAATGGTCATTGTTGCGGTCGGATGCGCCAAAGCATGCGAGTCGATCAGTGATGTGTTCTATGGTTTGCTCCAGCGCCTGGAGCGGATGGATCGCATTGCGCAGAGCATGATGGTGAAGGGGGCGCTCTCACTGCTGGCACTGGTTGTGACGGTGTATCTCAGTGGCTCGGTGTTCTGGGGCGTGGCTGGCATGTCTGTCGCGTGGGCGGCGGTTCTTGCGTGCTATGACATTCCGAATGGCGTGAACGCCTTGCGCCGCTCCCCGACATCACGGGCATCGCAGACGATCCGTGATCGTGTGGCGATTGCGACGCGTCTGGCGTGGATGGCGCTCCCGCTTGGGATCGGGATCATGCTGGTCTCGCTCAGTACCGCCATCCCGCGCTATTTCGTCGAGCGCATCCTGGGAACGGAGAGCCTGGGCATCTTTGCCGCTATTGCCTACATTCAGGTTGCCGGTACGACGGTCATCAGCGCACTCGCTGCAGCAGCCAATCCACGCCTGGCGCAGCACTATGCCCGCGGTGATGTACGCGCCTTTCGATCGTTACTGTATCGGCTTGTTGCGATTGCCCTGGTTCTGGGTATTGCGGGGGTATTGGGGGCATGGCTGATCGGCGGCTGGCTTCTGACGCTGATGTATCGTCCCGAGTACGGAGCACACAACCACATCTTCATCCTGGTCATGGTCGCCGCCGGGATCGGCTATGTCGGCTGGTTCGTTGGTGATGCGATGACGGCGGTGCGTCGTCTGCGGGTGCAGGCGCTGCTCTTCCTGGTCATGACGCTGGCGACGATCGGCGCCTGTGCCTTGCTGATCCCGCAGTTTGGACTGACCGGCGCGGCGCTGGCAACGATGGTTACGGCGGTGATCCACGCGACCGGCGGGTTGCTGATCGTCGAACGCGCACTCCGTACCCTGCCGCCGGTCACGGCAACGGCAGTCCCCGATGAAGTGGCGTTGACCGGTCGTGTTTCGTTCAACCGGTGAGATTGTGAGTATACCCATGATGGTGCACCTGCACAACGCATTCGGCGTCCAGCGCACAGGCGCGCGCAC
>JBEPYG010000031.1:0-20234 GCA_041641515.1 Roseiflexus sp.
ATACAACCGGCGCAATCGGTTCACAATTACAGACTCTTCACAACAGACCGCATCTGTGCTACCAATCATCGTATCATTGCGTTCAGGTGGAATGGCGCAGACCGCCGGTGCAAGAGGAGAGCGGCACTGCGACAGCACACAGCGCATACATTCGGTATGCTATAATCTTCCGGCTTGCATTCGCAGACGCAACGGCAAGGGACGCAATGAGTCAGGAGCAGCGACGACCGGGCATCTCGGCATTCTTTCCGGCGTACAACGACGGCGGCACGATTGGTAGCTTGGTCGTCACAACGATCAGGACGCTGGAAGAGTTGACCGACGACTACGAAGTCATTGTGGTGGAAAATGGCAGCACCGACTACACGGTCGAGGTGCTGGAAGAACTGGCGCAGCGGTTCGACCGCTTTCGTTATTATTCGTACCGCGAGCCGCTTGGGTATGGCGGCGCCCTGCGTATCGGGTTCGCCGCCTGCACCAAAGACCTGATCTTCTACACCGATGGAGACGCGCAGTATGACCCGCGTGAACTTAAGGCGCTGCTGCCAGCGTTGAGCGATGACGTCGATATTGTCAATGGCTGGAAAATCGACCGAAGCGATCCGCTGCACCGCAAAATCATCGGGCGCATCTATCACCATACGGTCAAGTTTCTGTTTGGCTTCAAACTGCGCGATGTCGATTGTGATTTCCGCCTGATCCGACGGCACGTCTTCGATACCATCGACCTGGAGTCTGACAGCGGTACGATCTGTCTGGAACTCGTCAAGAAATTGCAGGACGCCGGATACCGCTTCGCCGAGGTGCCGGTGCATCATTACCACCGCACCTATGGGCAGAGTCAGTTCTTCAACTTCCCACGGTTATGGCGCACCGGCATTCAACTGATCGGTCTCTGGTGGAAACTGGTGATCCGCCGTGACCATATGCGGCGGATCAAGATGCGGCGAAAGCAGCAGGAACTTCCGGTCGAACGCTGACCACCGGCGCAATGCGTGCAATCTAGTCTGAGGAAGGGTGAGAGCATGCCAGCAAGCAGTTATGCTCATGCGTACAGCGGAGCGCGCGTGCTCATCACCGGCGGCATAGGGTTTATCGGTTCGACCCTGGCGCACCGGCTGGTCGAACTCGAGGCACAGGTGACGCTGGTCGACTCGCTCATTCCGATCTATGGCGGCAATCAGCGCAACATTGCCGGCATCGAGCATCGCGTGCGCGTCAATATCGCCGATGTGCGCGACGAATATTCGATGAACTATCTGGTTCAGGGGCAGGATTATCTCTTCAACCTTGCGGGTCAGACGTCGCACCTGGACTCGATGACTGATCCGTACACCGACCTCGAGATTAACTGCCGCGCGCAACTGTCGATCCTCGAAGCTTGCCGGAAACACAACCCACACTTGAAACTGGTATACGCCTCGACACGCCAGATTTACGGTAAACCCGATTATCTGCCGGTCGATGAGCGCCATCTGCTCCATCCAGTCGATGTCAACGGCGTCAACAAAATGGCCGGCGAGTGGTACCACATTCTGTACAACAATGTCTACGGCATTCGCGCCTGCGCCCTGCGCCTGACCAATACCTATGGTCCCCGTATGCGCGTCAAAGATGCCCGACAGACCTTTCTCGGCATCTGGATCAAGCGCCTGATCGACGAAGAGCCGATCCAGGTCTTCGGCGACGGCTCTCAGATCCGCGATTTCAACTATGTCGATGATGTGGTCGAGGCGATGCTGATGGCAGGCGCGTCACCTGCGGCAGATGGCAGCATCTTGAATCTGGGCAGTGACGAAACGATCAATCTGCGCGATCTGGCGGCATTGCTGGTAGAGATCAATGGCGGCGGCAGTTTTGAAATCGTGCCGTTCCCGCCGGATCGGAAAGTCATCGACATCGGCGACTACTACGCCGACTACCGTCTGATCCAGGGACGGCTCGGCTGGCGTCCCAAAGTATCGTTGCGCGAGGGATTGCGCCGCACGCTCGAGTTTTACCGGCGAGAACGCGAGTACTATTGGTAGTGGGAAAGAAGTGTTGCCATGCACCCGAACATCCCTTTTGGCGACCTCAAACGCCAGCACGATACAATCCGCACCGAACTTGATAGCGCCATCGCCAGGGTTCTCGACAGCGGCTGGTATATTTTGGGGCCGGCGGTGAGCGCATTCGAGGAAGAGTTTGCGGCGTTCTGCAATGCCCGATGGTGCATTAGCGTCGCCAACGGCACTGAGGCGCTCCAGCTGGCGCTTACGGCGCTTGGCGTCGGTCTCGGTGATGAAGTGATCACCGTTGCAAACGCCAGTGTCTATCAGGCGATCACAATTGTGGCGGTTGGGGCGCGTCCGGTGTTCGTAGATGTGGACGAGCGCAGTCACACGATGGATCCAGCTGCGCTCGAGGCGGCCATCACGCCGCGCACCCGCGCAATCATGCCGGTCCATCTCTACGGTCGCATGGCCGACATGGACGCCATTATGGCCATTGCCGATCGCTACGGTATTCCGGTGATCGAAGACTGCGCACAGGCGCACGGGGCGACCTGGCGCGGGCGCATCGCCGGAAGCATCGGGGCGCTGGGATGCTTCAGTTTCTACCCGACGAAAAACCTCGGTGCGATCGGCGATGGGGGGGCAGTGACGACGAACGACGCGGCGCTGGCAGAAAAGGTACGTCGTCTTCGACAATATGGCTGGGAGCGCAAATACTACACCCGCGACGCTGGCGGTCTCAATTCGCGTCTCGACGAACTCCAGGCTGCCGTGCTGTCGGTCAAGTTGCGCTATCTGCCCGCCTGGAACACACGACGGCGCGCGATCGCCGCAATGTACGATGATCTTCTGGCAGACACTGGTCTCATCCTGCCCAAAGCGTCGCCGGAAGGAGAGCATGTTTATCACCTGTACGTCATTCGTGCAGCAGAACGTGATGCGTTGCAGGCGCGTTTGCGCGAGCAGGGCGTCGGCACGGATGTTCACTATCCGCTGCCAACCCATCTGCAACCGGTCTATGCCCCCTTTGCGCCGCACGGCGGTCTGCCGACGACCGAACGCCTGGCGCGTGAAATCCTTTCGTTGCCGATGTTCCCCGAATTGACCGATGATGAGGTGCACGCTGTGGCAACAGCTGTACGACAGGCGCTGAGAACCGAGAACTGAGATGTGATGAGCAACAATACCACCGGCATTCGTGACGTTGCGTATGCGTTGATTGCAGCGCTGTGCGGATTATTGCTCTCCAGCATCGCTTTTGCACAGGCGTGGCCTCTGAGTGTCGATATTGGCGGACGTGATGCACGCTTTGCGATCGGATTCCACGATCCGGAAATCGATGTCTACAACGCCGCGCGCTTTCGCTGGAGCGATGGCGAATCAACGATTGCGCTGCCGCAGCCGCCAGTGCTGACCCCCGCGATTATGACGCTGCGGCTGCCAAATGGGCGCCCGGCTGATGCGCCGTCTCCCCACGTAACATTGGTGAACGACATCTATGAACTGACATCGTTTACATTCCCCGACTACCGACCGCGCATCTATCGTCTGCTGCTTCCCCCCATGGCACACCTCGATTGGGCGCTGCGTATCACGGTCGTCAGCGACACAATCACCCCGCCGACTGATGCACGTCCTCTGGGGGTCATGGTCGATACGGTCATCGTGACGCCTGTACACACACGAGTCTCGTTGCCTTCGCTATGGGTGGCGATCAGCGCCTTTATCGCTGGTGCGCTGGGATTCGCTCTGCCGCGCGTCATCGGTTTTGCACCGCGGAGCGCCTTTATTGCCAGCCTGACGCTTACGCTTCTGATAGCGGCAGGTATTGCGTTTCGCCCTCTGGAGACCCTGCCGTTCATCCAGCGATTTGTCGCAATTCTGCTCATTGGGTGTGTGGGGGTAACGCTGCTGCGCTTTATCGTCCCGCTCGAAGCTGCGGGCGATTATCGCGCGCCGACCTTCCCTGGCGCTTCTTTGCCACTGGCGATGGCGATCGGATGGTGGATGTCGCCGTTGCTGCAGGCATATATGAGCATCGATGGAGCGCTGTCAGTTGCGCCGCCGCCGCCGGTCGTGTGGATTGGTGCAGGAACCCTTGCTGCACTCCTGATCGCCGGAGTAGCGGCATACCTGCAAAAGGGAAAAAGCGGCGTTGTTTGTGTTGCATTGCTTGTACTGGCGCTCAGCGCTGTGATGCACCTGGCGTACAGTATTGGCTTCGCCTACACCCGCCAGGCGCCCGATTTCTGGATCCTGTTCCGTGGTGCGCGTGAGTGGATGCGCGGCGGCTCGATGTACGACATCGAAGCAGTGCTGACCAATCACTTCGGTCATGTGTTCAAGGTTCCTCCCTTCTACGGCATGCTGTTCGTTCCTTTCGTGGGCATGGACGGAATGACCGTGTTGCTGGGGCACCGGATCATGAACACCGTCCTGATCGCAACCACTGCCCTGATCTGGCTTCGCATGTGGCGCCTGCCGTTTGTGTCGCTCAGTGCCGCCAGTCTGCTGATCGTTTTCAATTTTCGTCCGCTGGCAGATACGCTGGCATACGGGCAGATCGATCTGGTGCTGCTGTTTCTGCTGACGCTGGCGCTGTGGGCGCTCCGGGGCGGACGCGATGCGACAGCAGGGGTGCTGGTGGCGCTGGGAACGCTGTTCAAGATTTATCCCATCCTGCTCCTGGCATTCTTCGTCGTCAAGGGATACCGGCGTGCATTGATCGGCTTCGTTGTGACGATGGCGGTATGCAATGGTGTGGCCATCGCAATTATCGGCTGGAACGAACACGTGATCTATATCACGCAGGTGCTGCCGAATATCGGCGGCACGACCTCGTGGGTCGAGAACCAGACGATCTCCGGATTCCTTGCCCGCCTGACCGACTCGCCGCGCAGTGCAACGATCTACCAGAACGAGATGGTGCGCTTGCTGGGGACGCTGATCTCCGGCGCTGTGTCGCTGGCGGTCTGTGTGCTGGCGCTGCGCCCGGTGTCGCGCGAAAGCACGGGGTATGCGCTGCAGTATAGCTTGTTTCTGTTGCTGATGGTGCTGGCATCGCCAGCTGCCTGGATGCACTACGAAACACTGCTCGTCATCCCGTTCGGAGCGCTCATCCTCCACCTGCGCGAGCGTACTGTGTCGCTCACGTATGCTTCAGCGCTGGCGCTCAGTTTCGCGCTCATCGCCTATGGCAATCAATGGAGTTTTTACGACGGAACGATCCACGGAATGCTCACCATTGCCGGCGTTTCGTACAAGTTCTATGGCATGCTGCTGCTCGGCGGCATCCTGGCGGTCGAAGCGCTGCGTGAACCTGCTCCGGCATTCCTGCCGCGACTGACGCGGATGATCACGCGCCCGGGGTAGGAATGCCGATGGCGACAGCGATCTTGCGCCGCAACTATCTGGTCGGCGCCCGTGCAGAACTACCTGTCACGACTATCACCGGTCGCGGGTTTTTTCCATTCTGAAGCGAAAAGAGTTGCCGGGTGCGCATGCGTCTCGCCCGCATCCTCAATCCTGTTTTTCGCGGCGTTTGTGCGTTTCGCGAAGGTGAGGTCGGATAGGGCGACCCATATGCGCCTTCCGCAATGTGCGACTAATGGTGCAGGGTGAGATTATAATACGGCGCACAGGAAGTGCGATGGCGAGGGGACGTCCAACGAGCGATACGTGATCCGTCGCCCAGGCACATGTCGTATGTCCGAGAAATGCTGCAGGAGATCGCTATGCCTCATCTTCCCGACTATCTAGAGTTCAAGGCGCAACGTGTCGCTGCACTCCGCGAGAAATTATCCGCTCCCGACGCCGTTCCCTCATCGTTGCAGGTGGTGGCGCGCGTCGCAGGCGGCTCGGGCGTTCGCCCGGTCAGCATCCGCGAGTTTACCATTGTGACCGACTCGGCGCCGGCGCTGGCGGGGTACAATCTGGGCCCCACCTCGCCCGAATTGTTGCTCGCATCGCTGGCGAGTTGCCTGGCGCATACCTATCTGATCGTTGCGGTCAATCGTGGTGTGCGCTTCGATGCACTTGAGGTTGAGGTCACCGGTCAGATCGACTTTCGCGGTATTCTGGAGGTCGATGCCAGCGCGCCAATCCCACCCTCTGGTCTTGCCTACATTGCCCGCATCTCAGGAGGCGTTTCCGACGACGAACTGCGACAGATCCAGGCTGATGTGGAACGACTCTGTCCTGTCTTTCGCGCACTGGTCGAACCCGTGCCGGTCGAGGGGCGTGTCGAGCGGGTGGGGTAGACCTTGCTTGCAACAGCAACAGACGTTCCTTCCCTGTGAAGAAGGGGACGTTGCGTGGCGCAAGGTGCGCCCTGCCGGACAATGATGACGTTCCGTCCCCAACTAGCGACGTTGCAGTGCAACGTCGCTACATGTTCGTCCAGAATTCGTCCGTTGGCTATTTTTGCATCAGGATGCCCTACGTACATCACCTGCAGGCGCCGGTGTTTATCTTGGGAGCGAGAACTCACTCACCGCCGCTCATAGTTCGGCGCTTCCTTGGTGATGGTCACATCGTGGGGATGGCTCTCGATCAACCCGGCCATCGAAATGCGAATGAAGCGCGCATCGCGCCGCATCGACTCGATATCCTTCGCGCCGACATACCCCATGCCGGATCGCAGGCCACCGACCAGCTGGAAGATCGTATCGCTAAGCGGACCTTTGTAAGGCACGCGACCTTCGATCCCTTCCGCCACGAGTTTACGCCCTGTGCCTCCCTGGAAGTAGCGGTCGCCGCTGCCATGCTGCATTGCGCCAATCGAACCCATCCCCCGATAACTCTTGTAACTCCGTCCCTCGTACAGAATTGTTTCGCCTGGGCTCTCCTCGGTTCCGGCCAGGAGCGAGCCGATCATCACCGTGCACGCTCCGGCGGCGATCGCTTTGGCGATATCGCCACTGTAGCGAATGCCGCCATCGGCGATGATCGGAATGCCGAACCGCGCCGCCACCCGCGCACATTCGGTAATTGCCGTAATCTGCGGCATTCCCGCGCCGGTCACCACCCGCGTGGTGCAGATGCTCCCCGGCCCCTGCCCGACTTTCACCCCATCGACGCCGCGTTCGCACAAGGCCGCAGTCGCTGCCCCGGTCGACACATTCCCGGCAACCAGTTGCACGTCCGGGTAGCGCTCGCGAATGCGCAGCACTGCGTCGAGCACCCCTCGTGAGTGCCCGTGTGCTGTGTCGATCGCCAGCACATCCACCCCGACCCGCACCAGCGCATCGGCACGTTCCAGATAGTCGCCAGAGGCCCCGATTGCTGCACCGACCCGCAGACGCCCCTGAGAGTCCTTGCAGGCGTTCGGGTACTCGATCTGTTTCATAATATCCTTGACGGTAATCATCCCCGATAGTTTGCCGCGCCGGTCGACCACCAGCAGTTTTTCGATCCGGTGCTCATGCAAAATCTGCTTCGCCTGTTCGAGTGTGGTACCCTCGGGCACAGTGATGAGGTTGCGCGTGGTCATCAGATCGCGGATCGGACGGCTGCGATCCGTCTCGAACCGCAGGTCGCGGTTGGTTACGATACCGATCAGATCACCGTCCGGCGATGTGATCGGAATGCCGGAAATGCGATACTCAGCCATCAGATCGAGCGCATCGCCGACGGTTTTGTCTGGTCCCATCGTGATCGGATCGGTGATCATACCGCTCTCGGAGCGTTTCACTTTCCGCACCATTTCCGCCTGCGCTTCGATGGACATATTCTTGTGAATGAAGCCGACGCCACCTTCGCGCGCGAGTGCAATCGCCAGGCGATGCTCGGTGACAGTATCCATGGCAGCGCTGGTGATCGGAATATTGATCCTGATCGAACGGGTCAGCCAGGTTGTGACATCAACCTCGCTCGGCAGCACCTGCGACTCAGCCGGGATCAGGAGCACATCGTCGAATGTCAACCCTTCGCGAGCGTATTTATCGTCCCAGTCGATCGTCACGTCGTCCTCCTTCTGGTGCATGAAATAAAAGACCCTCTGCGCACCGGGACGCAGAGGGCAGGGTGACATCCGCCCAATCGTCGATTGGCAGATGACAGCGAATCAGCAGTCGTATTCCCATCGTGGTTTGCATCGATACCATAGCGTAGTAGTATACTCGCTGTGTAGAAGATCGTCAACGGTGATCAAACGGTGAAACAGTGTGGCAGCAAATATCGAGTACTATACGTGCTATGCATTCTTATACGCTCAACAGGAACGTACCCGCTCATGCACACACACCTTCGCACCGGTTATGCGCTCAGCGCGCTTGCGGCAGTCGTCTGGGCATCAACTGCGCCTGGATTATCGTACCTGATCACCCGACATGCCATTCCCGGTCTCACCCTGGCGCTCTGGCGTGATCTGTTGATTGCAGTCGTCTGCACGGCAGGCCTCCTGGTTTTCCGTCCGTCGCTTCTGCGCATTGGCAGGAGCGCCATCGGGCAACTGGCGCTGACCGGCATGATCTCGATTGGCATCTACCACGCCCTGTGGCTCTGGTCGGTGACGCTGAACGGCGCAGCTATCGCAGTCGTGCTCATTTACACCTACCCCGTATTTGTTGCGCTTGGCGCATGGCTGTTGTTCCGTGAGCCGATCACGAAAGTGCATATCGCAGCAATGGCGCTGGCACTGGCAGGGTGCGCACTGGTTGTGCGCGCCTATGATCCTGCCGTCTTGCGGATTGGCTGGATTGGCGCAGTGGTTGGTCTGCTGACGGCGGTGACCCATACGGTCTATGTGCTGACGGGTCAGCGCAATGCGCCGTCGATCAGTCCCTGGACGACGCTGGCATACACCATGACCTTCGGTTCGCTGACGCTCGTGGCGCTGGCGCTGGCAGCCGACTGGATTGCACCGGCGACGCATTCATACATATGGGCGATCGAAGCGCCGTCCGCATGGCTGATCCTTGCAATCATCGCCATTGGTCCGACACTTGGCGGTTATGCGCTGTTTACTCAGTCGTTGCGCTACATCCCAGGGAAAGTTGCGGGGCTGATCTCGGTCATCGAGGCGCCGGTCGCCACACTCATTGCAGTAACACTGCTCGGCGAACGCCTCGAACTGTTGCAGGTCGTGGGTATGGGGATGATCCTGGTTGCCGTCGTTCTGCCGCGTGTTGCAGTGCGGGTGCAGCAACCGACACCGCTCACAGTGTGACACGGCGTGGGAACGTGCGAACGTGCGAATGTGACCGACCCTTGAGGTCTCGCCACCGGCAGCTCATAATCTCGCAATTCCTAATCCCTGACTTCTGTCGCAGGATACGACCAGACACGCACACAGTTGCGGCCGCTGCGCTTGGCGAGGTAGAGCGCCCGATCGGCGCGATCAATGACGGCATCGAGGGTTGTCTGATCATCTGGCTCATATACCGCCACGCCAATACTGATCGTCAGAGCAATCGATCCCTGAGCAGTGACGAATGATGTATTCTCAACAGTGGTGCGCAGGCGCTCTGCGATCTGTTCTGCCGCTTCGATATCGGTCTCGGGAAGCGCCACCGCAAATTCCTCGCCGCCATAGCGCCCGATAATATCGATGACGCGTAACTGGCTGCGGCAGCGTTCCGCCACTCCGCGCAGCACCTGATCGCCTGCTGTATGCCCGTAAGTATCGTTCACCAACTTGAAGTGATCGACATCGAACATCAGCACCGTCAGCGGACGCAATGTGCGCTGGCTGCGCTGAAACTCGCGCCTGGCGTTCTCGAAAAAAGAGCGTCGGTTCCATACGCCGGTCAATTCGTCGATCGTCGCGTGGCGTCGGGCATCGGCGAAGAGGCGTGCATTATCGAGTGCGATCACTGCGGTTGCCCCAAGGAGTTCGAGGGCGCTGCAGTCGGCGTCGGTGTAGGTGTATGGTTGAGGTGCGCGAACGAGGATGGCGCCGATGACGCGCCCGCCGCGACGCATCACAGCAACAAGGACGCTGCCGCCACACGCATCATTATCGCAACGAAGCGATGTTTTACTTGCAATTGCGCGATGCGCCAGATCGGCGCATGCTTTGCTGTATGCGCGACCAACACAGTAAATGACGCTCGGCGGCGCCTGTTCGTCAGTCTTGAGCGCAACCAGGAACCCATCGCAGGAGACGAGGGACATGGTAGCGCTATAGAGCTCGTCGTAGATCTGACTCAGATCGAGTAGTGCACCGAGACGTTGACTCGCTTCGTAGAGTCGGGTGCGCATGTCGGCTTCGCGCCGCGCCGCCTCGAAAAGACGGGCATTCTCGATCGCAATAGCTGCGGTTGTCGCCAGCTGGTCGAGCATTTCGAGATCGGTGGCGGAATAGATGTGCGAAGCACAGGTGCGTGCCGACATAACCCCAAATGTTTGTCCACCGCGACGCATGACGATCAGCAGGCGCGTATCCTGACCGTTGCCTGTCACGCAGAGCGACTGCCCGCTGGCGATGACCTGTGCAACCGCTTCGTCTCTGGCGTGTTCCGCTGTGTCGGGCGAATCACCGGCACGGTACACAATATCCAACCGGTTGCTCACCGGGTCGATCAACATCAGCGCAAATGAGTCGCAAGGAATGAGCGATGTCACAGACTGATGGATCGTGCGATACAGATTCGGTAGATCGAGGGTTGCCCCGATCTGCTGACTGGCATAGAACAGTGCAACGCGCCGCTCCGCTTCCTGGACGGCTGTTTTATACCGTCGGATCCGCTCGATGGTCAACCCGACCTGCCGCCCGACGACCGTCAGAATGTTCAGATCGTGGACTGTAAACGGATCATCGCGTCCAATGCGATAGACAGCGAGCACGCCGACCGGTTGCTCATCGGCTGCGATCGGTACGCCGACGACAGCGCGTATGTCCTGTGCCGCAAGTTCGGCGAGCGCGCGCTCATCGTGAAGGTATGCATTGACCAGCACCGGGAGTCGTGTCTCGATAATCTGCCAGGCAAGGGTAGGACCGCGTGGGAGCTGCATGGAGAGGAGCGAAACGGGTATTCCATATGTGTAGCGGAACTCGAGCGTCTCTGTACCGTGCACAATGAGTGGAAGCGCCGCTGCATCCGCTTCGACCAGTTCGGCGACCATCCGCGCCACGTCGGGCATCACGCTATCGATATCGTGTGCACTGTGCAGGATTTGGGTCAGTACGTTGAGCTGCCGCTCACGTTTGAGAATATGTGTCAATGCGTCATGATCGAATCCATCACCTGCGTCGAAGCTCGCCCTGGAGTACGAGACGCTATTCACGGCACGCGCCTGGAGCAAAGCATCGGCGTGTGGCCGCGTTTCGCTGTGACCTGCCTGGGTCATAGTCAAGCACTTTCGGCACGCTGTAGATACCTGATCGCACGGTTACGGTCTATGACTTTGCATGCTACTATGCTCACAGGTATTCGTCCACAGTCATTGGTAGAGTTTGGATGACGAGTTGATGACAGACGCACAGGTTTCGACGACGCTTTCCCCGGTACAACGACGCCACGGCGCAATAGTGATGCTCGTAATCACGTTTCTCATGTGGGGCGGCTTCTTTATGGTCATCCCTCTCGTATCGATACGTTATGTCGATGATCTCGGGTGGTCGGCGGGTGCAGTGGGGTTGGTGCTGGCGATCCGGCAATTGACGCAACAGGGATTGACGGTCTTTGGCGGTGCGCTGGCAGACCGGTTCGGCGCGAAGGAGTTGATCGTCATTGGGATGCTCATTCGTGCGATCAGTTTCAGCGCGATGGCCGTTGCAACGACATACCCGTTGCTGATGATGAGCGCCATTCTGGCGGCGCTCGGCGGCGCATTGTTCGATTCGCCTTCATCGGCGGCGATGGTAGCGTTGACGCGCCCGGAGGAGCGCAATCGCTACTTTGCCGTGTTAGGAATTGTGCGCGGACTGGGCATGTCGCTCGGTCCGCTGGCGGGCGCAGCGCTCTTACGGCTCGATTTTGCCTTTGTTGCGTTTGCTGCTGGTGGATGTTTCTTTGTCGCCTGCGGGATTACCTTCTTGCTGCTGCCGCCGGTGCAGGTGGCAGCCGAACGCAGCGAGTTGCTGGCAGGCATTCTGATGGCGCTGCGCGATCGACGGTTCATGGCGTTCAATGTGCTGCTGATGGGATACTGGTTTATGTGGGTGCAGTTGACCATCTCGCTTCCTCTGGCGGCGCGTGCGCTGGCGGGAACTGCCGATGCAGTCAGCTGGCTCTATGCGTTGAACGCTGGCATGAGCATCGTGTTGCAGTACCCGGTTGTGCGTCTGGCAGAGCGCTGGCTCCGCCCGCTCCCGGTGCTGATGCTTGGCATCGTGCTGATGGCGCTGGGACTGGGAAGCGTGGCGTTTGCCAGCGCCATCGGGTCGTTGCTGGCGAGTGTGGCGCTTTTCTCGCTTGGAGCGTTGTTGGCAGCGCCCGGGCAGCAGACCGTTGCCGCCGATCTGGCGAACCCGGCGGCGCTCGGATCGTATTTTGGCGTCAGTGCGCTGGCGCTGGCGCTCGGTGGCGGCATCGGCAACTATGCGGGCGGGGCGCTCTATAGTTTTGGCCGCGACATCAACATGCCTGCGCTACCCTGGCTGGTCTGCATGGTGGTGGGAATCGGGTCTGCAGCAGGGCTTGCGATACTGGATCGACGCCTGGCGCGGCGGGTGGGGCAGCGGTCAGGGGTTCGGGGTTAGAGATGAGGAACCCCTTCCATGCGCCCGCCTTTCACCGGTAACCGTACTTGCTGCTTGCATCACTCCAGATAATAACTGTTCACACTTCTCCTGGGAGTGAGGGTGCAGTCACAGCGACGTTGCAATGCAACGTCGCTACGCGAATTCTTTTACACCGAATCTGAACACGTACTCCAGATATTTCATTTTTGTTATTCCGCGTATCTCTGTGCGCGCATGAGTCGATACACATATGCTGGAAGATGACAGGCACAGCGGAGCGCCGGTATGTCAGGCTCTCAATCAGATCCTCTGGTCGGTCCGATCCGCCGCCGTAGCTGGCGTGATGTCATACGTTTTGCACCGCTTACCGCTCACCCACACATCGCGCTGGTCGTGTCGCGCCGCGGTCGGGTGGTGTCGGTTATTCCGGCGAATGCACGGCGTGTGCTTTCAGATTACCTCGATTTGCCCTTCGAGTATCGCGAAGTGGATATGCGTGAGCGCCTGCTCGAACTCGACCTGCGTCTCAACTCGCAGGATGTGGGGTATGCCTTCACCGTCGTGCTGCAGCTGGTGTATCAGGTGGTGCGCCCGGAGCGTGTTGCTGTCGGGCACGCCGATGTGTTGCGTGAATTCGAGGAAGCGATCATTCAGCGCGCGCGCGCGATTGCACGGAAACTCGGCATCGACGAAGGCGGATTGCTCAAAGAATATCTGGTTGAAGCGCTCATGACCGGCAACGAGTTACCGAAACGGTTTGATCAGCTGGGGCTGGCGCTGCGTCGCGTTGATATCAGTATCGACCTGGATCGCCACGCCCGGGAGTTCGCGGAGTCGATTCGCGAACAGTTCCGCGATCGTCCGTTGCTGATCTATGCCACTGTCGAAAGTCATCAGCCCGGTGAAGCGTTTGAGGTGCGCATTGGCGGATTCTATCGGTTGCGGACGCGCGACGGCGAACTGCATACCCCTAGCGCCGCTGAGCAGATCATTCGCACAGCGGTGCAACGCACGCTCTATCGGGTGGCAGCACGCTTCGCGCTGCATCAAGAACGCGAAGCTGCAGCAGCAATGACCGATGAGTTGTGGAACGATACGGTACTCAAAGCTACGCTCGCTGCCAGTAATCTTGAGCTGTTGCGTCCTGCCGTTCAGGTTCAGGCGGGACGTCACGCCCCAGGTCTGCCAGCGCCGCGCCCGATGCTCGCCGACTCGCAGGTTGCCGAACCATTCGCGCCCGAGATGCAACAGGCAGATACGCAGCCGGACGATGCGGCGCACTCCGATCTCCAATGGCTCGCGCACGCGCCGCAGGAGAACGCCGCAACATCCTGGCGGATGTCCGGTGAACGTGACGAGGAGGAATGCAGTACCTGGCATTGGAACAACAGCAGACGCGATGCTCCTGTTGCAACGCCCGTCGGTTCGTCTCTAAGCCCAATCTGGGAAGATGAACAGAACACTACCGACAGTACAGACGATGAACGTGCAGAGTCGTGGATACCCCCGTCTCAAACCGTCGCTCCGCAAACCGATGTCTGCCCGCCTGCCGCCGGATCATCGGATACCGTGTCGCCTGCGCCGGACTGGATCGACTGGCGAGCGTCACGTGAACCGGTCGAGCAACCGAAAACGCAGCAGAAGCCGGAGCGCTCTTCTGACGAGTGCTCGCGGCACGAGATCGTTGCGCGCTGGATTGAATTGTTGCACGCGCAGGAGGCGTGGTTGTTCCGCTATGTTGCCCGGATCATTGTAGCGCACCCCGAAAAGACCGCAGAGGTCATTGGTGATCTGACGACCGATCCGGTGCTCTGTAAGCGTGCGACCGATCCAGACTGCTCTGCGTTGCTGGCGGAAACCCTGAGGAGCATTCTGGAGATAGAGGGCGCTGAGCAAGAGACGCCTGCCAGTACTGAACAACGCTCCGGGCTGGCAGAGGCAGAGCCGGACTGGATGGTTTTTCGCCGCGCTGTCAACGACTCATGAGACGCCTATGAGCCTTTTTGCACCATTTGCTGCAACCCTTGGGGCGCCATCGGTTCTGCTGGCGCTGGTTCTGAGCGCCGTTACACTGCTCGAACTGGAACGCCGCTGGACGCGCGCGCGCCGATTCGCCGGTATGCACCCCGGAGCACCGGCGTTCGTTCTGGACGGTCTGGCAATCCTCGCGGCGCTGCTCGCCGTGATGGGTGTTGTGCTTGCGCTCACGCAGGCGATCGTCAGCGCGTTGCAAGCCGCAGTCACCCGAGTGAGCAGCTTGCCATGGCAAATCGATGGGACCGCAGCCGGTCTGACGCTTGGCGCTGCGATTGCGCTGGTCGCGCTGATCGTTCTGATCCGTCGGCTGACGGTGCGGTTCCCTTCCACAATACCACCGACAGAGCGTGCAGCAGTGAACGTGTTGCCTCGTGCGACGTCCCGTGCAACGCATCTGCCGCCCGCTTCTGCTATCACGGCTGCGCCCGCGCTTCCTCCGCCGAGCGACTTCGAAGAAGAACCGCAACTGGTCATGCTACGGACACGCCAGACAAGGCCACGTGCTGCGCCTGCGCCTGAACAACCAGAGCCACACAGCGCTGTGCAACCAGAGACGAAACCATCCACCCGACGCGCTCATCGCGGCGTAATAGTTATCGTTGCGCTGTTGCTGGCAGCTGGCGCGGCTGGCGTCGTATACCGGGATGCGCTGCTGCCGGTGTTGTCCGGTTTTGCTACGACGCAGGGGGGCGCCATCATTGCGTTACCGTCCAGCGTTGATGTTCCGACGCCGTCGCCTGTACCGACGGTTTCCGCCACGGTTGCGCCTCCCTCCGCGTTACCGGTCATGCAGGTCGCCGCCGGGCGTCTGAACCTGCGTGCCGGTCCGGGGACTGATTACCCGGTTCTTACGACCTTGAGCCGTGGCGATGAAGTCGAATATCTGGGGGAGACAGCCGGCAGCGGCGAGAACGTCTGGATGCGGGTGCGGGCGGGAACGCAGGAAGGCTGGGTATTCCGCGCCTTCCTGCGCGACCCTACTTCCCCATCGCCTTGAGCGCCTGCAGGCAGCGTCGGGCGCATTCAAGCGGCGGGTAAGCGTAACTCTCCTGCTCGACGATGTACCACTCCGTTCCGCCGATCGTCTCGCACAACTCGAAAATCTCAGTCCATGGCACATCGCCTTCACCGATCAGCGCCGCTTCGTTTGTGGCAGAGTATTCCTTCAGATGCACCGTTTTTGCGCGCTTCGGGTAGCGGCGCAGGAATGGCGCTGCCTGAGCGCCGCCGTGGAGCGCATTGCCGGTATCGAACTGCATGATGACATCATCAGTGGTGTTGCTGAAGAGCGTATCCCACGGCAGTTCACCCTCCATCGGAACAAACTCGATATGATGGTTGTGATACCCTGTGCGCATACCATACGGCTTAAGCGCGACGGCGATAGCGTTGAGCGTCTCGGCGGTTTTCAACCAGGCGGCGCGTGAGTTGCGCCACTGTTCCGCCAGCCCGGGAACGATCAGCGTGGTGTTGCCGATGGTCTGATGGAAGGCGACGGTGCGTGCAAGTTCATCGCCGAGCAGTGTATCGATGCCGACGTGCGCGCCGGCGACTTTGAGCCCATACGCATCGAGCCACGTGCGAATCGTTTGGGCATCGTGCCCGTAGTAGCCGGCAAACTCGACCCCTTCATACCCCATATCGGCAACGGCAGCAAGCACGCCCTGCAAATCGCGTGCCGCATCTTCGCGCACCGAGTACAACTGCAGAGCAATCGGGATTCGGGACATAGCAGCGACATCCTTTCTGTGAAACGCGGTTGCCTGCTCTGGCAGACCGAGCTATTGTACCGCGTCTTTCAGGCGTTCATATCGATGACAGCGCGCAATGTCGCCAGACTCACATTGCCGCCGCAGATGATCATCGCCGCCGTCTTGCCGCGCATCTCTTCCTTGAGGCGCAGATACCCGGCGACAGCGACGCCCGCCGATCCTTCGACCAGCGTATGCTGCGTTTCGATCATCAGGCGCATCGCGGCAGCGATCTCGTTTTCGGACACCAGCACCCATTCGTCGACCAGCGAACGACACAGATCGAGGGTGATCGCTCCTGGTTCCACGCCGCCAGCTGTGCCGTCCGAGAGTGTAGGAAGAACAGGCGGTGAGACAACCTCGCCTGCCAGCACCGACTCGTACATGGCAGGAGAATGTATCGGCGAACACCCGATGATGCGCACATCCGGCTGCACCGCTTTCATGTAGGTGGCGATGCCGCTGATCAGGCCGCCGCCGCCGACGGCGACCAGAATCGCATCAAGGCGGTCGATCTGGCGCGCCAGTTCCACGCCGATCGTCCCCTGCCCGCCAATGACCAGCGGGTCGTTGTAGGGTGAAATGTACGTCAGACCATGTTCAGCCGCATAGGTGCGCGCATACGTTTCAGCAACCACGCAATCATCGCCATAGACCCGCACATCGGCGCCAAAGTCGCGCATGGCGTTCACCTTGACCGGCGACGTGTCTTCGGGAACGAAGATCAGTGCTGGCGCCCCAAGGGTCAGCGCGCTATAGGCGACGGCGGCGCCATGATTGCCCGACGACGCAGCTACGACGCCGCGCTCACGAACCTGGGGCGGCAATGAGAGCAATACGTTCAGTGCGCCGCGCACTTTGAACGATCCGGTCGGTTGCGTATTCTCCAGTTTCAGTAATGCCCGCCCGTCGGTCAACGCGCCGAGCCGGATCGACTCCTCGAGTGGCGTCGGGCGCAGCGCGCGCCGCAACCGTCGTGCGGCGCGCAAGATTTCGTGCAGCATGTCGTCCATGATGTGCGTGCCTCTGCGAAGAAAGAGTTGCCGTGGAACATAGTTGCGTCCGATGTTGAAAAGTGACCTCGATTGTATCGGGAATGATGATTTACGTCAATAACGCCAAGCAATGGTATAATGTCAGTCCCTAATGTCACACGCGCCGCCAGTGCGATGGCGCACCGCCTGAAAAACTTGCGCCGCTCAAGGAGTCGCCAATGAAGATTTCATGTCTTCAGGAAAACTTAAAACGCGGTCTTTCCGTTGTGGGTCATGCTGTCGCCGGGAAAAGCACCCTGCCGGTTCTCAGCAACATCCTGATCGCCAGTGACGACGGACGCCTCAAACTTGCTGCGACGAATCTCGAGATTGGCATTACGTGCTGGATCGGCGCCAAAATTGAGGATGAGGGCGCCGTCGCCGTTCCGGCGAAACTGTTGAGCGATGTCGTTGGCAGTTTGCCGAATGACCGGATCGACCTGATGCTTGATGTGCGCACGCAGACGTTGAACCTGAAATGCGCTCGCTTCGAGAGCAATATCAAAGGGACAGAAGCTAGTGAGTTTCCTACGATTCCGACTGTGGACAACCGCACGCCAACGGCTGTCTTCCCGGCGTCGTTGCTCCGCGAGACGATCCAGCAGGTAGCGTTCGCCGCAGCTACCGAGGAAACTCGCCCGGTGCTCCAGGGAGTGCAACTCCGCCTGCGTGACAACCGCGCGATCTTTGCCGCTGCCGATGGTTTCCGGCTGGCGCAGCGGATCATCGAATTGCCAGAACCAGCTGCGCAACCACAGGAGCTGATCATTCCGGCGCGCGCGTTGAATGAACTGGCGCGCATCCTCAATGACGACGAGAGCCAGGTCGAGATGATCGTCACGCCTGGCGGTGGGCAGGTGCTCTTCCATACCAGTGCCGTCGATCTAGTGTCGCGCCTGATCGACGGCAAGTTCCCCGATGTTGACCGAGTGATCCCGCAGCAGTACCAGACGCGCGTCGTCCTCGACACTCAGGAACTGACGAAGGCGGTCAAACTGGCGTCCTACTTTACAGTTGCCCCCTCAAACACGGTGCGCCTGCACATGGAACCAGGCGGCGACATGGGTCCGGGGCGCCTGACAATCAGCGCCAATGCGGTCGAAGTTGGCGACAATAAGGGTCAGGTCGATGCCATGATCCACGGCGAAGGCGGGCAGATTGCTTTGAACGTTAAGTTTTTGTCGGATGCTATTGCTGCAATCTCGACGCCACAGCTGGCACTGGAGACCCAGTCGCCGCAACATCCGGCGGTCTTCAAGCCGGTTGGCGCCGAAGGGTATATTCATATCGTCATGCCAATGACGATACGTTGATCGCAACGATGGACTTCTTTCATAAATACTGGCGCTGGCTGGCACTGATTGTTCTGGTTCTGGTGCTAACCAACAGTCGGGCATTGCCGTGGCCCCTGGTTGTGCTGATTCTCGGTGGGGCGGCAGTGTACCTGCTCCGCGAAGGATGGTTTGTCTGGCGGCGCGCCGGTGGTCCGCCCACCCGCAGTAAAGTCACATACTGGCGCGGGCAACGGATCGAAGTCGGGTCAACGCGCGCGGGTCCGGCACTGCCCGACCTTCGGAGCATTGGGCCTGCACTGATCTACCTCATCCCGGGTCTGATCCTCGCGCTGGTCGCAGTAGCGATTGTGTTGCGGAGCGCTGGTTTTTGATCTGGCAGCGCCAACCATTTCAGGTTGGTAAGTGTTCACATGTCCCGTAACGATGGTGTTTTTGCGTCGGCGGGGCGACGTCTCATGGCGCTTGCGAAAGCTATCCCGCCGCCGACTCTCGACTTCGGGA
The DNA here is from genome assembly GCA_041641515.1 of Roseiflexus sp. Taxonomy (GTDB): domain Bacteria; phylum Chloroflexota; class Chloroflexia; order Chloroflexales; family Roseiflexaceae; genus Roseiflexus. The sequence goes on from JBEPYG010000031.1 coordinate 19,240, forward strand.
GCTTCCCCCGAACCCCTCATCGTGAACCATTCCCACGGCGGGTCGGGTTCCTGGCGCGCCCACGCTTGCCAGAGTAAAATCCCGTCGGCGCGGCACTGCCGTGCTCCAAGCGGGCAATGCCCGCCGCGCGCATAGCTGATATTCGATAGAGTCGTATCCCCTGTATCCCCTCTTCGCTTGCAGGGGACTGGAAATCTATCGCGTATCAGCTATGTTCACCCCAGCTGCCCCGGTGCGATTGGACGCAATACTGCACGCGGCGCGTTCAGATGAAACCGGCATCCTTCCTGCAATGGTGGCGACGCGGATCGCCTGATTGCGCGTAACCGTCGGGGCTACTGCTCGACGGTACTACCTTCTCTCTTGTCTTCTCCTGCCCTGTGTCGTATGCTGACGCTAAAGCGCTTTCCGCTTCCTGACCCCCGCTTTGTGATATGTTCGATAACGTAGCTTCCGGGGAGACAGGTCTGGGAGAACAGAGACGGAGCAGACATCCTATGACGACAGCGAACGAGTTGCTCCAACAAGGTATTGCAGCAGCGCGCGCCGGGCAGCGCGCCCAGGCGCGCCAGCTTCTGATACACGCCATTCAGGCTGATCGATACAATGAAGATGCGTGGGTCTGGCTCGCAGGAGTTGTGGACGATCCCGCAGATATGCGCCGATGTCTGCAACAGGCGCTGCGGATCAATCCGCTGAATCCACAGGCGCGCCAGGGGATCGCCTGGCTTGACCAGCGCGCGAAACAGGCGGCGCAGGCGCAGTCTGCTGCAGGTGTTCAGACGCCATCTGCCCAACCAGCGCACACTGATACGCATGCGGCGCAGGGTGTAGCGTCTCAGGCAACATCACATCCGCCTGAGACGGCGACCGGGCAGATCGCCCTCTCGTCGTCTGATAGCAATCAGACGTCATCGCCCCTCTCTTCTGAAGCGTCACACGCAGCGTCTGACAAGCACGCTGCGGGTTCTACCGGTGCGCGATCTGCAGTTGAT